>NZ_JAWJBP010000003.1:0-393082 GCF_046535935.1 Tritonibacter sp. SIMBA_163
CACGCCGGGCCAGAAATCGGACTATCTGGGGTTCGATCTGGTCATGGCCGACAACCTGCCTGAGCCGAGCGTTCTGTTGGCTGACAGGGGTTATGATGCTGACAGCATTCGCAAAAAGATGGATAGGCGGGATGTGCTGACCCAAATCCCGATGCGAAAATCACGCAAGATGCGCGTCGGTGTCGATCATTCGCTGTATTCCCTGCGCAACCTCGTCGAGCGGTGCTTCAACAAGCTCAAGAATGCGCGCCGCATCGCCACACGCTACGACAAGACCGCTGAGAGCTTCCTTGGCTTCATAGACATCACGTCCATCCGCCTTTGGGTGCGCCTTTTGTCAACATGACCTAAAGGCCCATACCGGATGCTTCCCCCAGCCGGTTAGCCTGTATTGACACAAGGGCGTCTCCGCGCGATTCCGGCATGACGCGAGCTGTCCGAAGTGTTAGGCAAGTGGTCGAGCGTTTATCGCCAGTTCCGACGCTGGACACTGGCGGGGCTAAGGGATGAGATAGTGTCAGCACTGCACCAAAGTGGGGCCTTGCCGGCCGCTCTTCAAATGATCGAAAGCACTTTGATCCGCGCCCATCATCAGGCCGCAGGCGCAAAAGGGGGCGCCGAAACAGAGACTTGGCCATTCAAGAGGTGCCGCGCTCGCCCGGTGGGTTGATCCGTGTCAGCCGCGCGCCAGGACCTGATCCATATAGGTCATCATCTGCCCGACCTCCTCCTGCAGGTCGCTGATGAAGGCGCGGCTGACCATCGAAGGGGTGGCATAGCCGGGTGTCAGGATCGAAACCCCGGCTGATACCCTTGGCCGGAAACGGCGGATCACCAACTGGTCTGCCTCCGGAGTCTGCAAGATGTGGCTGTAGGCGGTGATCATGTCGCAGATCATCCAGCAGGCTCCCGCGGCTACGAAGGTCAACCCCGGCAGAAACGTGCGCAGTTCGAACCGCTTGTTGAAGCGCACGCCCGCCTCGCGGAATACGGTCTCGGTGCGCAGGGCAGTGCCGTGATGGTCGAACAGCGCCGCCATCGGGCGGCCGTCCAGATCCGCTGGTGTGATCACCTCGGCGCTGCGCAAGGGATCATCCGCAGGCAGGATGCAGACGCATTCCAGCTCATAGTCCACCTGGTTGATCGAGGCCCTTGGCGCAGGCGTTTCGGCAAAGCCCATGTCGAACTGCTGCGAGGCGATCAGATCCTCGATTACGTCCGACGACCGCATGATGAGCGACACCTGCAGATCGTCCTTGCCAACTAGAAAACGGGTCAGCAGGCGCGGCAGGAACACGCTGGAGGCTGCCGGATGACAGGCAATCTTCAGTTTGCCGGACTGGAGCGCGCTGACCCGTTCTAGCGTGCGTTCGGTGCGCTCGACCCGGCTCAGGATATCCTCGCATTCTTCCAGAAAGAAATAGGCCTCCGGCGTCGGTGTCAGCTTGCCATGGGTGCGCACAAACAGCGCAAACCCCAACTGGTCTTCCAGCGTCTGCACCATGGTGGAGACCGCCGGCTGGGTGCGCCCGACGGTGCGCGCCGCTTGGCTGATGGAACCGGAGCGCATGACCTCGCGAAACGTCGTCAACTGGCGCAGAGAGAGGGGCATTTGGCATAAACTCAATTGATGGACCTAAAGATATTATCAAATTGATTTTATGCACGCTGTCCAGTGTGATGTCCCGAAACCGCACAGACGGCGCAGCAACCGGGGGACACATGGACACATTTGCCAAATATCTGCTGACCGCATTGATCTGCCTCGTGGCACTGGGGCAATTCGTGCAGGTCATCACCCGCTATGTGCTGCAGGTGCCGGTGATGGGGCTGGAGGAAACCATGCTCTATCCGACCCTGTGGCTCTATATCCTCGGCTCGGTGAACGCCTCGCGCGAGAACACCCATATCCGCGCCAACGTGCTCGAGATCTTTGTCACCTCGCAGCGCGGCCACACCATTCTCGCCATTATCGGCGAGGTGATCAGCCTCATCGTAGGTCTGTGGCTGCTGTCCTGGGCCTGGGAGTACACCCGCTACGCCTGGCGCGTATGGCGTGAGAGCCCAACCCTCTACATCCCGACCTTCTATTCCGACGTGGCCCTGCTGGCCGGTCTTGCGCTGATGATGGTCTACACCGCCTGGCACCTCTGGGGCCACATTCGCAGCCTCAAGTCCGGAGACACAGCATGATCGAGATCGCGCTACTGGCCATTGCCCTTTTGGTGATCACGCTGACCCTGGGGGTGCCGCTGCCCTATTGTTTCGGCGCGGCGCTGATGGTGATGTATCTGATCGGCGACGTCACCATGAAGGGCATGATGCTCTGGGGATTCCAGCAGATGGGCAATCCGGTGCTGCTCGCGATCCCGCTCTTCGTGCTGGCCGGAACGATCATGTCCGAAAGCGGCATTGCCGCCTCGCTGCTGCGTTTCGTCAATGCGTTCATCGGCCATGTGCGCGGTGGCCTCGGTGTGGTGGCGGCGGTGTCCTGCGCCGTCATCGGGGCAATCTCCGGCTCCGGCCTTACCGGGATTGCGGCGATCGGCCCACTGCTGATCCCGGAGATGGAGAAGCGTGGCTACCCGCGGGCCTATGCCACCGCCCTGATTGCCAATTCCTCCATTCTCGGTCTGCTCATCCCGCCCTCGGTCACGATGATCGTCTACGGTTGGGTCACCGACACGTCGATCCTGGCCTGCTTCCTCGCCACGCTTGGTCCCGGCCTGCTGATCATGACCGCCTTCTCGATCATCAACCTGGTGATGTCGCGCAACTTCGATCTGGTGCTGGATGACAAGCCGAGCTTTACCGAACTCTCCGGCGAGGTCGCCCGGCGCGGGTTTCACGCCTTCCCGGCGCTGTTGATGCCGGTGATCATCCTTGGTGGCATCTACGGCGGCATCATGACCCCGACAGAGGCCGCCGCCGTGGCCGTGATCTATGCGGTGCCGGTGGGGTTCCTGATCTACAAGGGCCTGCGCTGGGACAATTTCTTCTCTGCCGGCAAGGAAGCCGCCACTGCCGTGGGCGCGATCATGATGATGATCCTGTTCTCGATGATCCTGAGCCAGATGTTTGTCTACGAAAGCATCCCGCAACAGCTGGTGCAGGGCATCTTTGCGATCACCGAAAACAAGGTACTGCTGCTGATCCTCATCAACATCCTGCTGTTCCTGGTGGGCATGGTGGTGAATGACGTGACCGCCATCATCCTGATCGCACCGCTGCTGTTGCCGCTGATGCAGGCGATCGGCATCAGCCCGGTGCAGTTCGCCGCCATCATGGGCGTCAACACCGCCATGGGCGGGGTTACGCCGCCCTATGCCTCGATCCTCTATCTCGGGGCACGCATCGGCAAGGTGAAGGTCACAAAGGTGATCCCCCCGGCGATGAAGCTGATCCTGTTCGGTTATGTTCCAGTGGTCTTCCTGACCTCGCTCTGGCCCGATCTGTCGCTCTTTCTGCCGCGCCTGTTCGGCTACGACATCACCCCCTGATCCCTCAAATCGCACGCAACCCGACATTCAGAAATCAACACGGAGGACACCCTATGAAACATGCATTCCTGACCACTGCCGCGGCAGCGCTGATGGCGATCGGCACCCACACGAGCGCCGAAACCCTCAAGATGAGCCATGTGCGCCCGCAGGACACCACCATCGACACCGAACTGCGCGCCTTCGCCGCCGCTGTTTCCGACGCCACCGGCGGTGACCTGAGCGTAAAGCTGTTCCCGGCCTCCGCCCTGGGGGACTACACCACTGTGCAGGAGCGCATCAGCGTCGGTGCCATCGACATGGCGACGCAACCGGCTGCTACCGCTGCCGACCGCCGTATGCAGATCTCTTCCTTCCCCTATCTTGCGGGCAACTGGGAACAGGCACGCGCGATCTATGGCCCCGGTGGGGCCGTGCGTGAGGTAATGGCGGAGCTTTACGCCGAGCAGGAGATTACCATGCTCGCCGCCTATCCGGTCTATTTCGGCGGTATTTCCCTCAACGTTGAAAACCCCGCCGCCGGCTCAGTCGATCCAAACGGCATCAAGGTGCGCGTGCCGGGCATCAAAAGCTTTCAGCTGACCGGCGAGGCGCTTGGCTACATCCCCGCGCCGATCCCCTTCTCCGAGGCCTTCACCGCGGTGCAGACCGGGGTTGTGGACGGGGTCATCGGCTCCGGCGCCGAAGGCTATTACGCCTCCTTCCGGGATGTGACCAAGACCTACATCCCCGCTAATACCCATTTCGAGGTCTGGTACATGATCATCTCAAACGAGAGCCTCGCCAGCCTGTCGGATGAAGATCAGTCCGCGTTGGTCGAGCAGGCTCAGGCCTTTGAGGCGACCCGATGGGATGTGGCCGAGGCCGACCAGCAGCGCAGCGAACAGCGCCTCGTGGACGAGCTGGGTGCCACCGTGATCAGCCTCAGCGACGCGGAGCTGGCGGCAATGGCGGCCAAGGTGCGTAGCGATGTCTGGCCGGCAGTGCTGGAGGATGTGGGCGCCGACTGGGGCCGCGCGATCCTCGACAAGGTGGCCGCGGCCGCCGAGTGATCTGCGCTGCCCGCTCCTGACCCGCAGGGGACAGGAGACGCAGAGCCACAGTTCGGGCGGGGAGAGAGCGTCCCCGCCCGGCCTCCCCCTCTTACCCCAAGACCTGGAAAACGAGCATGGACAGCGATTACGCGATCATCGGCGGCGGCATAGTCGGCCTTGCGGTGGCCTGGGGCCTGTTGCGGCGCGGGCTGACGGTCACGGTGCTGGACGGCGATGACGGTTCATTTCGGGCCAGTCGCGGCAATTTTGGTCTGGTCTGGGTTCAGTCAAAGGGGATGAAACAACCCCGCTACGCCCGCTGGTCGCAGAGTTCGGCGCGGCTTTGGGCCGAGTTTGCCGCCGAGCTGGAACAGAACACCGGCAACGCGGTGCCGCTTGAGCAGAACGGCGGGTATGACCTGCATTTTTCCGAAGACACGCTGCAGGCGACTGTGGAGAAATACGAAATCCTGAAGGCGGAGCTGGATGGCGACTACCCCTATGATGTGCTTGGCCACAACGCCCTGCGCAAGGAAGAGCCGCATATCGGACCCAAGGTGGTCGGCGCGATCCTGCATCACCAGGACGGCCACGCCAATCCGCTGAAGCTGCTGCTGGCGCTCGCTCGCGACGTGCGGCGCCGAGGCGGGCGGGTCCTGACCGGCAAGACCGTGACCGAGGTGACCCAGCCGGATGGCTTTGAACTTGCCTGCGCCGATGGCACGCGGGTCCGCGCTGCCAAGGTCGTGCTGGCTGCGGGGCTTGGGGCCGCGCGCCTTGGGCCGCAGATGGGGTTCAAGGCACCGATCCGCCCGCAACGCGGGCAGGTGCTGATCACCGAGAAGCTGCCAAAGCTGATCAACCGCCCCTCCCTGATTGCCCGGCAGGTCGATGAGGGCGGCATCCAGATTGGCGCCACCAACGAGGAGGTCGGCCACGACGATGGCGTCACCCAGTCCGGCCTCTCCGGCCTTGCAGCCGAGGCGATCGCTGCATACCCGGCGCTGGCGCGGGCACAGTTGGTGCGCAGCTGGGGCGCGCTGCGGGTGCTGTCACCCGACGGGCTGCCGATCTACCAGCGCAGCGCCGAAATGCCCGGCGCCAGCCTTGTCACCTGCCACAGTGGCATCACCCTTGCTGCCGCCCATGCGATGCTCCTGCCGGACTGGCTGGAGGGCACCGCGGCGGCTCCCGACCTGGAGGTGTTCAGTGAATCCCGTTTTGCCGTTTCTTGAGATCGAGGCCAGCAGCGCCCCTCGGGTGGAGGTTCGCTTTGATGGCGCCCCCTTGCTGTTGCCGCTGGGGGCAAACCTGGCCGCTGCACTGCTGGCCGCCGGAATTGAGCGCTTTCGTGACACGCCCGTGTCTGGCGCCCCGCGTGCGCCCTTTTGCATGATGGGCGCCTGTTTCGACTGTCTGGTGGAGATCGACGGCGTGCAGCGACAGGCCTGTATGATCGAGGTTGCCGAAGGACTTCAGATTACCCGAGCCGGTAGCCCGGAGGTCCGTCATGTCGCATCGTGATCTTGTCGTCATCGGGGCCGGTCCCGCCGGCATGGCCGCCGCCACCGAGGCCGCCAACGCGGGCCTCAGCGTGACATTGCTGGATGAGCAGCCCCGCGCCGGGGGGCAGATCTACCGCGATGTGGATCATGTGCCGGATCACCGGGCCGCGCTGCTTGGGCCCGACTATACAGCCGGTCGCTTCCTCACTGTCGCGCTTCGGCGCAGCCCGGTCGAACATGTAACCGGAGCAGTGGTCTGGTCGATCGAGCCGGGATTTTGCCTGTCCTACTCGCGGGACGGGCGCGGTGCGCAGCTGACTGCCGACCGGGTGCTTCTGGCCACCGGCGCGCTGGAACGACCCATGCCGCTGCCGGGCTGGACCCTGCCCGGAGTGATGACGGCCGGGGCGGGGCAGATCCTGTTGAAGCAATCCGGCGTGCTGGCCCGTTCCGCGGTGCTGGTAGGGGCGGGGCCACTGTTGTACCTGATCGCGGTTCAAATGCTGCGCGCCGGCCAGCCGCCCCTCGCGCTTGTCGAGACACAGACCGGCCGCAACCGCCGTGCCGCCCTGCGCCATCTGGGCGGCGCCCTGCGCGGCTGGCCCTACATGGCCAAGGGGCTGCGGATGCTGGCGGAGCTGAAACGCGGAGGCGTGCCACGCTACACCGGCGCTCAGGACATCCGGATCGAAGGCGACACCCGCGCCGAGGTGCTGTGTTTCAGCCATCGTGGCCGGACCCGGCGTCTGGCGTGCGAGACCGTATTCCTGCATCACGGAGTGGTACCAAATACGCAGGCTGCGCGCGCACTTGGCGTCGCCCATCACTGGAGTACGCAGCAGCAATGTTTCGTCCCGACGCTGGATTGTTGGGGGCGCAGCGATGTGCCCGGAGTCTTTGTCGCCGGGGACGGCGCGGGCATCGGCGGGGCCAAGGCCGCCGCTCTGTCGGGCCGTCTTGCCGCGCTGGCCATCGCCTGCGACGCGGCGCGCCTTACGCCGGATGAGCGGGACCGGCGAGCCAGACCGCTCAGATCCGCGCGCGCCCGCGAACAGGCCCCGCGCCCCTTTCTGGATACCGCCTATCCGCCCTGCGCGCAGGCGCTGTCGCCAAGGGATGAGACGTTGGTCTGCCGGTGCGAAGAGGTGACCGCCGGTACGGTCCGCGACCATGCGCGCGCCGGATGCCTTGGCCCCAATCAGACCAAGGCCTTTGGTCGCGTCGGCATGGGGCCCTGCCAAGGGCGCTATTGCGGATTGACAGTCACCGCCCTTCTGGCCGAGGCAACTGGGCAGACGCCGGACCAGACCGGCTACTATCGCATTCGCCCGCCACTGAAGCCCGTGACCCTGGGTGAGTTGGCATCACTGAAGACCCCACCCGCCACCGGGAAAAACTGAGGACAGACCAATGATCGAACGTATCGAAACCGGCCAGCGCATGAGTAAGATCGTCAAGCACAATGGTGTTGCCTATCTCTGCGGACAGGTGGGCGATGGTGCTACCGTCGCGGAACAGACTCGCGAGTGCCTGTCGCGGGTCGAGGCACTGCTGGAGACCGCGGGCTCCTCACCCGAACAGATCTTGCAGGCTATCATCTGGGTCGCCGACATGGCGGATTTTGCGGAGATGAACGCAGTCTGGGATGCTTGGGTGCCCGAGGGCCACGCCCCCGCCCGCGCCTGCGGCGAAGCAAAACTGGCCCGTCCGGAGCTGAAGGTGGAGATCATCGTCACCGCCGCCTGTTGAGTTCCGGTTGAACTCGTTGCGACCGCCGGATGTCACCGGCGGGCCTCCGCCATCGCCCGTGCCACCCCGTTGCCAGACCGGCGCGCTCCGCTACGGTAGTCCCTAGCCCTCGCCACCGGAGACCTTCGTCATGCCCCGTTCAGCCCTGTGTCCGACCCTCGCATTGATTGCGATGATTGCCTTGCCCCTCGCGCCCGTAGCGGCGGAGGGTGCCGGGCACGGGCCGGACTGGCTGGAGGTCACGGATATCACCACCCGGCTGCACATTCGCACTGCGCCTTCGGCCACGGCATCCCATCTGGGCGCGGTTGAAAATGGCACCGTGCTGCGCAACCTCGGCTGCCGCAGCGATTGGTGTCAGGTGGAACTTCCCGACGGCAGCGCGGGCTGGGCCGCCGCGCGGTACCTGCGCGAGGGCATGGGCCCGGATGCGATCCCCGCCCCAGAGCCGAACTATGACGCCACCGGCCGACTTCCCTGCTCTTTGCGCTACGGCCAGCCCACGTTCCAGTGCGATTTCGGCGTCACGCGGATGGGCGGAGGCGACGCCGACATCACGATTTTCTGGCCCGGAGGCAGCGGGCGGCAACTGGCGTTCCGCGAAGGTATCCCAGCGGTTGGCGGGATCGAGGTTGAACGTCGTGGAGACCTCACCGTGATCGAGCTGGATGAGGAGCGCTATGAGATTCCCGATGCCGTCGTGTTCGGAGGCTGATGGTCATGACCCGAGTTGCGTTTCGCGTCGTTGATGAGCTTTGTTGATGGCGTAACCTACCCACCGTTTCAGCTGCAACTTAATGTGGGTCAAAGTGTTACAAGCTGGCAGCTCTCAAAAGAGGCTTTACAGCTATGACTGTCGGCAGCCGAATGCGGCCAAACTATTCCGTTGGCCGCAATTCAAAATTTCTGAGACGCTCTGGTACCACATGAATTTATTTAGCGTACAAGAGTTTCAGGCTGGCCCGACTAAGTCTGGGTCGTGCAATGCCTGTCGACCATTCGCTGAACCATAGGCGCAAAATGCCAAAAATCTGGTGTTACCATATCCGGTCGCTTTCCTGCGTCATCTAGATAGCGGACGGCAATGATCTGCTCCAAATTCTCATTCTGCTCGAATACAGCGACTTCTTTGGCATCCATCGGGCCGCCCTGAAGGTTGAGCGAATGAACGGAGGCATCTGACAGGCGGCGGAAATACTCAGGCCGTGTCGTACAAAGGTATCGTTTGGCGGCGACATGATAGCGTACGCAATCTGTAATCACGCTGGGGAAAAATCGCTCCAGTACCTCTGCGCCCGCGTCTTCGTGGTGGCGGTCTTCGGTGTCATCCATGGTGAATGTCCCGAATTCACTGGTGAAATGCCCAATGTCATGCAGCAGCGCACCGACGATGATCTCCTCGGGCTGGTCGTTCTGTTCGGCAATCGTTGCCCCCTGCAACATGTGCTGCCCCATGTTCACCGGTTCGCCCAGATACTCTTCATCCCCGCGCCGATCAAAAATGGACCCGATGAATTCCACGATGGTGTCACGGCTCAGGTTGTTGATGTCCGGCTTCATTCTGCGGCCTCCAGATCGGGTTTGCGGCACAGTGCGTCATAGGTGGACCTCAGCCCGTCCTTGTCTGCGTAACACCCCTGCAGCCAGCGCGTACCCTCGCCGGAATAGCCCTTGCGGGCATGGAGAACCCGGGTGTTGTCGACAATGAATGCCTCACCGGGGTTCAGGCGGAAGGTGACTTCCATCGCGGTGTCGTCGATGATTTCGCCAAGGCGGCGATATGCTGCGTAGTAGGTGTCCATCTTCTCAAAGGGGACATCTGTTACGGCAGCAAGGGACCGGTTGTTGAACCGCACTCCGATCATCTCTCCATCGGGGGCAAGTTCGATCATTGGACGGCGTGATGTCAGGCAAACGCCTGCTTCACCGGCATACTCGAAACGGGCGCAGTGATCTGCCAGCACGTTGAAATATGCCTCGTTTTCATCCCGCAGGCGCTGTGCGGCGGCAAAGCCATCCACCACCATGTTCTCTCCGCCCGCAGCCGAGCTTTCGAGACAATAAAGCACCTGCACCGTGGGAACTGGATCACGGTAGGGGTTGTCTGTATGCGCTTGCAACCCAAGCCCGGTAAAGGCGAGGTTGGTTGGATTGACTTCAGTGCGAACCTCAAAGTGCCGTCCGTAATTGGTTTCCCGCACAAATCCGAACAAAGCGACCAAATCGAACAGGGCGCCGTCTTTCGCCGGGCCATTCACCACTTTGCCAAACCCAAACCTGCTCACTAGGCCCAGCCAGTCGCGCAGCGCGGCATCGTTCTGAGACAACTGTTCAAAATCCCCAGTGGGAACATTCCCCATCAAGCCTGAATCCCATGTTTCAGTTGTGGGGGGCGTCCATCCGCGCTCATGACTTTGTTCGACGTCATAGGCATGGGCATCGAGCCAGCCAAGGTCGTAAGCGACCTCTTTGTTTTCGGGGGTAAACGTGACCATTAGGGTCTGGCCCTGCAGGTCGGCAGAGCGAATGGTGGTATCCGCGGGAATGTCCCGCAGCGAAATCAGACGCTGGCCATTGGCGGCGGCGCGCGTCTCAGCGTCACTTGCGTTATCGCGCAGCCAGATCGCATGAAAACGTTTTTCAGACTGGCCAGAGGTGAGTGTTAGGTGAGTGCCCGCTGAGGCGACAGTGACTGACATTATGGGGCTGTCCTTGTGATGGCGTATTTATGGCGACACCATCGCGTCTGCATGGCATAAGATCAAATTAACAATAATAGCCCTGAGGCGGCGATCTCCTAATGTCAGTTAGCCCTTTCAAAACACCCCCGCTGGAGTGGATACGTGCATTCGAAGCGGCTGCCCGCTGCGGCAGCTTTACGGCGGCGGCGGCTGAAACCGGATTAACCCAATCCGCCATCAGTCAGCGAATTGGTCAGCTTGAAAAGCAACTTGGCACCAGCCTGTTCTTCAGGCGCGCACGCGCCATCGAACTGACGGTGGATGGCGAGGCCTGGTTACCCCATGTGCGATTGGCGCTCACAACTCTGCGCGATAGTTCAGAAGCATTGTTTGGCTCGGGGCGCGGGCAGATGGCCATCTCGGCGAGCCAATCGATCATTGAGCTGTGGCTTCTGCCACGTCTTGAGAGGTTGGGCCGTATTGCTGAGGGGCAATTGAGCATCCAAACCATGGTGCTGGGGGCTCATGAAGCGGATGTCGACGATGTCATCCGCATTAGGTACGGCGCGGGCGACTGGCCGCATGATCACAAGTTGAAATTGTTCTCGGAGAAGATAGCCCCGCTCGCCTCGCCTGAATTGGCGGGGCGCGAGGGCCATTGGACGGACTGGCCCCGTATCGCCTGTTCTGGGTCACGCCCAGGCTGGAACAGCTGGGCCACGCGCTTTGGTATTGCAACAACTCCGGTGCCGCATCTGCGGTTCGACACATTCCTGTCTGCCCTTGGTGCCGCACGAGCCGGTATGGGAGTTATTCTTGCATCATTGCCACTTTGTGAAAGGGACATTCGGGAGGGGCGGCTCGTCCGGCTAAGCGACGAAACGATGGATCATCACGAAAGCTATTGGGCAATCGCAGGGTCGGATGCAATCGCCCGGTCCCAATGGAGTGAGCTTGTCAAAGTGCTTGCCTGAAATTCAGCTTCATCTGCATACCGAAGCTGGAGGGTTCGAACGGTTAAGCAACCAGCTGCACGCAAAAATGCCGTTCACTCATCGGATGACCTGATTTGATGAGGCGCAGACTTTATCTTGGTATGAGACGAAACGTTCGGAGTACGACATGTGACCCCGCGACAGGCTGCGATGGCCGCGCAATTTCTGGGATGCTCGGATGCGCGGATCACAGCATCAGTCTATGCTGGATACAGCCCGGAACACTTGCAGGCAGCAGCAGACGCTTTGAAGTTTGACTAGCCTTAGGTTCGACGAACCTCAGAGCATTGTGTGAAAAACAACAAAGGCGCCCGAAGGCGCCTTGTTTTATTGGTCGGAGCGAGAGGATTCGAACCTCCGGCCCCTGCCTCCCGAAGACAGTGCTCTACCAGGCTGAGCTACGCTCCGACCGTGGCGCGTGGATTATACTTGGTCCCGGGCTTTTGCAAGCCCTATTCGGGCGTATTGTCGCCAGATGTTCGCTTCATGAAAAATGAAACATTGAGACCGCTGCTCAGGACCGCGCGGCTGCGCGTTTGCAAAACCGGTGTGTTGGAAGACCGTCCGCCACGGGCCTCGCGCAGGACAATGAAAACGCCGCTTGCAATGATGATACCAGCACCAACCAAGGTAAGAAGATCCATGTTCTCGTCAAAGAGCATGACGCCAAAGATCGTCGCCCAGATGATCTGTGAATACTGCATCGGAGCAACAACGGCCGCTTCGCCAAAGGAATACGCGTAGACCAGCAAGAGCGTCGCGCAAAATCCAAAAACAGAAATGACGGCAAGCCCAGCCAACTCAGCACCGCTGAGCGGGACATATACAAATGGCAATGTCAGCCCCATGATGACCACTGTCGTCAGCATGGGGAAAAGCATCAGCACCACACGTCGTTCCACGTTGCTCAGTTTGCGCAGGATCACTGACTGAAAGGCGTTGCCAAATGCCGCCAGCAATGCGGCGGCATGTCCGAAGCCAAGTTCCGTTTCTCCGGGGCGCAATACGACCATAACGCCAGCAAACCCCACAACGACGGCTGCCATGCGTGGCAGACCGACCTTTTCGCCCAGGATGGGAATGGAGAGAATGGTGATGAGCAATGGGGTCGCGAACAGCAATGCATAGGTTTGTGCCAAGGGCAGCACCGAGAACGCGTAAAAGGCTGCGGCAGGCACCACTGACATCGATAGCGACCGCAGCGCAATCCAGCCTGGGTGCTTTGGGCGCAAGGTGCCAGGGGTGGCGTCGCGGACCATCATCATGGTCAGCAGAGGAAAAGACAGAAGGCTCGAGAAGAAGACAATCTGAAAGGCAGATATTTCAGCGCTGACGTATTTTACGATCACGTCGTGAGTGGAGAAAATCACGTAGGCCAGCAGGGCCAAGATAGCTGCTTTAATATTCATTCTGTCACCGAGATGGCTGAAAGCGGCGTCAAAGCGCCATTCCTATAGCGCTAACGCCGAGGAGGGGCATCTTGCAAGGGGCTTGCACGGGGCCGACCGGGTTTTGTGAACGTCTGAAAATGCATCAGGCCGGGAATGATCCCGGCCTGAAGAAGTAAAATAGCAAGTTAATCAGAGGCTTGCGTCGAGGGCGCTCAGAATTGCATCGCCCATTTCCGAGGTGGTGACCGGGGTCACGCCCTCTTCGCCCAGAAGGTCCGCGGTGCGCACGCCATCGGCGAGAACTTTCTCGACGGCTTTCTCCAGGCGGTCAGCCTCTTCGCCCAGATCAAAGCTGTAGCGCAGCGCCATCGCAAACGACAGCACGCAGGCGATGGGGTTGGCCTTGCCCTGACCGGCAATGTCCGGTGCGGAGCCGTGTACGGGTTCATACAGTGCCTTCGGGCGGCCATTCCCCATCGGTGCGCCAAGCGAGGCGGAGGGCAGCATGCCAAGCGAGCCGGTCAGCATTGCGGCGGCGTCGGACAACAGGTCGCCGAACAGGTTGTCGGTGACGATCACGTCGAACTGCTTGGGCCAGCGGCAGAGCTGCATGGCGCCGGCGTCGGCATACATATGCGACAGCTCGACCTCAGGGTAGTCCTTGGCCACCTCGGTGACGACTTCGCGCCACAGGATGCCGGACTCCATCACGTTGGCTTTTTCCATCGAGCACAGTTTCTTGCCGCGACGCATCGCCAGTTCAAACGCGGAGCGCGCCACACGGTCGATCTCGCTCTCGGTGTAGCGCTGGGTGTTGATGCCGACGCGTTCGTTGCCTTCCTCGATGATGCCGCGCGGCTCTCCGAAGTAGATGCCGGAAGTCAGCTCGCGCACGATCATGATGTCGAGGCCGGCGACCACGTCCTTTTTCAGCGAGGAGAAATCCGCCAGCGCGTCAAAACACTGGGCCGGGCGCAGGTTGGAAAACAGATCCATTTCCTTGCGCAGGCGCAGCAGGCCGCGTTCGGGTTTCACCGAAAAATCGAGCGCGTCGTATTTCGGGCCACCGACGGCACCCAGCAGGACAGCGTCGACTTCTTGAGCCTTGGCCATGGTGTCGTCATGCAGCGGGGTGCCGTGGGCGTCATAGGCCGCGCCGCCGACCAGATCGTCGCTCACATCGAACTGAAGGTCGCGCTTTGCGCCATACCAGGTGATGACTTTCTTGACCTCGGCCATGACCTCGGGGCCGATCCCGTCACCAGGCAAAATCAGAATCGATGGGTTGGACATCTCAAAACTCCTTTGACGTATCGCCAAAGGGCGTAGCGGGCTGCTGTCGCCGGGTCAATAATCCGGGCGCAATTATGCTGGGTATCAGGGTGGATCAGCGGCGGATGTCGATCCAGACCAACCCGTGGCGACTGCCTTTGCCGTGTATGATGCCAGACGCGGCCACCTGAAGCTCTGCCGACGGCAGCGCATAATCCACCCGCATCGGGCCGGTGCTGTCCCAGGTGACGGTGTGCTGCAAGCCGTTTTCATCGGTGGGAAGCGTGTCCTGTAGGCGCGGATCGGTCAGGAGGCGGGACAGGGCGTCCTTGTGCCCCTCGCCGCGCGCCGGGTCGTTGTTGGCATCGCCCAGCAGAACAAAGGGCGGGGTGAGACGGGCGCCCAAGGTGCCATCCAACAGGTGCAGCCAGATCAGAAGCTCATCGGCGTTGCGTCGGCCGTTGCGGTCCTCTGGCCCATCAAAGACCGGTGGTGCGGCGTGAAAGCTCATGACCCAGAGAGGCATGTCATCAGGCAGCATGACAGGCACGGCCCAGTGGCTTGTTGATGAAAGGCGCAACATCGTTGCCGTTTCCGCATCAGGGTAGGGCAGCCCGTCTTTGGTCACCGGCATGCGATGATCGGGCACCTCGTGCCACAGCAGCCCTGTGAGGTCGATCGCCTGTTCAGTCGTGATCGGGTACTTCGACAGCAGCGCGATGCCGCTTTGCCCGGTGAAGCGTCCCCAGCCCCAGGCATCTTCCGGCTCGCCCAGGCGACCGTCACCGTCGAGGTCTTGGCCAGAGGCGATCCCCGCATTGGGTTTTGGTGCAAAGCGATATGGGTAGTGCTGGCCAGCCTCGGCCAGCCGGAGTTGCAGGGCCGCAAGCGCCGCGGTGTCATAGTCCCAGTCGATGCTCTGCAGGGCCAGTATGTCGGCGTCTGCCCTGCGGATCGTGTCGATGACCGCATCAATCTGTGCATTGTCGCGTTGCAGATCCCGCAGCAGCAGCCCCGGCCCCTTTCGGCTCAGGTCTGTATTGAAGGTGGCAAGGCGGATGGTCTCGGCGGTGAGAGTTCCGGGTAGCCCCGAGAGCAGAAGCAGCAGCAGGAGGGCTGCCGACCATTTCATACGGCTTGTAGGTTCTTGTCGTGATCAAAGGATCTGCGCTTCTGCTCGATCAGATCTGCCACGCGCAGGCGGGCCATGCCGCGTGTTATCATGCTGGCCGGGATCATGGCCCAGCCGGTCACGCACCAGATCAGCAGTTGCGGATTGCCAAGGAGGGCGGGGTCAAACACGCTTGCCCCCATCTGAATGAGCGCCGGAAGCAGGAAGGGCAGGAGCACCCCGCCTATGATGTGTAGCTTTGCATCACGTTGCAATCGTGTGACCACATCGCCGCCGGTGGTGGGGTCAAACAGCGGCAGATTGACCCAAACGTTAAAGGCGCCGCTGGACAGTGGCCAGTTCAGCAAGCGGATCACGATCGCGAAATAGGCAACGCAAAGCAGAGAGATCAGATGCGCAAGCCCAGCCGCGGCCCGCACCAGATCTACCGTATATTGCGGCACGTCAGAGGGCATCATCAACCGGGTCAGCTGCACAGGCGAATAGGCGAAATCCAGAGCGTCGCCGACCGTGAATGCAAGCTTGTGTACCAGGGCGCTAAAGCCGGTGGGCTGGAACGGATGGCCAGCCAGAATGCTCAACAGGATCATGCAGAGCGCTGCGAAGACAAAGCGGCTGCGGTTCAGTGGAGGCGCATCGCGGAACTCTACAATGCTGGGGCTGTGTGAAGAGTACTCGGCAAAAATCAGGCCACCAGCCAGCAGGGCCATGAACGCCACGATTTCCGGAGATTGCGTCGCTGTGACCGGCAACAGCAACGACGGCAACGCCACGAGAAGCGCCACCAATAATCCGCGAATTGCCGCGCTTGTCATGCGTGCAAGCACTGTTCGTTCCCTTCACCCTGGGGTCTTCCGGTTTTTTGGTGGAATGACCCGGTATGAAGCACCCCGGAACCTGCCAGGCTGCTCTGCCTCATTTTTGCCCCAATCCTGCACGGCGTCGCCTGTTTTCTCAAGCGCAGGGTTAAGGAAATGCATCAAATTTGAATGACCGGCACTCAAGTGGTGCTGACATGCATCAATCTTAATTCGTCAAATCATCGACTTATCGGCGCGCAGGGGGCGGGCGCCTGCTCGCATGGAGCGTAAAAAATGCGCAAGGTCGCGTGTTAGGCAATTGGGCGGAAATGTGCACCGGGTCTCGGCGCCGCGCTCGTGAAAGTCAAAAAAAGGCCGCCCGAAGGCGACCTTTGAACATGTTGATGCTGCTCCGGCAATCAGACCCAGGGACGTTCCTGCGCGGCCTTGGCCTCAAAAGACTGGATCGAATCCGCCTTTTCCAGCGTCAGGCCGATGTCGTCGAGACCGTTCAGCAGGCAATGCTTGCGGAAGGGGTCGACGTCGAACTTGATCACGTCGCCATCGGAGGTGGTGATCTCCTGCGCGTCGAGGTCGACGGTCATGCGGGCGTTTTCGCCGCGCTCAGAGTCCGACATCAGCAGGTCGACCTGCTCCTGCGGCAGCACGATGGGCAGCATGCCGTTCTTGAAGCAGTTGTTGAAGAAGATGTCGGCAAAGGAGGTGGAGACCACCACCTTGATGCCGAAATCTGCCAGTGCCCAGGGCGCGTGCTCGCGCGAGGAGCCGCAACCGAAGTTGTCGCCTGCCACCAGGATCGAGGTTTCGCGGTACTTGGGTAGGTTCAGTACGAACTCTGGGTTTTCGTTGCCCTGCCGGTCGTAGCGCATCTCGTCAAAGGCGTGCACGCCAAGGCCGGAGCGTTTGATGGTCTTCAGGAACTGCTTGGGGATGATCATATCGGTGTCGATGTTGACCAGCGGCATCGGCGCCGCAATCCCGGTGAAGGTTTCGAACTTGTTCATTTGTGTTGTCCTTCAGAGCTCGCGGATGTCGGTCAGCTTGCCGGTGACAGCAGCGGCTGCGGCCATGGCAGGGGACACCAGATGGGTGCGGCCCTTGTAGCCCTGACGGCCCTCGAAGTTGCGGTTGGATGTGGAGGCGCAGCGTTCGCCTTCGCTCAGCTGGTCCGGGTTCATCGCCAGGCACATGGAGCAGCCTGCCAGACGCCACTCAAAGCCGGCTTCGGTAAAGATCTCGGCAAGGCCTTCTTCCTCGGCCTGGGCGCGGACGAGACCGGAGCCCGGAACCACCATGGCGCGCATGCCGTCCTTGACCTTCTTGCCCTTCAGCACATCGGCCGCGGCACGGAGATCCTCGATGCGGCCATTGGTGCAGGAGCCGATGAAGACCGTGTCGATCTCGATATCGGTCAACTTCATGCCCGGGGTCAGGCCCATGTAGTCCAGCGCGCGTTTTGCGGCCTCGACCTTGCCACCGGCAAAATCTTCGGGTGCGGGCACATTTGCGGTGATCGGCAGCGCATCCTCGGGCGAGGTGCCCCAGGTGACGGTTGGCGCGATGTCTTCGCCGCGGATGGTCAGCACCTTGTCGAAATGGGCGTCATCGTCGGAATAGAGCGTCTTCCACCAGGCGAGAGCGGCTTCCCACTGGGCGCCCTTCGGCGCGTGTGGGCGGCCCTTGACGTAGTTGAACGTGGTCTCGTCCGGGGCAATCAGACCGGCGCGTGCGCCGCCCTCGATAGCCATGTTGCAGATGGTCATGCGACCTTCCATCGACAGTTCGCGGATCGCGTCGCCACAATATTCGATCACATAGCCAGTGCCGCCACCGGTGCCGGTCTCGCCGATGATGGTCAGAACGATGTCCTTGGCGGTCACGCCGGGGCTGAGGGTGCCGGTGATCTCGACCTTCATGTTCTTGGATTTCTTCTGGATCAGCGTCTGGGTGGCCAGCACGTGCTCCACCTCGGAGGTGCCGATGCCATGCGCCAGCGCGCCGAATGCGCCATGGGTCGCGGTGTGGCTGTCGCCGCAGACCACGGTCATGCCCGGAAGAGTCCAGCCCTGCTCAGGGCCGACGATATGCACGATGCCCTGACGGATGTCGCTGACCGGGTAGTAATGCACGCCGAATTCGCGGGCGTTGGTGTCCAGCGCCGCGACTTGGATGCGGCTGTCTTCGGGCATCTGATCGGGATTGTCGCGCCCGGCGGTGGTGGGGACGTTGTGGTCCGGCACCGCGATGGTCTTGTCAGGCGCGTGCACCTTGCGGCCCGCCAGGCGCAGACCCTCAAAGGCCTGCGGGCTGGTCACTTCGTGCACCAGATGGCGGTCGATATAGAGCAGGCTGGTGCCGTCCTCGGCTTCATGCGCCACATGCGCATCCCAGATCTTGTCATAGAGTGTTTTGGGGGACATGAGGTCCTCTCCCGTATGTTCGGTAAATGTGCTGGCGTAACTGGTCTGGCAACGCAGCCTTATAGGCGCGCGAGAACCGTGCGGGCGGCACCGAAGAACCGTTCGCGCAAGCGCGCGCGGTCCTGAAGGGCAATTGTCTGAGCCAATACGTGAGTCATGGTGAGTTGAATATAGACGCACCTTCCGACAATCAAGATTCGTTCGCATGCACGCGGGACGTGGCGGGGTGCTTTTCCTTGCATCAAGCCGCGCGCGCGGGACATGCTGGCCGGGAAGGAGGGTCGGAATGGACCAAGACGTACTGCCCGAGGCGATTCAAGGCACGCTGCAATATCTGATCGCGCAGGCGCAGGCATACTGGGAATTGGCGGTGACTCCGGGGTGGCGCCAGAATCAGGTGCTGATTGTTCTGGGGCTCATTGTTGCCGCGATGCTGCTGCGTGGCGTGACCCATGCCCGTTGGGAAAGCTGGGCGCGGTCACGGGAAGGCTGGCCGAAGTGGCGTTTGCGGCTGCTGGTTCAGGTTCTGCGGCGATTGTCGTTGATCTATTTCACGGTCATGTCCTGGGGTGTCTACACCGTGATGCGAGAGGTAACCTGGCCATCGCGCAGTTACCTGATCGGAGCCGCGGCGAAACTTGCGGCCGCCTGGTTGGTCATTGCCTTGGTCTCGCGTTTTATTGCCAACCCAACCTTGCGCAGGCTCGCCACCTGGCTGCTTTGGATCTACGCAACTTTGGCTGTCTTCAATCTTGTGGACGACGCGGCGCAGGTGCTCGATTCCATCGCGTTCGAGCTGGGCTCCGTGCATCTGTCTCTGCTTGTTGTGCTGAAGGCGATCGTGTTGGCGACTGTGATGCTGATGATGGCGCGCATGGGCTCTGGTTTGGCGGAGCGTGGGTTGCGCGGCAATGATGACATCTCTCCGTCGATGCAGGTTCTGGCAGGGAAGGCCGTGCAGGTCCTGCTGTACGGGGTCGCCTTTGTCATCGTGATCCGCTCCATCGGTTTTGACCTGACGGGGCTTGCGGTTCTGTCCGGTGCGGTTGGTGTCGGCATTGGGTTTGGCCTGCAGAAAGTGGTCTCCAACCTCGTGTCCGGGATCATCATCCTGATGGATCGCTCCATCAAGCCGGGCGATGTGATCTCGCTGGGGGAAACCTTCGGCTGGATCAACTCGTTGGGCGCTCGTTACGTGTCGGTCGTGACCCGTGATGGCAAGGAATACCTGATTCCTAACGAGGATCTGATTACCTCGCAGGTGGTGAACTGGTCACATTCAAACCGCTTCGTGCGGCTCGATATCAATTTCGGCACCAGCTATGACGATGATCCGCATCTGGTCCGCAAGGTGGCGATTGCTGCCACAATGACCGTTGACCGGGTGCTGGCACGCGACGGGATGAAGCCTGTGTGCCATATCGTCGGCTTCGGCGATAGCAGCGTGGATTATGTCCTGCGGTTCTGGATTACCGATCCGACAGGGGGGCTGACCAACATTCGTGGCAATGTGTTTCTGGCGCTCTGGGATGCATTCAAGGCCGAAGACATTTCGATCCCCTTCCCGCAGCGCGAACTGCGTCTGCTCAATGATCGTTTGCCGGTGCAAATGGACGAAGCACCCCCCGAAGATATGGGCGCGACGGGCGCAGAGTCACAGTCGCGCGGCGATGCGGCGAAGCTTGATTGAAAAGCCGCTGCACAGTTGCTACATTTAAAGGGACCCCAGCGCCGGGGGTCTGTCGGCGCGCAGCAAGGAGGACAATGTCCTGGCACCCCAACCTCAGGCGGCAGTTGCCGCCCCGTCCGGAGCAGCCGTGATGGCCGCGTCCGCACCGCAATATTCCAGCGAAGATCTGCTGGAACGCATCCTTTCCTCGCTTGATGAAGACAAGGCCGAAGATGTCACGAAGATTGATCTTCGCGGCAAGACGTCAATTGGCGATTATATGATCGTGGCCTCTGGCCGATCAACGCGTCAGGTCGCCTCCATGTCGGCAAAGCTGGCAGACAAGCTGAAGCATGAATTCGGCATTGGCTGCAAGGTCGAGGGCAAGGATACTGGTGACTGGGTTCTGATCGATACCGGTGATGTGATCGTGCATATCTTCCGTCCGGAAGTGCGCGAGTTCTACCAGATCGAGAAGATGTGGCTGCCCGCAGGTGCAGTCGCCAGTTAAGACGGTCGACACCGAGGCCCGTTGCGGGTCGGGCATTGCCTGACCCCTATCGGGCTTTTGGTTGCCGGTTTTGCCGCAACTGCCCCTGTTCGCGGGGCAGGTTGGGCAAAGCCCGGTATTCCGATAGCCTAAAGCCCCGGCATCCTGCCTTTCCAGTTTTCCAACGTCAGGACATATCTGCATGCGCGTGCACATCTGCGCGGTCGGGCGTTTGCGCGCTGGGCCGGAAAAGACGCTGATCGAAGACTACCTGCAGCGCTTTGACCGCAGCGGGCGGGCATTGGGCCTTGGCCCTGCGCGGGTGATCGAGGTCGAGGACAAGAAGAACGCCGGCATGGGCGCCGAGGCGGACCTGCTGCGCAAGGCTCTACCCAAGGGGGCGCTGATCTGCACGCTGGACGAGCGCGGCAAGGTGATCTCCTCGCCTGATTTTGCCGACCGACTGGCGGGCTGGCGCGACATGGGACGGCAGGATCTGGCGCTGATCATTGGCGGTGCGGACGGCATCGACCCCAGTCTGCGGGCAGAGGCGGATTTTGCGCTGTCCTTCGGCAAGATGGTCTGGCCGCATATGATGGTGCGGCTGATGCTGGCCGAACAGATCTATCGCGCGGCCACCATTCTCTCCGGAAGCCCGTATCACCGGGTCTAAACCGCTGGAACCCGACTGCTTCTGTTCAAGGCAGATCGAATACCACCGCCTCCGCGGCCCAGCCATCCAGATTGCAACGGGCCTGGATCTGCACCTGCATGGTGCCGTCCGGAAGGGCGACGCCGCTCAGGGCGCGGGTGAAGGGCTGCTCATCAACATGAGGATGCGCCAGGACCCGAAGACCCAGCTCGTTGCCGTCCATGTCCAGCACCCGCCAGCCATCGGCATAATGGTCCCAGCCGCTGTCGGGATGCGACAGGGTGACGGAGAAGCTCCAGCTGCCACCGTTCTGGCGGGCGGTAACGTCTTCGATGACGGGGTCATCTGCGAATGCAGCCTGCGGCACGATCAGGCACAACAGCGGGATCAGGGCATATCTCAACATGCAGCAAGCTTAGCCGGAGTTTCCGGTGGCTGTCGTCACAATTTGGTGGGGGCGACGGTCTTGGGCTCTGACTGCATCAGGATGCGTCGAGAGCGCGAGATGAACTCCCGCCGGTAGAGCACGCCGAGCGTGACGATGGTGGCGATTATGAGTGCCTCTGCTCCAACCAGCCAGGCCAGGGCAGCCAGCGAGAAATACGTCGCGCGCAATCCGCGATTGAAGCTGCGCGCGGCGGTAATATTGATCTCGGCAGCCTGCCGCGAGCGCGGATAGGCACGCGGGTCGCTGGCTTCGTTTGGCACCGCTGCCATCAACACGGAGCAATATCCAAACAGGCGGTGTGACCAGACAAAGGCGAGGAAGGCATTTGTCAGGCTGGCCAGTACCAGAATGATTTTGATCTCCCAGACAAACACCGGCGTTTGCTCCAGCGCCAGATCCTGCGCCACACCCGCGAGCTGTTCGGTGTTGCCAATCAAAGCAAGCCCGGCGCCGAGAGCCAGCATCGTCGCGGAGGCAAAGAATGCGGTGGCCTGTCTCAGCGACGAAATCACCTGAGAATCAAATATCCGTGGCGAGCGGGTGACCATCTCTTTCATCCACTCGCGTCGGAAGTCCGCCATGAGAGCAGAGACAGATGGCCGCTTGGGATTGGGGTTTTCGATCCGCCAGCCAATCCAGAACCAACCTGCCGCAAAACAGGTCAGGGCTATGAAATCCCACGTTGAAAACAACTCGAGGCGGTCTAACCATATCATGCTGAGACCCTAGCCCAGTCAGTTCGTCCTTGCCAGCGGTCAAAAATTGGTAATATTATATTACCAAAGAGGAGAGCCCGCATGGAGATGCCATCCCCCAATGCCGCCATCCTGGCCCGCAAGGACGAGCTTTTGCGCCAGTTGCAGCGCGTGCTGCCCGCCGATGCCATCATCTCGGATGTGGCGGAGACCCGTGCGTATGAGTGTGACGCGCTGACGGCCTACAAATGCCCGCCGATGCTGGCGGTACTGCCGCGCTCCACACAAGAGGTCGCGGAAGTCTTGCGCATCTGTCACGCGATGGGGGTGCCGGTGGTGCCGCGCGGCGCGGGCACGTCGCTGGCCGGTGGCGCGCTGCCAACGGCCGATTGCGTGATCCTCGGGGTGGCCCGGATGAACGAGGTGCTGGAGACCGACTACGACAACCGCATCATCCGGGTGCAGAGCGGCCGGACCAACCTCAGCGTCTCCGGCGCGGTGGAGGAAGAGGATTTCTTCTATGCGCCTGACCCCTCGTCGCAGCTGGCCTGTGCGATTGCCGGCAATATCGCCATGAACTCCGGCGGGGCGCATTGTCTGAAATATGGCGTCACCACCAACAACCTGCTGGGCGTCACACTGGTGATGATGGACGGCACCGTGGTGGAGATCGGCGGTGCGCATCTGGATGCGGGGGGGCTGGATCTTCTTGGCGTGATCTGCGGCAGCGAGGGACAGTTGGGTGTGGTGACCGAGGCCACCCTGCGCATCCTGCGCAAACCCGAAGGCGCGCGCCCCGTTTTGATCGCCTTTGACAGCAACGAGGTGGCGGGCGCCTGTGTCTCCGACATCATCAAGGCCGGTGTCCTGCCCGTCGCCATTG
Source organism: Tritonibacter sp. SIMBA_163 (assembly GCF_046535935.1). Classification (NCBI taxonomy): domain Bacteria; kingdom Pseudomonadati; phylum Pseudomonadota; class Alphaproteobacteria; order Rhodobacterales; family Paracoccaceae; genus Tritonibacter; species Tritonibacter sp. SIMBA_163. The sequence goes on from NZ_JAWJBP010000003.1 coordinate 23,338, forward strand.
AGTTCATGGACCGTCCCTGCATTGAGGCCTGCGAGGCCTTTGCCAAGGCGGGCTATCCGATGTGCGAGGCGCTTTTGATTGTGGAGGTCGAAGGCTCCGAGGCCGAGATTACCCATCAGCTGGGATTGATCACCGAGATTGCTCGCCGCCACAATCCGGTGGAGCTGCGCGAGGCAGGTGATGCCGATGAGGCCGCGCGGATCTGGCTGGGACGCAAATCCGCCTTTGGCGCCATGGGACAGATCAACGACTACATGTGCCTCGACGGGACCATCCCGGTGTCCTCCCTGCCGCTGGTGCTGCGCCGGATCGAAGAGATGAGCGCGGAATTTGGCCTGAAAGTTGCGAACGTCTTTCATGCGGGGGATGGCAATATGCACCCGCTCATCCTGTTTGACGCCAACAAACCCGGCGATCTGGAGCTGTGCGAGGCGCTTGGGGCCGAGATCCTGAAGCTCTGCGTCGAGGTGGGCGGATGCCTGACCGGCGAACATGGCGTGGGCATCGAGAAACGCGACCTGATGCTGCATCAGTATGAGGCCGCGGACATCGAGGCGCAGCTTTGGGTCAAGGACGTGTTCGATCCCAAGTGGCTGCTCAACCCGGCGAAGGTGTTCCCGCTGTCAACGACGGCCGGGCGTCGAAGTGTTGATCTGGCCACGGAGTGAGGCGTCCCTCATCTCCGAGCTGGGGGCTTTGCCCCCAGACCCCCAAGGATATTTGGAAAAAGATGAAATGATGACACCGCAGAGCGAGGCTGAACTGGCCGAGATCATTGGAGGCGCGACTGGGCCTCTGTGCATTCAGGGTGGCGGCACCCGGGGGATTCATGAAGATGGCGCGGTGCTGAGCACGCGCGGCTTGTCCGGGGTGACGCTCTACGAGCCGGAGGCCCTGACGCTGGTGGTGCAGGCGGGGACGCCGGTTGCGGAGGTCGAGGCGCTGTTGGCCACTGAGGGCCAGCAACTGGCGTTTGAGCCGATGGACCATCGTGCCCTGATGGGCACGTCGGGCGAACCAACGGTGGGTGGTGTTTTTGCGGCCAATATCTCTGGTCCTCGGCGCATTCAGGCCGGGGCCGCGCGGGATTTCCTGCTGGGGGTGCGGTTTGTCGACGGGCAGGGGGCAGTCCTGTCCAATGGTGGTCGGGTGATGAAGAACGTCACCGGCTATGATCTGGTGAAGTTGATGGCGGGGGCGCATGGCACGCTGGGGGTGCTGACCGAGGTGTCTCTGAAGGTGCTGCCGGTGCCAGAGGTGACTGCGACGCTTGCCCTGCGCGATGTGGACCTTGCGAAAGGTATCAAGTCGATGTCTGCGGCGCTCGGATCGCCCTTTGACGTCACAGGGGCTGCCTATGACCCCGAGGTGCAGACCGCATATGTGCGGCTGCAGGGGTTTGAGGCCTCAGTCGCCTATCGCGCCGGGGGGCTGGCCCGCACGCTGGGGACATTGGGCGCGGTCGAAACGCTCCCCGACAGCGCGGCGCTGTGGCGGGATATTCGCGATGTCAGACCCTTTGCCGATGCGGCGGGCGATGTCTGGCGGATCTCGGTCAAACCCACTGATGCGGTGGATCTGATCCCGGCGCTGGGCGCAACCCGCACCCTGTGTGACTGGGGCGGCGGGTTGATCTGGGCGCTGATGCCTGCGGGCCGCGATGTGCGGTCCATGATGACGGTGCCCGGCCATGCCACGCTGGTGCGGGCTGGAGAGCGCGCGAGCCTGCCGCGCTTTCACCCCGAGCCTGCGCCACTGGCCGCGATCTCTGCCGGGCTCAGGGCGCAGTTTGATCCAAAAGGGATCCTCAATCAGGGGCTGATGGGATAACAAGATGCAAACCACGTTCACCGAAGACCAGCTCCGCGATCCGGGCACTCAACGTGCCAATGAAATCCTGCGCTCCTGCGTGCATTGCGGGTTCTGCACCGCCACCTGTCCGACCTACCAGGTGCTGGGCGATGAGTTGGACAGCCCGCGCGGGCGCATCTACCTGATCAAGGACATGCTGGAAAACGAGCGGGTTCCGGATGAAAAGACGGTCAGGCACATCGACCGCTGCCTGTCCTGTCTGGCCTGCATGACCACTTGCCCGTCTGGTGTGCATTACATGCATCTGGTGGATCATGCGCGCGCGTATATCGACAAACACTACAAGCGACCTTTCAGTGACCGTGCGCTGCGCTGGGTACTCGCGCGCATCCTGCCTTATCCGGGGCGCTTCCGGCTGGCCTTGCTGGGGGCGAAACTGGCGCGCCCCTTCAAGGGGCTCATGCCGGATGCCCGTCTGCGGGCGATGCTGGAGATGGCGCCAAAAGTGATCCCGCCGGTCAGTCGCAACGATGATCCGCAGAGCTTTGCCGCCGAAGGCAACCCGGTAAAGCGCGTGGCGCTGATGACGGGCTGCGCGCAAAAGGCGCTCAACACCGATATCAACGACGCCACCATCCGCCTGCTGCGCCGATTGGGCTGTGAGGTGGTGGTGGCAAAAGGCGCGGGCTGTTGCGGCGCGCTCACCCATCACATGGGGCGCGAGGACGAAAGCCACGCGACTGCGGCCAAGAACATCCACGCCTGGATGACGGAGAAGACGGGCAAGGGGCTGGATGCGATCGTCATCAACACCTCCGGCTGCGGCACCACGGTGAAGGACTACGGTCATATGTTCCGCAACGATGCGCTGGCGGCGGACGCCGCGACCGTCTCGGGTCTTGCGATGGATATCTCAGAACTTCTGATGCAGCTCGACCTGCCAGAAGGCGCGGACCAAGAGCTCACGGTCGCCTATCACGCGGCCTGTTCGCTGCAACACGGCCAGCAGATCAAGACCCACCCAAAGACCTTGCTGAAACGTGCCGGTTTTACGGTGGTCGAACCCGCCGACAGCCATCTGTGCTGTGGCTCCGCCGGCACCTACAACCTGCTGCAACCCGAAATCTCGGCCCAGTTGAAGGCCCGCAAGGTGCGCACGCTTGAGGCCAAATCGCCCGATCTCATCGCGGCGGGCAACATCGGCTGCATGATGCAGATCGGCTCCGGCACCTCACTGCCAATCGTGCATACGGTGGAGCTTTTGGACTGGGCGACCGGTGGCCCGAAACCGCCGGCGCTGCAGGCGGATCGCAGCGCGCCTTCGGTTCCGATCTTGCGCTGAGCCGCTGCAACCTGCATCACAAAGGGGCGCATGGAATCGCCGCCGCGCGCCCAAATTTTGCCCCAGGTGCTGGCTACTCTGCTGCATGTGGGATGTGGAGTGTGCCTGTGCTGCCTTTCAAGCAATTGATTTCAAGCGCTTTGTTCTGCGCGATGTCCGGCCTTGCGCAAGCCGGACCGGATCTGCGCGCCGATGACAGCCGTCTCAAGAGCCTGGAGACCACAGATGCGGGCCGCGACTGGGAGGCAGTCGGACGGCTGGATCGCCGTGGTGAGGGGTTTTGCACCGGGGCGTTGATCGCGCCCGATCTGGTGCTGACGGCGGCGCATTGTCTCTATGATCGCGACACGTTGGAGCAGATCGACGCGACCTCGATCGAGTTTTTGGCCGGCTGGCGCAACGGGCGGGCCTCGGCCTATCGCTCCGTCAAACGGGCGGTGCTGCATCCTTCCTACGTTTACGATGGCACGCTTTCGGCGACGCGGGTGCGCAACGATATCGCCTTGCTGCAACTGCAGCGCCCGATCCGCAACACCACTGTGACCCCGTTTGAAACCGATGTGCGCCCCCGCAAGGGCGCGCGGGTCGGGGTGGTGTCTTACGCGCAGGACCGATCCGAAGCGCCGTCGTTGCAGGAGGTCTGCACCGTGATGGCACGGCAGGACGGCGTACTGGTGATGTCCTGCGATGTGGATTTCGGCTCCTCCGGCGCGCCCGTTTTCTCTTTCGATGGCGAGCGGCCGCGCATTGTTTCCGTGGTGTCGGCCAAGGCCAGGGTGGAGGGCAATCCGGTCTCGCTCGGCGCGTCACTGGCCGATGAGCTGGCACTGCTGGAAGCCCAGCTGACTGGCACCCATGTGGGCAGCCAATTGCCGCAAGGGGTCAGCCGGGTGCAGGTGGGTGAACCCCGCCGCCGTGACATGGGCGCAAAATTCATCTCAAACTGAGGGGGCAGCCTCTTGAAACTGCGGAGCCCCTTCATAAATCGGAGGGTGTCCGGGGCGCCACTGATTGGGTCCCGGCGCAGAACCGCCCGTCCCGTTTGGGAGGGCTTCATAGCAGTTATCGCTCAAAGATGAGGATGAACCATGCGTACGTTTGATTTTGCTCCGCTGCACCGCGCAACCGTTGGTTTCGACCAGATTGCCGACCTGATGGACCGGGTCATGAGCTCGGATATCCAGCAGCCCAGCTACCCCCCTTACAACATCGAAAAGACCGCGGATGATGCCTATCGCATCTCCATCGCCGTGGCCGGATTCTCGGAAGAGGAACTGAACGTCGAGGTGAAGGAGCACGCGCTGATCGTTTCCGCCCGCAAGGGTGAGGAGAGCGAAGTGCGCAGCTATCTTCACCGTGGCATCGCGACCCGCGCATTCGAGCGCCGCTTTACCCTCGCCGATCACGTGCGCGTCGAAGGCGCCAGCCACGCCGATGGAATGCTGCACATCGACTTGGTGCGTGAAGTGCCCGAAGCCCTGAAACCACGCCGGATCGAGATCGCCTCGGCCAATGGATCGCGGCCGAAGGAAATCGCCTCGACCGTGAACTGATCCCTCCCGGGGCGCTTGCGCCCTGTTGTCCCGCCCCCGGTGCCTTTGCCGGGGGCGATTTTATTGTTGGGCTTGCGCGTCCTTACCACGCGGTAGGTTGTGCGGCGGCACGACGCCTGCCTTAATGGCGGCATGAACACATCTCCCCCTCAGACCACCCGGTTCCAGTTGATCCGCAGCGCTTGTCGCCTGTTTGCCGCGCATGGCTATGCCGGGGCGTCGGTTTCGGCGATCGCGCGCGAGCTGGGCCTGAGCAAACAGGCGCTGCTGCATCATTTCGGCAGCAAGGACGCGCTGTATGCATTGGCGGTGGAGCAGACGGCGGCGGAGATGGTGCAACTTCTGTTCGACGCGATGCAGGATGACCGTCCGCCCGAGGACCAGCTGGAGGCGTTCTTTGCCGCCTTCATGGCGCAGATGCAGGCCGACCCGGCGCCGACCCGTCTGCTGATCCGCGCGATGCTGGATCACGCCGCGCTGCCAACCGCCAAGGCGGGACCATCGCTTCATACACTGTTCGAGGGGCTGGTGGCGACGGTGCAGGCCACGCAACGCTGGCAGGATGCAGGCATGCCGCGCGCGTTGGTTGTGGTGACGCAGCTTCTGGGGGCCGCCTCCCTCATGGAGACCACCAGCACCTCGCTGGAGGTAATGTTTGGCCGCGCCGCCCACGATGGCGCGCGCGACCAGAATGCGGTGATGCTGGCTGAGCTTGTCTCAGGCACCCTGCGCGGCTGAACCGGGCCTCGTCCGCACCTCATGCGACAGCAGATAGGCGCTGGCCACCAGGATCAGCGCGGTGCCGAGCCACATGTTGCCGTCCGGCAGGAAGCCAAACACAAGCGCCCCAAGACCGACATTGAACAGAAGTTTCAGATGGTCGAAGGGCTGAAGGAAGGCCGCATCCGCCAGCGTATAGGCCCGCACCAACGTATGCTGCGCCAGCGCCGTCAGCAACCCTGCCCCGATCACCAGCCAGAGCGTGCCCTCGGGCAGAGTAAAACCGCTGCCGACCGCAAGCAGCGCATTGGCGGGGCTTAGTAGAAGCAGCAGGTAGATCGTCACAGTCTCGGTGCTGTCGCGATGGGTCAACTGCTTGGTCACCACCGAACTGGCAGCCCAGAGGGCAGCTGCCGCCACCGGCAGAAGTGCCGCGATCTGAAAATGATCCGACCAGGGCGACAGGATCACCATGCCGCCGATGATGCCGACAATCACCGCGCCCCAGCGCTGAAGCGAGACCTCCTCGCGCAGGACCAGCCCCGCGCCGATGGTGACAAAGAAGGGCGACAGCAGGATCAGGGCGATGGCCTGCCAGATCGGCACATGCGCGAGCCCCAGTGTCCAGAGCTGCACGCCGCCAACCGCCAGCGCCACACGCAGGACATGGGCAAGGATTTGCCGCGTGGTCAGAACAGCCAGCCGGTTGCGCCAGATCCACGGGATGTAGAACAGCAGCGCGATCAGATATTGCCAGAAGGTCACCGTGGGGGCCGATGCGCCATGCAGCATGGTGGCCGATTGCAGTCCAATGTTGACTAGCGCAAAACAGGCTCCGGCGAGGACCATCAGGCCAGCCGCCTTGAGCGGGGTGGGGAGGGTTTGAGTCATCTGCGTTTCGTCCTTTCCTCAGCACGCATGTGACCCAAGGCAGACGAACAGACCCAGACTCCCCCTGTTCACAGGCGGCGGCACGGGTCTCTCCATTCTCTTCCATCCGGACTGTGACCGTCGGCCCCGGAATTGCGCCGGGTCTGCTGACACCTTCGCCATGGGCAAAGGCCGCTCGTGGGCTGTAACCACCGGTAGGGAGTTTCACCCTGCCCTGAGAATAGGGCTTCGTACCCTTGCCAGCGCGCAAAACAAAGCCCCTTCGCGCCCGTTCGCCGGTGTTTTCCGACCGATCCTTCTTCTGACCACAAATATCCTGGGGTGAATGGCCCGCAGGGTCAGAGGGGCAAGGCCCTTGAGAAGCACGTTTGACACAAAAAGAGGGGCCCGTCCGGGCCCCTCCAATGTCAGATCGTGATCGAGGTGTTATTCGACCTTGAAGGACCAGAACATGGTTTCGCCAGAGCTGTCGTCGACGCCGTCGTTGTCGGTGGAGACCCAGGCTGTGCCGTCTTCCAGGATCGCGAGACCTTCGACCTTGTCGAGCACATAACCGCCGGTGGATTTCAGATCCGGCAGCAGGTCGCGAACCTCTTCTTTGGTCACAATCGGCAGCTCGCCGCCGAGCGGAGCAGGTACCATCTCGGAGAGGGCGACGCGGTAGATCTTCTTGGTGACCGCACGGTGATCGTTCTGGTTGTCGCGTTCGATGATGTAGACGTAGTCACCATGTGCCGTAATTTCCGACAGACCCACCCAGCCGGTGTCCGGCTCGGCCTTGGGGTAGTGCACCGCGCCCCATTCCTTGGTCTCGATATTGTAGGAGACCAGTTTCACGAGGTTCTTGGGGTCATCCTTCCATTCGCGCTGAACGGCCATCCACAGGGTGTCGCCCACCTTGGTGATGCCTTCAAAGCCAAACCGCTTCTCGACGTTCATCAGGGCCGGCGGGATGGTGATCTCGCCCTTGTTGGTCTTGATCAGACCGTCCTTGGTGACGTGGTAGATCGCATGCGGAATGGCGCGCTCGGTGCGTCCTTCGGAGGCGACGTAGAAGCCGCCGTTGCCGTCCAGCGTGATGCCTTCTAGGTCCAGTTTCTGCGCCGCGTCACCGTTGGCGCGGTGGATGCGGATCACATCGATGATACGGGCAGGGGTCTGCGACGGGTCGATCTTGAAGATCGAAGGCTGGAAGCCATAAAAACTGTCGTTCACCGCATAGATCATGCCGTCAGAATCCGCCACCATGCCGGAGATCGCGCCCCAGCCGGTCAGCTCGTCCATGCCTTCGGAGGTCAGGTGCGGGTAGACCGCGGGCGCGTCCTGCTGTTCAAACAACATGACATGGGCGCGGGCGCCACCGTCCTCGATCAGGTCTTTTTCATTGGCAGAGACCAACAGCCCCCGTTCTGGGATGGTCACATAGCCTTCGGGACCGGTGCCGGAGGGCAGCAACTGGGTCAGGACCGGGTTGGCCGGATCGGTGACATCATAGACCCCAACAACAGACGCGCGCTCGGCGCCGACAAAGACATAGGGCGTGCCGTCAAACTCGCCAAAGGTCACCGATTCCGGCTCGACACCCTTGGCATCGGAGCGTTTGTCCGGGTAGTGGCCGATCTGGATGATCGCGTGTTCGAAATCGACGCCGGAGTCATAGACCACGGTGCCATCCTTGTTGAAGATCGTCCAACCGCGCGACCCGCCGTTGTAGTCCCCTTCGTTGGCGGTGGCAAAATGAGTGTCGTCGATCCACGTCACCGCGTCGGGCTCGCGCAGGCGGCCTTTCTGGCTCTCGGTGAAGATCATCGCGCCGCGCTCGTCGGTGGCGTCAATGCCGTCGAGATCAACAGCCCCCGCGGAGAAGTGGTTGAGCACTTCGCCTTCCTTGGAGACCACAACCATGTGGTTGTTTTCCTGCAGGGTGATGACGGTTTCGCCAAGGCCATTGATGGAGACATATTCCGGCTCGGGATCAGACCCGGCGATCTCGGCCAGACCGGTCAGGTCGACCATCTTCATCGATGCACAGTCGAGACCGCCGTCCGTTGTGTTGACCATCACGAGGTTGCCGGCGGGCAGTTGTGGAATCACGCCGTCGTTCAGGTCTTCGTCACGCTCGTTCTCGATCGCGACTGAGAGGAAAGCGCCGTCCTTGGATTTGGCAAGCGAGTCGGGCTGGCCGCCGATGTCGCAGGCGCCGACCTCTGCGCCGGTGGCGGTGTCAAAGGCCATCAAACGGCCGGAGGGCTGGGTGTAGCTCTCCGAGGTGTTGACGCCAACATAGGCGATGGCGCCGATGATCGCGACCGAGGTCGGCTCACCGGGTAGCGCGATGTTGCCCTTGGGGGCCGGGTTGGCCGCGTCGGAGATGTCGATCAGGCCAAGCGCGCCCAATGGGCTGTCGGTATAGACCAGCGTCATGCCATCGGCGGTGACGTCGATGATCTCGGGTGAGCTTTCGCGTGTGGTGTCTTCGCCCTCGGCCATGTTCTTGACGACGGGGAAGGAGGCAATGCGATTGAAGGATTGATCTGCCTGCGCAAAACCGGCGGTCAGCGCGAGAGCAGATGTGAGGCACACAAGGCGCATGGACATCGGCAGCTCCTGGAATTTGAATATCAGTGCCTTGGCATTGCCGACGAGTCACAAAACATTTGTGACAGATTTTTATAGATTTGGTGATCTCCCGGTAAGGAGCGCTTCACCAGTTGCGCCTAGACTATGTCCAGTATTCCGCATGAAATCCGCGTATCGGTAAGGGGGGCGCCGCGATGGGCATGGCGATTTTGCACCAGATCGACGGCCAGCTCGTAAAAGGCAGCTTTGGCACGGTTTTCGCCCGAAAAGCGGCGTTGATGGACAAGTTCTACGAGTGTCTTTTTCTGGAGATACCGGATGCACGCGCCCTGTTCACCAAGGGTTCCTCGCATCAAAAGGACATGTTCGCACAGGTGCTGGCCTCTGCTATGAAAAGCCTCGGCGACGGCAGTGATCTGGCTTCGTTGGTGGACAGGCTACTGCTACAACACAGGCATCTCGGCCTGACCGCTGGACACATGTACATGGCGCAGCGAGCCTTGTTGATGGCCTTTCGCAAGGTGCTGCGCGATGAGCTGACGGCTGCGGAACTCTCGGCCTGGAATGCGGCCCTGCGGCGCCTGTGCCAGAGTTTGGCGGCAGGGATCGAGACCCCCGCCACCTGAAATTGCGTCCTCAGACCGCCATGCAGAGGTATTTCATCTCGAGATAATCCTCGATGCCATGGTGGCTGCCTTCGCGGCCCAGACCGGATTGTTTCACACCACCAAAGGGCGCAACCTCGGTGGAGATGATGCCGGTGTTGATGCCGACGATGCCATATTCCAGCGCCTCGGCCACCTTGTAGACGCGGCTCAGGTCCTTGGCATAGAAGTATGACGCAAGGCCAAAGATGGTGTCATTTGCCATCGCGATCACCTCGTCCTCGCTCTCGAACTTGAACAAAGGCGCCAGAGGGCCAAAGGTCTCGTCCTGGGCAAAGGCCATCTCGCGTGTCGCGCCGGTGACGATTGTGGGCTCAAAGAAGGTGCCGCCCAGCTCGGACGGGTTGCCGCCGAGGATGACCTCCGCGCCCTTGTCTTTGGCGTCGGCGATATGGTCCTCGACCTTTTTCACCGCCGCGGTGCTGATCAGCGGGCCGAACTGGGTGCCGTCGTCCAGACCGTCGCCCACCTTCATCGCCGCAACCGCCTCTTTCAGCTTGGCGGCGAAGGCGTCGTAGATGCCGGCCTGCACGTAGATCCGGTTGGCGCAAACGCAGGTCTGGCCGTTGTTGCGGAATTTGCACATGATCGCGCCTTCGACCGCTGCGTCGAGATCGGCGTCATCAAACACGATGAAAGGCGCGTTGCCTCCCAGCTCCATGGAGCATTTCATCACCTGATCCGCCGCCTGCCGCAGCAGGATGCGCCCGACGTTTGTGGAGCCGGTGAAGGTCAGCTTCTTCACGATGGGGTTCTCGCAGAACTCCTTGCCGATGCCCGCCGCATCCGAGGCCGGAAGGACGCTGAACACGCCTGCGGGCAGGCCAGCGCGCTCGGCCAGAACCGCCAATGCGGTGGCCGACAGCGGTGTTTCGGAAGCTGGGCGCGCCACAAAGGCACAGCCTGCCGCCAGCGCGGGGCCTGCCTTGCGGGTGATCATCGCATTGGGGAAGTTCCACGGCGTGATCGAGGCGGCAACGCCGATCGGTTGCTTGATCACGGTGATCCGCTTGTCCCGCTGATGGCCGGGAATGGTCTCGCCATAGATGCGCTTGGCCTCCTCGGCGAAGAACTCGATGAAGGACGCACCATAGGCAATCTCGCCGCGCGATTCCGCCAGGGGTTTGCCCATTTCGGCGGTCAGGATCACTGCCAGATCCTCCTGGTTCGCCATCATCAGGTCGAACCATTTGCGCAGCACGCCCGCGCGCTCTTTGCCGGTCCACTTGGCCCAGTCCTTCTGCGCGGTATTGGCCGCCTTGATTGCCTCGCGCGCCTGCATGCGGCTGACGTCTGCGACCTGGGCGATCACATCGCCGCGCGCCGGGTTGGTCACCTCAAACGTGCCCTCGCCATCGACAAAAGCGCCGTTCACATAGGCGCGGGTTTCCAGAAGGGAGGGATCCTTCAGGAGCGATTTCAGGTCCGTCGTTGCATCGAGCATCTTATCCTCCGCAAATTCGTGTCTCGCAAATGCAAAGCACTTGCGCCTAATGTTGTCCAGTGACAGCGATAAGTCCAGAAACTTAACACATTAAGAGATTAGCATGGAACTCGACGATGCCTACGCAAACGGAGCCTATATCGAAGGGGCTTCAGATTACCCGCCGCGCTGGGCGGCTTCTGCCGAGGACTTCCGCAACAGCCTGCACGAGCGCGCCCGTCTGGACCTAGCATATGGCGATGGAACGCGGCATCGCTTTGATTTGTTCCTGCCGGAAGAGCACCCCAAAGGCGTGTTTGTCTTTGTGCACGGGGGCTACTGGCTGAACTTCGATAAATCGAGCTGGTCACATCTCGCTGTGGGGGCGCTGGCCAAGGGCTGGGCGGTCGCGATGCCGTCTTATGACCTTTGTCCGGATGCCACGATTGCCGAGATCACACAGCAAGTGGCGCAGGCGGTGCAGGCCATTGCGCAGGAGGTCGAGGGGCCCATCGCGCTGGCCGGTCATTCCGCCGGCGGCCATCTGGTGGCGCGGATGCTCGACAGGTCGGTGCTGCCCGATGACATCGGCGCGCGCATCCGGACCGTGGTGCCGATCTCACCCCTGTCGGATCTGCGCCCCTTGCTGCGGACCTCGATGAACCAGAAATTCGGCATGACGGCCGAGGAGGCCGCAGCCGAAAGCCCGGTGGAAATGCAGGACCGTCACGCGGCCGAAGTAACGGTCTGGGTCGGCGGATCGGAGCGTCCGGCTTTTCTCGATCAGGCGATCTGGTTGGTGGAAGCCTGGGAGGCGGATCACGTTATCGCCTTTGATAAGCACCATTTCAACGTGATCGAGCCGCTGGCCGATCCCGACAGCGATCTGGTCGCGGTCATCACCGGCTAGGTCGCCCGCCGCGCGGTGCCGGAGGACGGCTCCGCGCGGAATGCCGACAAAATATGCTTGCCTCAGCGCTGATTCCGCCTCATCTTCCGGGCGGAACCTGCGATGGCGTCGCGCGTGGGAACACCCACGGGTTCCACATCCCAAAACATCCTGAACGCCGGGATCTTCTTTTTTGAAAAGGAGGGTCCAGCATGACTGCTCGTCCTGAATTCTACCGCTTTCACAACGGTGAGAAGGCGCCGCTGCAATTTGCCGTGGCCGAATATGAGGCTCGCATCGCCGGGCTGCGTCGCATCATGTCTGATCTTGGGGTGGGGGCCGCGGTCTTCACCTCCATGCACAACATCTCTTACTACTCCGGCTTCACCTATTGCGCCTTTGGCCGACCCTACGGTTTGGTGGTGACAGCGGAACAGGCGGTCACCATCAGCGCTGGCATCGACGCGGGCCAGCCCTGGCGCCGTTCCTTCTGCGACAACATTACCTATACCGACTGGCAGCGCGACAACTTCTGGCGCGCGATCCTGTCGGTGACCGGTGCCGGGGCCACCATCGGCTACGAGAGCGACCATCTGACCCTGCTGCAAAAGGGCAAGCTGGAGCATTTCCTCAAGCCGTCATTCGTGGTGGATCTTTATGAGCCCACCATGGTGCAGCGGATGCACAAATCCGCCGCCGAACTGGAGCTGATCCGCGCGGGCGCGGCGGTGGCCGATGTCGGCGGCTACGCCATCCGTGATGCGGTCAAAGCGGGCGCGCGCGAGATCGACGTGGCCATGGCGGGCCGGGACGCGATGGAACTGGACATCGCCACGCGCTTTCCGGATGCGGAATACCGAGACAGCTGGGTTTGGTTCCAGTCCGGTCTCAACACCGATGGTGCTCACAACCCGGTGACGGCGCGCCAGCTGCAGCGCGGCGATATCCTGTCGCTCAACACATTTCCGATGATCTCGGGCTATTACACCGCGCTCGAGCGGACGATGTTTGTCGAGGAGGTTGACGCCGAGAGCCTGAAGATATGGCAGGCCAACGTCGCCGCGCATGAATATGGCATGTCGCTGCTGCAACCGGGGGCCAGCTGCGCCGAGATCACCAACAAGATCAACGCCTTCTTTGAGGAACGCGACCTTCTGCAATATCGCACCTTCGGCTATGGTCACTCCTTCGGCGTGCTGTCGCATTATTATGGGCGCGAGGCTGGGCTGGAACTGCGCGAGGATATCGACACGGTGCTGGAGCCGGGCATGGTGATCTCTATGGAGCCGATGTTGACCCTCGCAGAGGGCCAGCCGGGTGCCGGAGGTTACCGCGAGCATGACATTCTGATCGTCACTGAGGATGGCAACGAGAACATCACAAAGTACCCCTACGGGCCGGAGTTCAACGTGGTTGGCTGACGTCGCGGCTCCTGAAACAGCTTGACCGGCACGCGCGGGACCTGCATCCAACGCGTGCCGGTGCTTGGAGCTGTGACGCTCCTCGGGTCGCGTTGGAATTTTGGCCTAGGTCATTGTTTTTGGGCGCAAGACGTCCGACATTGTGCTCAGGTGTACGGAGTGTGAAGGGGGCGACATGGCCTATGTGAAGTGGATTTTCTTTCTGACCTTCTGGCTTTTTGTCGGTGGTTTCCTGCACTACACCCTGCCGCAAAATGACGTGGTGCGCATCGTCAACACCTATGAGGAGCGCAAGGAGCTCGGCGATTGGACCCGCATGTTCTGGTCGACGCCCGATACGCAGAGCGCCGGCCTGTCAAACCGGGATGTGCAGTTTATTCAGGCGGTGCGCCCGAATGGTCGCGCGATCGTCTATCGGAATGAGGATACGGGCTGGAGCTGGCCGCCCTATTTTAAATTCGATACGGCCAATCTCTACACTGAGGCAAACGACGCGATCTCAACGAAGGATAACCCCGAGTGGGTGCGTATCATGCACTACGGGTGGCGCAGTGAGCTTTTGTCCTCCTTTCCCAACGCAGTTTCCATTTCGCCAGCGGCAGGGCCTGATGACAAGCCAGTCAATTGGATCTCCATCATCATACTGGTGCTGCTGGCTGCGATTTTCTGGGCAATTTTTGTGCGCCTGCGCAGGTTCAAGCGGAACCGTCTCGACCCGTTGTTCGACAACGTCGAGGACGGGTTCTACGCGGCCGGAGATGCCATTGACGACCGCACGCGTGGCGTGCGTCGCTGGTTCCGGCGTAAACCCTGACACGGCGACCACAGCGCACCCGAAACGCGAATGTTGCAGTACGATTTGCTCAAAATTGTTGAAGGTCCAACCGAATTTTATTGAGGACTTATCGGCTGGCAACCTGCGTGACATAAACCTCTGGTAAGGGCAGGGGGCTACACTCCGTAGGTGTGAAACGCACCTAATTTCGGAGAGAAACCATGAAGACGCTGCTGGCCACTCTTGGCCTCGTAACTCTGTCCTGGACACCTATGGCTCAGGCGGCGGAACCGCTTGTGGTCGGTGTGGAAGACACCGAATATCTGCCGCACTACAATTGGGATGGAGAGACTTATTCCGGCTTTGGCGCGGATATTCTGAACCGATTTGCCGCAGATGAGGGGTACGAACTGACCTTCCGCGCGCTGCCAGTTTCTCGCTTGATGCAGGCGGTGATAAACGGTGATGTGGACCTGAAATACCCTGACAATGCCTATTGGTCGGCTGACCTTAAGGAGGGCACCGACTTGGTCTACTCCGAACCTGTGGTCGAAGCGATCGACGGTGTGATGGTCGAACCCGCAAACAAGGGAGCGGGGGGCGAGCAGATCAAACGCTTGGGTATCGTTTTGGGGTTCACCGCCTTTGCTTGGTTGGATCGGATCGAAAGCGGTAGCGTCGCTCTGACGAAAAATTCCAGCCTCACCGGAATGGTGCGTCAGGCGCTCGCGGGTCGTATTGATGGTGCCTATGCCAATCTTGACGTCGTGCGTCACGTGCTTGTGGAGCTGGGGCACGCACCCGAGGCTCTCGTCTTTGACGAAAGCCTGCCGCATTCCGTGTCGAACTATCACCTCTCCACCAGCACGCATTCAGATGTCGTAGCTGCCTTTGATGTTTGGATGGATGCCAACCCCGAGGTTATCGCGGAGCTGAAGGCGAAACACGGGCTGAACTGAGGCCTGCCACTCTGCGGCGGCGTATGCTGCACGGGAGCGTTGGCGAGGCACTACGTGCCTCTGCCTCAGTCCGCGAACAGGTGCGGCGTGCGTGCGACTTCCAGCGCGGTCTCATAAGGCACGTCGAGGAAATGCGCTACTGCGGTGGCGTTTTCACTCTCAGACGCGCGCTCCATGACCGCCCAATGTCGCGCGAACCCTGCATCGCGGATCTGGTCGATTTCGCTGGCGATGTCATTGCGTATTGTCGGTAGCAGCCGCTCCAACATCGCCTTTGGGGCGTGCTGTCCAGCGAGGCCGACCCGATGGGCGTGGCCGATCAGATAGTCATCGGAAAAACTGCAGTCTATTCTGAGTAGCCGCGCATGAGACCGGTCTGAAAAGAAGTCATGCATGAGATCCAACGCTGATGGATCCATGCAGATGATCAGGCGATCCGTCTCGTAGTAGTCAAAGAGCATCCGCGTGAGCGCCCGGCGATGGCGCGTGCGCTTCTCCAGCGTGCGTTGTATCCCGCCCAGATCCGGCAACGGCGTGGTCTCTTCGTGAAACAGATACTCGATCGCCGGTGTATTGGTCAGTTTGCGGATCTGGTCCAGCATGCGCTTGGCCACATGCCATTTTTTGCAGGTCAGGATCAACAGCTCTCGCTCGCGGCCCAGGCTGCTTTCGGTTTCCCAGAAACGGGGCGCAAACCGTTGTCCGGTGCGGCCCCGTGCCGACAGGAACTTGTAGAGGTTCGCGCCTTCGTTTGAGATCTGAAATTCCACATCACGGGCCGCATACAGCCGTCCCAAGCGGGTTTTCAACTCCTGCGCATCTGAACTGATCTTGCGGGCGAACAAGAAGTCCTGACGCAGCAGAAGGTCGTAGTGGTCGTTGTGAAAGTTCACAGGCATGCCGTAGTCGCTGAACATCAGAAATGTCAGAGTGCGGCATTCGATTTCATCTTCGGGGATCAAGTGACGTACGAGCGTCTGAAAAAAAGTCTCGTCCGGGATCCAGGTTGAGGCGAAGAAGCGCGTCACGTCACGTCGCTTGCGCACCATTTTCAGGATCGCTTCGACGGTGCGGCGGCGCAGGCACCACCATTGGCTGCCAATCTGGACCTCGATGTCGGCAGGCACGTCTCGGGTCAGCCCGAGCTTTTTCTGCAGTTCATAGGCAAGGTAGAACAGGCGCGGCTGGCTGCGCTCGTTGAAATAGTGTCGATAGATCAATCGGTCATCTTTCATGCCGGTTTTGATCCAGTCGCTTTCGAAAAAATCAAAGCTCTCCACGAAATCCTTGTCATTGCGATCCAGAAAATCACGCGCATATTCGGCGGTCTTGATCGCCATGCAGTCGCCTGAGAGCATGTAGAAATGAGTGGCGCGCGGGAACGTCTCGACCGCGGCCTGCAGGGTGTTCAGTGTGGCGCGCACCAGCGACCATTCCCCCCAGCCGCATTTGACCCTGCGTCGGGCAAAGGTGACGTTGGGGTTGTCCGCCAGCGCGGTTTGGATGGCGCTATAGTCCTGAGTTCGGGCGCGCGCGTCGAAATGAATTGCCATGTAGTCGCCGGTCGCAGTGAGCCGCTCGGCCTGCTCGATGATCGCAGCCGGGTCTTTGTGGCAGAGCAGAATATAGGCGATTTTTGCCATCTTCGGGATGCAATACCCTGTTTTATAGGATTGTTTCCTTGATAAAGAGGAAACTGGCGTGAATAAACCAGATTGTTTTGCAATTGCGGCCAGAGCGGGCATTCTGGCGCCGAATGAAGAGCGAAGGACAGCGAAAGATGGGATTTCCCGGCACCTGGATGACGGAGAGCGAAAGCGTGGTCTATCGCGTGGTGCCCAAATGCGCCTGCTCCACCATTGGCCAGATCATGTTCTATTCCGATCATGGGCGCTTTTTTGACGGCGATATCCACGATTCCACCGCCGGGCTGCACAAGTGGGCGCAGGAGGACAGCAAGCCGCTGATTGAGGCCAATGTGACATCGCACGGCGCTTATGCCTTCACTTGCGTGCGTAACCCGTACACTCGAATACTCAGTTCGTTTTTCGACAAGATCTGCGGCATTCAGCGCAACGGACGGCGCTACCGTGGCAACCTGGTGCCCAAGCTGATGTATGAATATGGCATCGAGGTTGGCGGCGAGGATGGCAAGCAGGAGTTTGACCAGATCAAGAGCTTCCGTCGGTTTCTGCTGTTTGCCCGCGACACCATCCGCTGGCGGCGCCCGATGGATCCGGACATTCACTGGTCGGCGGCTTCGGGGCATGTGTCGACCTTCATCGTGAACGGCGGGCGCTACGACAAGGTGGTCTGGACCGAGAAATTCAACGACGGCATGCAGGAGGTGCTGGATGCCATCGAAACGCCGCATGTGGTGGATCTGGCCTCGATGCCGCGCTTCAACGAGAGCGAAGGCCATGGCCCGAAGCGCGCGCATCCGGTCGAGGACTATTTCGACGATCTGTCGATGCATCTGGTCTACGAGATCTACAAACGCGATTTCGAATTGTTCAAATATGACGTCGAGAACCCGGGCAACAAGCTGCCCATCGGCGAGATTGATCTCGACGAGATCCACGCCAAGCTTGGCGACTGACGGAACTATGAGACCAGGGCGCGGGGGGAGGCTCCCGCCCGGCTTGCGATCATTGGAAATGATCTGACCCGGTTGGGCCGGGCGCCGGGCTGGCGCCCGGCGCGGTGCTTGAGGCATCTGTTGCGGTGCCAGTGTAGAGGCCTGCGTTTGGGGCAGGTGGGAAGAGCGGGATCTGCTGAGAAGCGGTTCAGGGGCGGGTCTGCCCGGAACGCGCCTTGTCCAGTTTAGTGAAAGGTGGGCGCGTCAAGGGTGAACCGCGCCTGCGCGCGGCGGCAGGGCCGCCCTTGACCCGTGTCACTGCTGTTGCGGCTCCCAAGGTATCGATGGCAAGACGTCGGACAAAAAAAAGGCCCCTGCGACATGACAGGAGCCTTTGACCTTTTGGGCCGGGATTATTCGTCCTCAGGCACCTGGCGCACCGCGCCCTTGGCCGCCGAAGTGGCGAGCATGGCATAGGCCTTCAAAGCGGTGGAGACCTTGCGCTTGCGTTTGGCGACCGGTTTCCAGCCCTTCTCGTCCATCGCGGCGCGGCGGGCGGCCAGGGTCGCCTCATCCACTGCCAGGTTGATCGTGCGGTTGGGGATGTCGATCTCGATGGTGTCGCCCTGTTCCACCAGGCCGATGGTGCCGCCCTCGGCAGCCTCGGGCGAGACATGGCCAATCGACAGACCGGATGTGCCGCCCGAGAAACGGCCATCGGTCAGGAGCGCGCAGTCTTTGCCAAGACCTTTGGATTTCAGGTAGGAGGTCGGGTAGAGCATTTCCTGCATGCCGGGGCCGCCGCGCGGGCCTTCGTAGCGGATCACCACCACATCGCCGGCGCTGACCTTGCCGGTCAGGATGTCATTCACCGCCTGATCCTGGCTTTCGCAGACGTAGGCTTTGCCGGTGAACTTCAGGATCGAGGCATCCACACCGGCCGTTTTCACGATGCAGCCATCGAGCGCGATATTGCCGAACAGCACCGCAAGGCCGCCGTCCTGACTGAAGGCGTGTTCCTTAGCGCGGATCACGCCGCCGGCGCGGTCGGTGTCCAGCTCCTTGAACCGGTTCTCGGTCGAGAAGGCCTGGGTGGTGCGCACGCCGCCGGGGGCGGCCTTGAACAGTGAGACCGCTTCGGGGTTGTTGGCGACGGTGATGTCCCACTTGGCAATCGCCTCGCCCATCGACGCGGTGTGGACCGTCGGCACATCGGTGTGCAGCAGGTCTGCGCGGGACAGCTCGCCCAGAATGGAGAAGATGCCGCCGGCGCGGTGCACGTCTTCCATGTGGACGTTCTCGGTATTGGGCGCGACCTTGCACAGGCACGGCACCCTGCGGCTGAGCCGGTCGATGTCCTGCATGGTGAAATCGATCTTGCCCTCATGGGCGATCGCCAGCAGGTGCAGCACTGTGTTGGTGGAGCCACCCATGGCGATGTCGAGGCTCATGGCGTTTTCAAACGCTTCGAAGGTGGCGACTTCGCGCGGCAGCAGGCCTTTTTCCTCGCCCTCGTAATGGCGCTTGGTGATCTCGACGATCTTGCGCCCGGCCTCAAGGAACAGGTGCTTGCGGTCCGCGTGGGTTGCCAGGGTGGAGCCATTGCCCGGCAGCGCCAGACCCAGCGCCTCCGCGAGGCAGTTCATCGAGTTGGCGGTGAACATGCCCGAACACGACCCGCAGGTGGGGCAGGCGTTTTCCTCGATGTGCAACACTTCCTCGTCGGTCAGCTTGTCGCTGGCCGCGGCCACCATCGCATCGACCAAATCGACCTTTTTGGCATCAAGGGATTCGATGTCGATCTTGCCCGCTTCCATCGGTCCGCCGGAGACGAAGATCACGGGGATGTTGAGCCGCATTGCGGCCATCATCATGCCGGGAGTGATCTTGTCGCAGTTGGAGATGCAGACCATCGCGTCGGCGCAATGGGCGTTGACCATATATTCGACGCTGTCGGCAATCACCTCGCGCGAGGGCAGGGAGTAGAGCATGCCGTCATGGCCCATGGCGATGCCGTCATCCACCGCGATGGTGTTGAATTCCTTGGCCACACCGCCAGCGTTTTCCACCTCGCGGGCCACCATCTGGCCCAGATCCTTGAGGTGGACGTGGCCGGGCACAAATTGGGTGAAGGAGTTGACGATGGCGATGATCGGCTTGCCGAAATCGCTTTCGGTCATGCCGGTGGCGCGCCACAGGCCGCGGGCGCCGGCCATGTTGCGACCGTGGGTGGAGGTTCTGGATCGGTACATCGGCATTATGCTGGTTCCCTATATTTTTGCCCACAGGGACACTATTCGCGCAGTAAAGGCAACATGTCGGGGCGGTTCGAGGTCACGAAATTACTCTTGCGGCGGGTCTCGCGTGGCTATTGCGAAACCGGGTGTGGATCGGGCTCTGCGGCCCTTGGTGTTGCCGGGCGCAGCAGGTGGGTCACGGCCAGTCCCATCAAGAGCGCCCAGAAGGGGGCGCCGATCCCAAGGAAGCTGACACCGGAGACGGTCATCATGAAGGTGATCAGCGCCGCCTCGCGCCCCCGGCTGTCGGCCAATGCAGCCGAGAGGCTGTTGCCGATGGTTGACAGCAGCGCCAGCCCGGCCACGGTGGCAATCAGCGCCTTGGGTGCGATCAGGAACAGGCTGATCACCGTCGCGCCGCCAAGTCCCACTAGGCAGTATAGCACACCGGCAACCACGCTGGAGAGATAGCGGCTTTTTGGGTCCTCGTCCGCCTCTGGTCCGGCGCAGATGGCGGCGGTGATGGCGGCGAGGTTGAAGGCAAAGCCACCAAAGGGCGCGAGGATCAGCGAGGCAAGGCCGGTGACGGTCAGGCTGGCGGAGACAGGCGGCGTGTAGCCCGCCCCGCGCAGGGTGACGACGCCGGGCATGTTCTGCGAGCACATGGTCACGATATAGAGCGGCAGGCCAACGCCGATCAGAACCGGCAGCGAGAACGCGGGCGCCACGAACTCTGGCAGGGCAAGGCTCAGGTTCAGCGCTTCGAGATCGCCAAACGATCCGGCCCAGGCGGCCCAGAGGCAGCCGACCAGCAGCACGGCGGGAATGGTGTAGCGCGCAAACCAGATCCGCCCGGCCAGGAAGGTCGCCCCCATGAGACCCACCAGGGCCACATCGCTGCCAAGAGCGGTGAAGGCCGAGAGGCCGAACTGGAACAGGATTCCGGCCAGTAGCGCATTGGCCAGCGCATCCGGGATCAACCGGGCCAGCTTTGCAAACCAGCCGGTGAGACCAGTGAGGGTCAGGAGCGCGCCGCAAAACAGGAAGGCACCGATGGCCTGTGACAGCGGCACGCCGTTGAGGCCCGTGGCCAGCAGCGCGGCCCCCGGCGTGGACCAGGCGGTGAGGATCGGCATGCGGAACCACAGTGACAGGATCAGGCTGGTCAGCCCCATGCCCAAACCCAGCACCACCAGCCAGCTGTTGGCCTGCGCCTGCGTCGCGCCCACCGCCTCGATGGCCTGAAAGATGATGGCGACAGAGCTGGTATAGCCCACCAGCACCACGATCGCGCCCGCCGCCAGATGGGAGAGTTTCAGTCGGCTCAGCATGCGGGTTTTCCTCGGGCGATGGCTGGGATAGGTGTTGTGCGTTATAGCGCACGATACAGGTTGTGCGCTATAACGCACAAGCCCTCATTTTGGGGATGCCCAGCGGGCAGCAAAGGTTCGGGAAGACGGGATGGCTACGGTATGAGCGACGACAGTATCACCTTGAATTTGCGGGAAATCCGCGCGGCCTCGGGGTTGAGCCTGTCGCGCGCCGCCGAGGTTACCGGCGTCAGTAAGGCCATGTTGGGTCAGATCGAACGGGGCGAATCAAGCCCGACGATCGCCACCCTGTGGAAGATCGCCAAGGGGTTTCACCTGCCGCTCACTGCGCTGATCGACGAAGGCTCCCGTCCCTCTGGCATCGGGGGCGAGGTCTATCGGACCGTGCAGTTTCCCGGCAGCATCACCGTGAAGATCGTCTTTCCCTTTGACCCCAACTTGGGGGCGGAGACCTTTCACGTCAGCCTGAAGCCAGGGCAAAGCCACGAATCGCAGCCACATGACAGCGGCGTCACCGAAGAGGTCTTTGTGCTGGAGGGGGCGATGGAGGTGCTGCGTGACGGTGATTGGGTGGCGCTGGAGCCGGGGCAGGGGCTGCGCTTTGCCGCCGACCAGCCACATGGCTATCGCAGCCTGCACAGCGGCGCGGCGTTCCTGAACATGCACCACTATCGCCACGCGGCAGGGTTGCGCGCGGCCGATTGACGCCACCGGCTTGTCCTGCCCCTACCGCAGAGCGTACCACTGGCGGCAAGGCAATTTGATCCGGGACATTTGAAATATGGATAAAGACACCCTGCGCGGCAGCCTGCTGATGGCTCTGGCCATGGCCGCTTTTGCGATCGAGGACATGATCATCAAATCGGTAGCGGGCGCGATGCCCACGGGGCAGGTGCTGATCGTCTTTGGCCTGGGCGGCATGGCGATCTTTGCCGTCATGGCGCGTGCGCAGGGGTCTTCCTTGTGGCACCCGGGCTTTTGCACGCGCCCGCTGCTGTGGCGCTGCGTCGCGGAGGTGTCGGGGCGGCTGTTCTTCACCCTGGCGATCGTTTTGGCACCGCTGTCGCTGGCCTCGGCCATTCTGCAGGCCACGCCGCTGGTGGTGACCGCAGGCGCAGTAGTGTTCTTTGGTGAAAAGGTTGGCTGGCGGCGCTGGCTGGCGATTTGCGTCGGCTTTGTCGGTGTGCTGATGATTCTGCGTCCGGGTATGAGCGGCTTTGAGGCGACCTCGCTTCTGGCGGTGGCGGGCATGCTGGGCTTTGCCGGGCGTGACCTGGCCACCCGGGCGGCGCCCAAAACCATGAGCAACGCCCAGCTTGGGATCTTTGGCTTTGCCATGCTGGTGATCGCGGGTGTCATCCTGCTGGCCTGGACGGGGGGCGCGGTTTGGCCCACGGGTCAGCAAAGCGGCGCGCTGGCAGTTGCGATCGCGGTGGGTGTGCTGGCCTATATGGCGCTCACCGGCGCGATGCGCACCGGGGAGATCTCTGTCGTGGCGCCGTTTCGCTACTCGCGGTTGGTCTTCGCGATGGCGCTTGGGGTGCTGGTCTTTGGCGAACAACCCGACCTGATGACCATCCTCGGGTCGGTGGTCGTCGTGGCAAGCGGCATCTTCACCCTGTTGCGCAGCCAGAAAACGGCCTGAGAGGGCAGCTGGGAGGGGCGCAGGCGGCACAGGTCCCGTGATTTGTGTCGCAGGTGATCTTGCGCCCGCCTGCATGGCGACTTACATCTGCGCCCCATGGCCCAAGCAAAGACAGACCCGAACTACAAAGTTATTGCCGAAAACCGCCGTGCGCGGTTTGATTACGCGATCGAGGAAGATCTCGAATGCGGCATCATGCTTGAAGGGTCGGAAGTCAAATCCCTGCGGGCCGGTGGCTCCAACATCGCCGAATCCTATGCGGCGGTGGAGGAGGGCGAACTGTGGCTGGTGAACTCCTACATCGCCCCCTACGCGCAGGCGAAATCCTTCAAGCATGAGGAACGCCGCCGTCGCAAGCTCCTGGTCTCGCGCAAGGAAATGGCGAACCTGTGGAACGCCACCCAGCGCAAGGGCATGACGCTGGTGCCGCTGGTGCTGTATTTCAACCACCGCGGCATGGCGAAGATCAAGATCGGTATCGCCAAGGGCAAGAAGAACCACGACAAGCGCGAAGCGGCAGCCAAGCGCGACTGGTCGCGGCAGAAGCAACGCCTGCTGAAGGATCACGGCTGAGGCCGATCCGCGAAGTTCGGGACGCTCTTGACGAAGAAAAGGCCCCGTTTGGGGCCTTTGTTCTGTTTGAAACCGATCTTTCCGACGAGGAGACCGTTCAGGTCATCGCCCGCAAATCCGCGATCATCTTGTCGATATCTCCGCCGTTGCGGTCGATAATTGCACCGATTTCCGTGCGCTCTGTCAGTAGCAGGTTCACGCCTTCGATGAACATGTTGAAGAACAGGTCCTTGCCGGAGCGGTTCGACACATGGAACGTCACCTCGAAGGGCGATTGTCCCC
Source organism: Tritonibacter sp. SIMBA_163 (assembly GCF_046535935.1). Taxonomy (NCBI): domain Bacteria; kingdom Pseudomonadati; phylum Pseudomonadota; class Alphaproteobacteria; order Rhodobacterales; family Paracoccaceae; genus Tritonibacter; species Tritonibacter sp. SIMBA_163. Next base: position 47,014 of record NZ_JAWJBP010000003.1, read on the forward strand.
GCAGATAGGCGACGCAGGAAACCTCGTACCACTTCTTAACTTTTTTCACGCCGGTCACTTCCAGGCGGCCACCGATGAACTCACGGAACCGGCTGCCATATTTCTTGGCGATGTAGCCCTGGAAAGCATCGGAGAAGGCGCGTTTTTGGGCCGAGCTTGCCCGGCGCGCATCGACGCCCATGGCGTAGGCCGCAATGTAGGAGGTGTCGCTGTAGCGCTGGAAAATGCGCTCGAAGTCGCCATACATCGACCGCTCGCTCTTGCCGGATGCGATCACCTTGTTGATGTCGGTGACGAGGCGCGTGATCAGATTGGATGCGGAGCTTTCATTGAGCGCAAAGGCCGGAAGCGCAGCAAAGGACGCCCCTATGGCACCCAGCGAAGCAAGGAATTTACGGCGAAGCATGGTTTAGAACCCTCCGGTATCTAGTTCGAACGGATCGATTTCAGAGCCGGCATCTTCCTGGCCCAGCTCGAACCGCCGGTTTTGCAGGTAGATCTGGCGACCCTGCGCATAACTGTCAGCGCTCTCGTAGAGAATCGAGTCGATCGTGTCGGAATATGTACCGCGATTTCCCAGCTGGTCCACGACCTCTGCCGGAATTTGCAGGTCTTCGGCGGGATTGTTCTCAAGCTGGCTGAGCGGATTGGTGAAAAAATCAACAACAATGCCCACGGCATCGCGGGTGGTGGAGGGCCCATAGGCGGGCAATTCCACATATGCGCCTTCGCCGGCACCCCAGACATGCAGGGTTTCTCCAAAGTCGGTGCGAGCTTCCGCCATCTTGAAGTCAGACGCCGGGTCGCCAAGGCCCCCGATGCCCAGCACCGTATTCACCGCAAACCGACCAAGCGCCTGCCCCGCGCCCTTGATGTTGCCTTGCAGCAGGTAATTCACTGCATCGCCGGGCTTTGACAGGTTTTCCGCGAAATTTCCGAAGGCCGTCACCATGTCCGGAGGGACGACCGCGACATATCCTTTTGACGCCGGACGGAATGCATATCGGTCCAGCCCCTTGTTGAACTGGTGAACCGAACGATTGGTATTTTCGTAGGGATCGAAGATCTCTCCCGCAGCTTTCGCGGCCGGATCCTGCGTGGCGCAGGCGGAGGTCAGTACCGCAGTGGAAAGGACCAACGCAGTTGCGGATTTTTTCAACAAAGCAATCATGTCTACCAATTCTTCAGTTGCGGTCGGCGCACGGCCCCCCGTCACCTAGGGGTCACTTAGCAATCTCTGCGGTTCTTCCCAGCCCATAACCACAGCAAGACCAAATTATGTGACAGATTTGGAACATATGCCAGTCACTCTTTGAAAAGGGCTTCGGGGCTTTATAAGGGGATCAGGGCACGCTCTACTAGGACGATATGAAGAATACATTTGCAAATGCTGGCCGGGACGAACTTCTGGCGATCCGCCGCCGGAGCCGAGGCCTTTTTTGGGCGGTCGCGCTGCTGAGCGCTTTCGTGAACATGCTGATGCTCACGGGGCCGCTCTATATGATGCAGGTCTATGACCGGGTATTGGGCAGCCGGTCCGAAGCCACATTGTTGGCGCTGACTCTGTTGGTGGTCTTTCTCTACGGCATGATGGGACTGCTGGACGCGGTGCGCGGTCGGATCATGCGGCGGGTTGCGGCCCGGTTTCAGGCTGGTCTGGACCGTCGCGTCTTTGATGCAATGATCCGACGTTCGGCGGTGTCCGGTGATCCCGAGGCGCAGACCGGGCTCAGTGATCTTGAAAGTATCCAGAAGCTGATTGCCTCGCCTGTCGTCATGGCGGGGTTCGATCTGCCCTGGACGCCGATCTTTCTGGCGGGCATCGCACTTTTTCACCCCTGGCTTGGGATATTGGCGATTTGTGGCGGTGGCGTGCTGATTGCGATTGCGGTGATCAATCAGATTCTCAGCACGGCGCCTGGCAAGGCTGCCATGGTCAGCGGACATCAAGCCATGGTGCAGTCCGAGGAAATCCGCACCGAAGCCGAAATGATCCAGGCCATGGGAATGCGGCAGGCGGCCTTTCAACGCTGGCGCGTGGCGCGCGACAAGGCGTTGGCCGACAGTGTATCCGCGTCCGATGTCACCGGCACCTTTGGCACTTTGACAAAAACGCTGCGCCTGTTCCTGCAATCCGCGATGCTCGGTTTGGGGGCCTATCTGACACTGCAGGGCGAGGTCAGTCCCGGTGCCATGATCGCCGGGTCTATCCTTCTGGGGCGCGCGCTGTCCCCGATCGAGGTCGGGCTGGGACAATGGCCGCTGGTACAACGGGCTCGGAAGGGCTGGCAGAACCTCGAAGAGCTTCTGGGCAAGACACCGCCCGAAGCCGCGCGCACAGCGCTGCCGGAACCGCGCGCACTGCTCGAAGTGGAGGCGATTGCCGCCACGGCGCCGGGCGAGTCGCGCCCTCTGCTGCGCAATGTCACCTTTCGGGTCGAACCCGGCGAAGCGATCGGAGTGATCGGCCCGTCGGGCTCCGGCAAATCCACTCTGGCGCGGGTTCTCACCGGGGCCTGGCGCACGGCGGCTGGAACCGTGCGCCTCGATGGGGCGGCGCTGTCGCAATACGATCCCGCAGTGCTGGGCGATCACATTGGATACCTGCCGCAGCGGGTGCAGCTCTTTGACGGTACGATTGCGCAAAATATCGCGCGCCTTGCCGAAACGCCCGATGCGGCCGCGGTGGTGGAGGCGGCCAAATCTGCGGCTGCGCATGATATGATCGTCAAGTTGCCAGACGGCTACGACACCCGTGTGCGCGCTGGTGGCGGACGTCTCTCCGGTGGTCAGATGCAGCGTATCGGTCTGGCGCGGGCCTTGTTTGGCAAACCGGCCATCGTGATTCTGGATGAGCCCAACTCTAACCTCGACAATGAAGGGTCTGTTGCGCTCAACAATGCAATCAAACGGCTGAAGGCGCAGGGGAAATCGGTGCTCATCATGGCGCACCGTCCGGCGGCCATCCAAGAGTGCGACAAGCTATTGGTTATCGATCAGGGCACCATGACCGCCTTTGGCCCCAAGGATGAGGTCCTGCGCAAGATGGTGACCAATCACCGCGACATTCAGCAGCAGGGTGCAGCCGGTGGCGGAGGAGCGACGCGATGATCGAGGCGAAAGACAGCAGTTGGCCGGTGCGCGGCGCTCTGTTGGTTGGAGTACTGGGGATCGCTGTGCTTCTCGGCGGGTTTGGCACCTGGGCGGCGTTTTCCAACATTGCCGGTGCGGTTGTGGCCTCCGGTCAGATCGAGGTGGATCGCAATCGACAGATTGTTCAGCACATCGACGGCGGTGTGGTGGCTGACATTCTGGTGGATGAGGGCGATCTGGTGGCAGAGGGGCAGACCTTGTTGCGTTTGGACCCTGCCGATTTGCGGTCGGAACTGACCATCACGGAAGGTCAGCTGTTTGAGCTGATGGCCCGTCGCGGGCGGTTGGAGGCGGAGCGTGACGAAGTGGACGACATCACGTTCTCGCAGGAACTGTTGCAGCTGGCCCAGACCCGGCCAGAGGTCGCGGAGCTGGTAGAGGGGCAAAGCCGTCTGTTCGAGGCCCGGCGCGAATCGGTACGTCGGGAAGTCGAGCAGCTTGAGAAACGCGCCTCGCAGATCGAAAATCAGATTGTCGGGATTAAGGCGCAACAGGCGGCCACCCGCGAGCAGTTGCAGCTGATCAAAGAGGAGCTGGGCAACCAGCAATCGTTGTTTGATCGCGGGTTGGCGCAGGCTTCGGTCGTCTTGAACCTACGCCGCAACGAAGCCAATCTGCAGGGAACGCTGGGCGAGCTGATTGCGTCGGAGGCGCAGGCCGAAGGGCGGATCACAGAGCTGGAGATCGAAACCCTGAAGCTGAACACCCAGCGCCGCGAAGAGGCCATCACCCGTGTGCGCGATCTGCGCTACCAGGAACTGGAACTGATAGAGACGCGGCGCTCTTTGCGGGATCGGCTCAGTCGTCTTGAGATCACCGCGCCGGTGTCCGGCATTGTCTATGGCATGACGGTTCGAACGCCGCGATCCGTGATCCGGCCGGCCGACCCTGTGCTCTACCTCGTGCCGCAGGATCGCCCGCTGGTGATCGCGGCGCAGGTGGCCCCCACGGACATCGACCAGCTTCATGTGGGGCAATCCGTGTCCATCCGACTGCCCGCACTCGATCAGCGGCAGACGCCGGAACTCTTCGGCGCGGTCACTCTGTTTTCGGCGGATGCGTTCCGTGATGAGGCGACGGGACGATCCTACTACCGTGCTGAAATCGAACTGAACGAAGGCGAAATGGACCGTCTGCCCGGCGGCACAGTGCTGATCCCGGGCATGCCGGTCGAGAGCTATATCCGCACTGCAGACCGTTCGCCGCTGGCCTATTTGGTGAAGCCGCTGGCCGACTATTTCGTCAAGGCCTTCCGCGAGCGCTGAGGGCGGCGCGCAAACCATGGCCGAGGCGCCGCAATTGCCTCTTTCCCGAAGGAACCTTCCGCTGTAGCGTCCGCCGCAAAGACAGACGGACACTGGCAAAGGAGCCCGACCATGAGCGTTGACGCGAAACTTCAATCCCTCGGCCTGACACTTCCCGACGCCCCGGCGCCTGCGGCAAATTATGTGCCCTTCGTGGTCTCGGGTAACATGGTCTATGTCTCCGGTCAGATCTCGGCGGATGAGAATGGTCTGATCACCGGCACCTTGGGCGATGATCTTGACGTGGACGCGGGGCAGGCGGCGGCCAAGCGCTGTGCCTTGTCTTTGCTGGCTCAGGTCAAAGCCGCCTGTGGTGGCGACCTTGGCAAGCTGAAGCGGGTGGTCAAACTGGGGGCCTTCGTGAATTCCACAGCCGATTTCACCCAGCAGCCGCAGGTCGTGAACGGGGCCTCCGACGTTCTGGTCGAAATCCTCGGTGACGCTGGACGTCATGCACGCTCGGCTGTCAGCGCGCCTTCGCTTCCAATGGGAGTCGCGGTCGAGATCGACGGCGTTTTCGAAATCGAGAGCTGATCTGATGTCCACACCGGCTCTGCCTGCAGCATTTCTGCAGCGCCCAATCGCTCACCGTGCGTTGCATGGACAACAGGAACACTGCCCCGAGAACAGCCGCGCTGCGATCCGCGCGGCGGTCGAGGCAGGCTATGGGATTGAGATTGACCTTCAGCTTTCGGCGGACGGTCGGGCGATGGTTTTTCATGACGAACAACTGGAGCGTTTGACCGACGCGGCGGGGCCGGTGCGCGCGCGCACGTCAGCTGAGTTAGAGGCGATCCCGCTCAAGAACGGCGATGGCGAGTGCATTCCAACGTTTCGAGAAGTGCTGGATATTGTCGCCGGGCGTGTCGCGCTCTTGGTGGAAATCAAGGATCAAGACGGTGGGATGGGGCCCGATGTTGGCCCGTTGGAGGCCGCTGCCGTTGCTGACTTGGCCGGTTATGAGGGGCCGGTGGCCCTGATGTCGTTCAACCCGCACAGCATCGCCGAGGTTGCCCGGCTTGCGCCGCATTTGCCGCGCGGTCTTACCACCTGCGCCTATGATCCGCAGGAGTGGGCGCCGCTTGCTGCTGAGGAGTGTGACGCCCTGCGCGCGATCTCCGATTTCGACCGTGTCGGCGCCTGTTTCATCAGCCACGAGGCGCGCGATATCACCCGTGCCCGGGTGCAGGCCCTGCGGGCAGATGGTGTGCCGATCCTCAGCTGGACCATCCGCTCACCCGTTGAAGAGGCTGATGTGCGCCGCTTCGCCGACAACGTGACGTTTGAAAATTATCTTTCTGCTCTAGGCGCTTGATCGGGCGTAACCTGCGCCCAAATAAGGGGGAGGCAGTGAGAGGCGGAATGGATCAGGCGCAAATTGAAATTCAGGTGCTTGGCAGCCTGACGCAAATCGATGCGTCGGACTGGGACGCCTGCGCCTGCCCCGAAGCGGCTGAGGGCAGACGCCCCGATGATCCCTTTACCACCCACCGGTTTCTGAGCGCGCTGGAGGTGAGTGGCTCTGTCGGGCCGGGCACCGGCTGGCAGCCACAATACCTGGTCTGTTACCTCGACGGGCAGATCATTGCCTGTGCGCCGCTCTATGCGAAGGGCAACAGTCAGGGCGAATATATCTTCGACCACAACTGGGCGCATGCCTATGAGCGGGCAGGCGGCCGTTACTATCCAAAGCTGCAGATTGCTGTGCCCTTCACTCCGGCGACGGGGCGGCGCTTTCTTGTGCGACCGGGCTACGAGGAAATCGGCGTGTCGGCCCTGGTGCAGGGAGCGGTGCAATTGGCGACGGATAATCAGTTGTCCTCGATGCACGTGACCTTTTGCACGAAACGGGAGGCAGAGATCGGCCGCGCGCTTGGCCTGATGCCGCGCAGCACCCAGCAGTTTCACTGGCTGAATGACAGCTATGAGAGATTTGACGATTTTCTTGCGGCGCTTTCCTCGCGCAAGCGTAAGAACATCCGCAAGGAACGACGCCAGGCGCAGGGTTTTGGCGGGACCATCGAAACCTATACGGGCGCGGATTTGCGGCCGGAGCATTGGGATGCCTTCTGGCGGTTCTATCAGGACACGGGCAGCCGCAAATGGGGCACGCCCTATCTGACCCGTGAGTTCTTCGACATCGTACATCACACGATGGCGGATGATATGGCTCTGGTGTTGGCTGAACGCGACGGTGCTCCGGTGGCGGGGGCGCTGAACTTCATCGGACATTCTGCGCTTTATGGCCGATACTGGGGGTGCACCGAGCATCACCCCTGCCTGCATTTTGAGCTGTGTTACTATCAGGCGATCGACCTCGCCATCGAGATGGGCCTCGCGCGTGTCGAGGCAGGCGCGCAGGGCGAACACAAGCTGGCCCGGGGCTATCTGCCGACCGAGACTTCAAGTCTGCACTGGGTGGCAGACCCAGGATTTCGCACTGCGATCGAACAGTATCTGGACGCGGAAGGCGCCGCCGTGGACGAGGAAATCGAAATCCTCACCAGCTATGGCCCTTTCAAGAAAACCCAAGTGGAGGAACAAGAATGACAGAAAAGCTCTCCGAAGAGACCCGTGGACCACTTCTGAAGCCGTTGTTTGATACCGGATGGGAGATGGAGGACGGACGGGACGCGATCCGCAAGACGTTCAAGTTCTCCAACTTTGTCGAAGCCTTTGCCTTCATGACCAAGGCGGCGATCTGGGCCGAGAAATGGGACCATCACCCGGAATGGAGCAACGTCTACAATACTGTGACCGTGGTGTTGACCACTCATGACGTGGACGGGTTGAGCACCTTGGACGCCAAACTTGCCCGCAAGATGGATGGTTTGGTCTGAGCGGTGTAAGTCGAGACAATAAAGCTGAGGCGGGCCATTGGCAGGGCCCGCCTCAGCTCATTTGTTGCAGCAGCCCCCGGTTGCGGCCGACACGGGCCGCGGCGCTTTGGGACAGCTCGCCATATGGCAACGCATGTTGAGCACAACGGCGGTCAATAGAGCGGCAACGTCTCCGTCGCACGCCACATCTTCTGTAGCCGCTTGTGGTCAAGACCGACGCCGGCCTCTTTGGCCTTGATCAGCTCATTCGCGATATGATGCTCTGGCGAAGCGGCATCCATGTCTTTCATCAGATCTTCAAGCCGATCCCGCACAGCGCTTGCATCGCGTGCGGCAACCATGGAATCCAGTAGTTTTTTCAACTGCTTGAGAAACGCTTTGGTTTTCTTGGATGAGAACATCACCTGTGTGAACTCTGCGGTTGCCCGCAGTTTGCGCAGGCTCTTGCGGAAACTGTCGCGGGCCTGACTGTCCAGGCGTTTCAGCGTCTCACCATGTTTCAGGGCCTGGTTCAGGCGCAGTTCCAGCGTTTCATGGCAGAGAGCTTCCAGCTTCTCCTGACTTCCCGCAGCCGGGCGCCAGAACTCGGGATCGCTCATATCACGGCCTCGCGCCATCATTTCGACGACCCGCTCCCCTTCAAGGAGCTCACGCAGGGCAGCACGCTCGCTGTTAATCCGTTCCAGCGCCCGCACCTCCAGCGACTGCAGCGCTGTATTGTCGGGCAATGCCACCCGTGCAGGGGTCAGCGTATCCTGCCACAGCAGGTACAGATCGCGCAGGCGGGTGACCTCCGCGCTGAGCCATCGCGCGTCGTCCAACAGCGCCTTGTTGTGATCGGGGGGCAGCAGCGGTCGGAACAGGGTCAACCCGCTGCGCAACCGCCTGAGCGCAACGCGCAAGGCCTGCGCGCTGTCAAAGGCATCGTCTCGCGCCACAAAGGCGCGAGCGGTGTCGATTTCTTCCATGACCTCCGCCATGATGCTGGCGGGGTGGTTCGCAGGGCTATGCGGATCAGTCATTCGTCTGTGTTCAAGGCCTTGGCTGTATGGGCAGAAGTGCACTGTGACAGATTACAGCGCATCCAGCAGCCCTTCGCCAGCAGACACTTCACAGGTGCCCGGACTTTCTTCGAGGTGCAGGATTTTTACCTCACCATCTTTTGCAACCATGGCATAGCGTTTGGACCGACCGATCAGGCCCGCGGGTGGTGCGTCAAACCGCATGCCGATGGCGTCGGTAAATGTGCATTCCGCGTCTGCCAGCATGGTGATGCCTGCGTCCGCAGCGCCGGTGGCCTCGCCCCATGCTTTCATCACGAACGGGTCATTGCCTGCGATACAGATGATTTCGTCGACGCCCTTGGCCGCGAGCTGATCCTTGGTGCGGATGAAGCTCGGCACATGCGCAGAGTGGCAGGTGGGGGTGAACGCGCCAGGTACGGCAAAAATCGCCACCGTGCGCCCGGATGTCAGATCCTGGAGTGCGACCGGTTCAGGGCCTTCCTCTCCGATCCGGGTCAGTGTGGCGGCGGGCAGCTTGTCTCCAACGGATATCATCGGGCGGTCCTCTCTGTGGTTTTCGAACGGGCTCACGACGGGTTTGGGCAATTGCGTCACGACAGCCCCTGCATGTAGTGTCCCGCGCAGACGGTATAAGAACTGCATCAGGAGACAAGAGGGCACATGACTCATATCGCGGTGATTGGCGCGGGCCAGGCAGGGGCGTCCCTGGTGGCAAAGCTGCGCAAGAGCGGGTTTGACGGTGATATTACCCTGATCGGGGCCGAGGAGGCATTGCCCTATCAGCGCCCGCCGCTGTCCAAGGCCTATCTCTTGGGAGAGATGGAGGTGGAGCGCTTGTTCCTGCGCCCCGAGAGCTTTTATGCGGAGAACAACATCACACTCCGCCTTGGCGCCAAGGTAGACGTGATCGACCCGGCGGCAAAGACCATTCGCATCGGCGAGGAGATCGTCGCCTATGACCAGTTGGCTCTGACCACCGGCTCGCATCCGCGCCGCCTGCCGGTCTCCATTGGGGGGGATCTGGGAGGCGTGCATGTCGTGCGCGACCTCACTGATGTTGATGCCATGGCCCCGGCGGTGACCGACGGCGCTCGCGCGTTGATTGTCGGTGGAGGATATATCGGACTGGAGGCGGCAGCAGTCTGCGCCAAACGCGGGGTGTCGGTCACTTTGGTTGAGATGGCAGACCGCATCTTGCAACGAGTCGCAGCCCCCGAGACCTCGGATTACTTTCGCACGCTTCACACCGGCCACGGCGTCGACATCCGCGAAGGTGTCGGCCTCAACCACCTTGAAGGCGAGGACGGCACGGTGACGCGCGCGGTGCTGAGCGATGGCAGTACGTTGGATGTGGATTTCGTGGTGGTTGGCGTCGGCATCGCTCCGGCCTACGAACTGGCAGAAACGGCAGATCTTGAGATCGAGAACGGCATTCGCACTGACGCACATGGCCGTACGTCTGATGCGTCAATCTGGGCTGCTGGCGATTGCGCCTCTTTTCCCTATAAGGATCACCGCATCCGGTTGGAAAGCGTGCCCAATGCCATCGATCAGGCGGAAGTGGTGGCCGAAAACATGCTGGGTGCGGAAAAAACCTACGTCGCCACGCCTTGGTTCTGGTCTGACCAGTATGATGTGAAGTTGCAGATCGCCGGGTTGAATTCTGGCTACGACAATGTGGTCACCCGTCAGGGCGAGGGCGCTACGACCTCCTTCTGGTACTACACCGGCGACCAGCTGGTGGCGGTCGACGCGATGAATGACCCCCGTGCCTATATGGTGGCGAAACGTCTGATCGAAGCGGGCAAAACCGCAGACAAGACCGTGGTGGCCAACCCGGATGCGGATCTGAAGCCGCTGTTGAAAGCGTGAGGATTATCGCTGGCGATTTCCGCGGTCGCGCTCTTGCGGCCTTGGGCAAAGGCGATGCAGCTGCCCATCTGCGCCCGACCACTGATCGGGTGCGCGAAAGCCTGTTCAACGTGCTGTCTCATCGGGTCGAGTTCGAGGAGGCGCGTGTGCTGGACGTTTTTGCTGGCACCGGCGCGCTGGGGCTCGAAGCTCTGTCGCGCGGCGCGGCTGCAGTGGCGTTTGTGGATGATGGGCGCGTGGCGCAAGGGTTGATCCAGAAGAACATCGACATCTGCCGCGCCAAACCGCACTGCCACATGCACCGCCGGTCAGCGCTCAAGCTTGGCGACAATCCTGACCCGGCATTTGATTTGATCTTCGTCGATCCCCCATATGGCAAGTCACTTGGGCAAAAGGCGTTGACCGCGCTCAGTCTGGGCGGTTGGATTGCTCCGGGCGCGCTTGTGGTCTGGGAAGAAAACGCGCCGATGGATGCGCCCGAAGGCTTCACGCTGGAGGATGTGCGCAAATATGGCGACACGCATATCACGTTGCTTTGGGCGCAGCATGAGGCGCGCTCTTAGATAAATCTCAGATGCGCCTGCGGTGACAATCGACCCGGCGCCGCAGTCTGCATGGAGGATCCGCATGCCCACGACCTATCCCAGACCTGCGCTGGTGATCTTTGATTGTGACGGAGTTTTGGTGGACAGCGAGCGGGTGTTCAACGCGGTGCTCGCGCGCAACCTGACGGGCCATGGTCTGACCCTCGACACAGATCAGAGCATGACCACATTTGCGGGTCTTGCCATGCCAGAGGTTGCAGCCAGTGCAACCCAGATGGGGGCCACCTTACCGCAGGATTGGATCGACGAAGTCTATGGTGAGGCCTATCAGACCTTGCGCGACGGCGTGCCGCTGATCCCCGGCGTCATGGAGGTCATCGCCCGTCTCGATCACGAAGGTATCCCCTGCTGTGTCGTTTCCAACGGGAGCGAGGAGAAGATGCGGATTACACTCACGCCGCATGGTCTCTGGGATCGGTTCCACCCCAACGCCATGTTTTCGGCCCATACGCTGAAGGTTGCTAAACCTGATCCGGGCATTTTCCTTGCGGCGGCCGCCCATTTCGATGTGCAGGCGCGGGATTGCGTTGTGATCGAGGACAGCGCCACGGGTGCGCGTGGGGCAGCCAGGGCGGGTATGCAGTGCTTCGGCTATGCCGCGCATGACAACGGTGCCGCACTTGTCGCCGAGGCGGCAGAAGTCTTCCACGACATGACGGATCTGACGCGCCGTCTCGGCCTGAGCTGACGCGCGGGGGCATCTGAGGGAGGTGGCTGAGCCGACTGTCGGACAGACGGCAGACAGGGGCAGGAGGGGCCTCGCCCTCCGCCTTGATCAGTCGTTCTTATAGGTCGGGTGGAACAGCCCGGCAGGCGACAGGGTGAAGATATCCACCCCATCCGCCGTCACACCGACAGAATGCTCGAACTGCGCCGACAGCGATTTGTCGCGGGTCACGGCGGTCCAGTCATCTGCCAGCACCTTGGTTTCGGCGCGGCCCAGGTTCAGCATCGGTTCGATGGTGAAGAACATACCTTCTTCCAGCACCGGCCCGGTGCCCGGACGACCATAGTGCAGCACGTTGGGCGGTGCGTGGAACACCTGCCCCAGCCCATGGCCGCAGAAATCGCGCACCACGCTCACCCGCTGGCTCTCGGCATAGGACTGGATCGCATGGCCGATGTCGCCAAAGGTATTGCCGGGCTTCACCACCTCGATGCCCTTCATCAGCGCATCATGGGTGATCTGGATCAGCCGTTCGGCTTTGCGGGGCAGCTTGCCCGCCACATACATGCGACTGGTGTCGCCGAACCAGCCATCGACGATCACGGTTACGTCGATGTTGAGGATATCGCCATCCTTCAGCTTCTTGTCGCCGGGGATGCCGTGGCAGACCACATGGTTGATCGAGATGCAGCTGGCGTGCTGATAGCCCTTGTAGCCGATGGTGGCCGAGGTCGCGCCCGCGTCCTCCACCATCTGGGTGATGATGCGGTCAATCTCGCCCGTGGTCTGGCCGGGGAAGACATGCTGGGCGATCTCATCAAGAATCTTCGCCGCAAGCGCACCGGCTGCGTGCATGCCCGCAAAATCGGACTGATCGTAGATGCGGATACCGTCTTTGTTGGTGCGGCCGTTCTTGGATCTCATCGGGGCATGCTCCGTCGCGTGTCGTTTGCCAGCTATTTAGGGGTTTCCACCGCAAAGGGCCAGAGGCGGCAGGGGTCTTTGTCGGAACCTTCGCCAGGGTCGCGCGTTTTAGGGCGAGAAATACATAAAGAAACGCCAAAAGGGACGCGCAATGGAAAGTTTAAACACACTTATGCAGACCGAGATCTACGACGGCAAGGCGCTGACGGATCTGGTCACGCTGGAATTTCTGGCCCAGCTCCTCGGCAATGTGCTGGCGGCTGCGTTTATCCTCATTGTCGGCTTCATTGTTGCGAGTTGGGCAAAGCGGCGTGTTGTTGCCCTCAGTGACAGCCATATGCGTCTCGACAATACTCTGTTCCACTTCCTCGGCAATGTGGTTCGTTACATCATTCTGGGCTTTGCTCTCCTGTTCGTGCTGAACACATTCGGCGTTCAGACCACCTCCATCATCGCTGCCATCGGTGCGGCGGGCCTGGCCATCGGTCTTGCCATGCAGGGCGCGCTGTCGAATGTGGCGGCGGGCGTCATGATCATCCTGTTCCGCCCCTTCAAGCTGGGTGATTTCATCGACGTGAACGGCGAGATGGGTACGGTGAAGGAGATCAGCCTGAACAATACCGTCATCGCCAGCCTGTCCAACGTGAAGGTGATCATTCCCAATGCCGAGGTCTGGGGCAATACGATCTCCAACTATTCCGTCTACGATACACGTCGCGCCGAGTGGAGCTTTGGCGTGGGCTACGGCGCAAATCTTGCGCTGGCCGAACGCACAATCCGCGACACCATCATGGCTGATGACCGCTCGCTCAGTGATCCGGAGCCGTTTATCCAGGTCAATAATCTGAACGACAGCTCTGTCGATTTTCTCGTTCGGGTCTGGGTCAATTCGGCGGATTATTTTCAATATCAGGCGGATATGAAGCGCAAGGTGAAGGAAGCCTTGGACGGCGCAGGTGTGGATATTCCTTTCCCGACACGTACTCTCGTGCAGCCCGACAACCCGCAAGACGAAGAGCGCGACGCGGCATAATGTTATTCGGTCATCCCGCGAAGGGGTGGCCGACTTCCACACCATCGGGGGTGATCTGGGTTCCGATGACCAGCCGTTCGACGCCCCGTGCCTGCGCTGCATCGAATTCAGCTGCGTAGGTCGGGTCAATGTCGGAGGCCAGCTGGAAACCTGTGCAATCCGTACGTTGCACCAGATAGAGCATCACCGCCCGATGACCGGCGTCTGCCATGTTGGCAAGCTCTCGCAGATGTTTTGCTCCGCGTGCGGTGACACTGTCGGGGAACTCGGCCAGCCCGGGTTGGCGCGAGAGCGTCACGCTTTTGACCTCGACATAGGCATCGGGCAGGCCGTCGCCACTCAGTAGGAAATCGATGCGGCTGTTCTCGCCATATTTCACTTCGGCCCGCAGGGTGGAATAGGCGGCGAATTCCGCAATCTTGCCGGCTTCCAACGCGGCCTTGAGGGCACGGTTCGGCACCGACGTATCGACACCGGTGAAATGCCCGTCCGCATGTTCCACCAGCCGCCAGCCGTATTTCAGCTTTTTCTTCGGGTCGTCATTGGGTTCCAGCCAGATCCGCATGCCGGGTTCTGCCAGCCCCATCATCGAGCCGGGGTTGGCGCAATGGGCGGTCACTTCGCGCCCATCCTCCAGTCGGCAATCAGCCAGGAAGCGTTTGTAGCGTTTGATCAGCGTGGCGGGGATCAGGGGTGTTGGAAACTGCATGCCACCGGTCATGCGCCAGAAAGCGCCGCCTGTCAAAGCCGGGACCGTGCCGGGCGCGCGAACGTGGTTGCACCGGCTGTCGGGGAAGCTATCCTCTGGCGGAGCCTCGAAAAACACATCCGCACGAAATTCAGGAGACGCGCCATGCCCAATCCCACCGCTGCAATGCTTGTGATCGGGGATGAAATTCTGTCGGGGCGCACGCGCGACTCCAACATGTATTTTCTCGCCGGAGAATTGAACAAGCTCGGCGTCGACCTGAAGGAAGTGCGCGTGGTGAGCGATGAGGCCGATGCCATCGTGGCCGCGGTTACGGATCTGTCGAACGGCTATGACCATGTGTTCACATCCGGTGGTATCGGCCCCACCCATGATGACATCACAGCCGATTGTATCGCCCGTGCCTTCGGGGCTGCGATCGACGTGCGAGCAGATGCCCGTGCCATTCTCGAGGAGCATTATGCCAAGACCGGTGCGGAGCTGAACGAGGCGCGTCTGCGCATGGCCCGTATCCCTGATGGTGCGACGCTGATCGACAATCCGGTGTCCCGCGCGCCCGGCTTCACACTGAACAACGTGCATGTGATGGCAGGGGTGCCTGCGGTATTTCAGGCCATGGTGGCCACGGTCCTGGCGACACTGGCAGGGGGGCAGCCGCTTCTGAGCCAAACCCTCCGCGTGGACCGGGGCGAGGGCGAGATCGCGGCGATCCTGTCCGCGCTGGCCGAGAAATACAGCGACCTGTCGATCGGCTGTTATCCGTTCCAGATAAACGGGGCTTTTGGCGCCAATGTGGTGGTGCGCGGCACGGAGGGGGCGCGTTTGGATGCGGCGATGACTGAACTGGCACGGGATCTTGGCCTGTGAGCACCACTGCGGTGACCGATCCGAAGTATTATGACGTGGTGGAGGCGACATGGCCGTGTCTGCGCAAGGAAGAGCTGGGCGCCATCACCCTGCGCGTGGGGGCAGGCGGTGGCAGCCGCGTTTCGGCCGCAACTGCCGAGGCCGAGGTCAGCGACGACCAGATCGCCGAGGCAGAGGCCGCCATGCAGGCGCTCGACCAGCCGCGCCTGTTCATGATCCGCGACGGGCAGGTCGATCTTGACGCTCAGCTGGATCGTCTCGGTTATGTGGTGATGGATCCGGTGGTGCTTTGGACCTGTGCGCCTTCTTTGCTGACGGATGTGCCGATTCCGCGTGTCACCACGTTTGATGTTTGGGAGCCTTTGGCGATCCAGCGCGAAATCTGGGAGACCGGCGGCATCGGCCCCGCGCGGCTGGCGGTGATGCATCGGGCCGCGGGGGCAAAGACGGCCTTGCTGGGACGCTGGGACGACAAACCTGCGGGGGTGGCCTATGTCGGGCTGCACGGTGACATTGCCATGCTGCATGCGCTTGAGATCCTGCCGCATCAGCGCCGCAAGGGCATGGGCGTCTGGATGATGCGTCAGGCCGCCGTCTGGGCAGAACAGCACGGAGCGGCGGAACTTTCTGTTCTCTGCACGCGCGCCAATGTCGCTGCCAACGCGTTATACAGTGGCCTCGGCATGACGGAGGCCGGAGGCTATCACTATCGGATCAAACATTGACCAGCAGTCGCCGGAGGAGGGCGCCCGCATGACACAGATAAAAGAACCCACCGCGCTCGACCTGCCAATGACGGACCCGCTGCCACCTGAAACGCAGAAGTATTTTGACATCTGTCAGGATAAGCTGGGCATGGTGCCCAATGTGCTGAAGGCGCATGCGTTTGACGTTGAAAAGCTCAATGCCTTTACCGCCATGTACAACGACCTGATGCTGGGCGACAGCAAGCTGACGAAGCTGGAGCGGGAAATGATTGCCGTCGTCGTCTCCTCCATCAACAAGTGCTTCTACTGTCTCGTCGCGCATGGGGCCGCGGTGCGACAATTGTCAGGCGATCCGCAGCTGGGCGAGATGCTGGTGATGAACTACCGCGTGGCGCCGCTGGATGCACGGCAGCGCGCGATGCTGGATTTCGCCGCAAAGATGACGCGCGCCAGTGCCGAGATCGAAGAGGCTGATCGCGAGGATTTGCGCGTCAACGGTTTCGATGATCGTGACATCTGGGATATCGCCAATGTGACGGGTTTTTTCAACATGACCAACCGTGTCGCCAGTGCCACCGCAATGGTGCCCAACGCTGAATACCACGGGCAGTTCCGTTGAGCCTGCGGCGGCTTCTCCCTGTTGCGCTGGCGCTTGGACTTGGTGGGCATGCGGCACTTGCTGCGCCGATCCAGATTCCGCTGCCTGACGGCGAGGAGCTGCTGCGCGAGCAGGAAACGCCACTTGATACGCTGCTTATTCCCACCGGCCCGGTTGCCGGGGATGACGTGCCGGCCCGCGCGCTGGAAGGGCGCGTTTACCGGCGCAGCTGGCGGGTCAGTGGCAATTGGAGCACGCTGCAGGTTCTTGCGCCGATCCGGAGCGCGCTGCACGAACAGGGATTTGAGACCATCTACAGCTGCACGGCGCGCGCCTGCGGCGGGTTCGGATTTCGGTTTGGAATCGAGGTGATCCCGGCACCGGACATGGCGGTGAACCTCTCGGATTATGAATTCCTGTCAGCCCAGCACCCGGAGACAGGCGCGGCGGTGTCGTTACTGGCCTCCCGCACCGCCGGATCGGTCTATGTGCAGCTGTTGGAGCGGTATGACCCGGCACATCGCGTGCGTCCCCCCTCGCTTCCTGAGGCGTTGTCGTCGCCAGATGCCGAGAGTTCTGACGATGTGACAGATGGCAATACCGCCCTTTCGGCATCAGCAGAGCAGGCCCTGCTGATAGACGCCGTGAAGAAGGGCGGCAGCCTGTCTACCGGTGCGATCAAGGACCTGCTGGTGTTGCAGGGACATGTGCCGCTTCTGGATCTGGAGTTCGACACCGGCTCGACCCAGATGGGGGAAGGGCCGTTTGATACGCTGGAACAGCTGGCCACATTCATGCGCAGCAACCAGAGCGCCGTGATCCTGCTGGTGGGTCATACCGATACGGTTGGTGCGTTGGATGGAAACATCGCGATCTCACGCCAACGGGCCGCCAGTGTGCGCGCGCGGCTGGTCTCCAAGTATGAGATTTCTGGGGATCGCATTCAAGTCGCCGGGGCTGGCTTTATGGCCCCGCTGGCACCCAATACCACCGAGGCTGGGCGCGAAATCAATCGCCGGGTAGAGGCGGTCCTGGTTCAGCCCTGAACGCCCTCGGCCTCACGCCAACAGGATCCAGACCGCGACACCAAACAGCATCAGGGCGAACCCTTTGTTCAGCAGTCGCGCTTGTCCGGGGCTTGAGAAGGCGGTGCCAAGCCGATCGCCGACCAGCGTCCAGACTGTAAATGCCAGCAAGTTATTGAGTGTGAAGACGGTGGTGATCAGGATGACCAGCCCAGCGTTCTCCCGATCCAAAGGCGGCAGGAACTGGGTGAACATCAGGGCGATGACGACATAGGCCTTTGGATTGAGAAGCAGCAGCATCACCCCATCACTGAACCGGGCCGAGGACGCCGTTGTGGTCACACCGGTGTGGCTGGCCTTCAGGAACCGCCAGGCGATCCACAGTATATAGAGGCCACCCAACAGTTTCAGAGTGCCAAACACCGCTGGCGCCTGCGCGATGATCGTCAGGCTGCCAAAGCCGATCATCAGTGTGATGCCCCATGTTGCAAGGTGATATCCGGCCGAAGCCGCCAAGGTGCCACTCGCCCCAAACCGTGCCCCCGCTGCGGCAAAATACAGGTTTCCGGGACCGGGGCTATAGGCCAGCGGGAACAAGAACATCAGCAAGGCAAGTATCATGATGGCTCTCCTCGGGGGGCAGGATGTGAGCCTTAGAGATGCCCGGCAATTCACTTCTATCGCGACCCGAAACCTGCGCATTGGAGGCTCCCGACAGACGAAAAAGCCCCTCGCGGAAGGCGCAAGGGGCAGAACGTCGGGCAGGGCCGTGAATGGCTTTGCAGTCGGGGGCAGAGGCGGGGCGCGCCCTACCAGGTTTCCATGCCTTTCTGAGCAAAGGCATGGACGAGGAAGTCGATAAAGGCGCGCACCTTCGGTTGGGTGAAACGGCCCGGCGGGTAGACGGCATAGACGCCAAGGGTTTCGACCGGCAGCGCGGGCATGACATCTTCGATCAGCCCTTCGGCCTTGGCCTCGGCATAAAGATAGCTCGGCAGATAGGCGATCCCGAGACCCGAGATCGCCGCGTTCAGCAGCGATTGCCCGTCGTTGACCGACAGCCAGCCGGTGGAGCGCACCTGGCGCTTCTCGCCGGACGGGGCGGTCAGTTTCCAGACGTTGCCGCTGGACTGGTTGGAGTAATGCAGGAGCTTGTGCTCGTTGAGGTCGTCGATCTTCTGCGGGCGGCCGTATTTCTCAAGGTATCCGGGCGAGGCCACCATCCGCTTGGTGGTCTCGGTTAGCTTGCGGGCCCGCAGGGAGCTGTCTTCCAGCTCGCCAATGCGCAGCGCCATGTCGAACCCTTCGGAGATCAGCTCCACAAAACGGTTGTTCAGCACCATGTTGACGGTGATGTCGGGATAATCACCGAGAAACTCTGACAGCACCGGCGACAGGTGGTTGACGCCGAAATCGGTGGCGACCGAGATCCGCAACAGTCCCGAGGGCGCGGTCTGCATGGAGGTCACCAGGGCATCCGCCTCGCCGGCATCGTTCAGCACCCGACGGGCGCGGTCGTAATAGGCCAGACCGATTTCGGTGGGCGACACGCGGCGCGTGGTCCGGTTCAGGAGACGGGCGCCGAGGCGGGCCTCGAGGCTGGACACATGTTTGGAAACCGCCGACTTGGAGATGCCCATCCTCTTGGCGGCGTCGGTGAAGCCACCTTGATCCACCACATTGGCAAAGGCTTCCATCTCGGTCAGTCGGTCCATTTCACAATCCTCGTCGCACATTCTGTCTTGCGTCCTTCCTGCGGGGGAATTCGGGCAAGAACGGGGCGGGCTTGGGATAATTGCAGGGTTTTCGCCGGATCGTTCAGGCTGGGGAAACAAGCGATGTGCAACAGTTCGCTCCACACCGAAGCCTTGTGCGATGCGGGCGGGGTATCAGGAGAGGTCATTGAAAACACGAGGACTCCTGCCATGCTGACCTGCATCATCCGCTACCAGATCGACCCCACGAAACAGGCGCAGTTCCGCCAGTATGCGCAGACCTGGGGGCAGGCCATTCCCCGCAATGGTGCAGACCTGATCGGCTATTTCGCCCCGCATGAGGGCTCCTCGACACTGGCCTATGGCATCTATTCGATACCGTCTCTGGCCGACTATGAAGCCTATCGCGCGCGTTTGGCAGCCGATCCGCTGGGACGGCAGAACTATGAATTTGCACAGGCGGAAAAGTTCATTTTGCGTGAAGACCGCAGCTGGCTCACACTGGCCTCGGCACCCCATGGCACCACAGGAGAGGCACAGTGATCGCAGTCATATTCGAAGTCATCCCGGCGGAGGGCAAACAGGACGCCTATCTGGAACACGCCGCCGCGCTCAGGCCGCTGTTCGAGGGTATGGAAGGGTTCATTTCGGTGGAGCGGTTCCAGAGCCTGACCACACCGGGCAAGCTGCTGTCGCTGTCGTTCTGGGAAGATGAGGACGCATTGGCGCGCTGGCGGCAGCTGGAGAAGCATCGCGCCGCACAGAGCAACGGGCGCGAGGGCTATTTTGCCGACTACCGCCTGCGGGTTGCCGGCGTGATGCGTGACTATGGCATGACGGAGCGCGCGCAGGCTCCGGCAGACAGTCGCGCCCTGCATGACAGCTGAAACGTGGTCGGCAGCCCTCCCGCCAGTCGGGGTTGCATTCAAATGCCAACCTCCTGTTGGGCCGCGCAGCGCGCCCGCGGCGCGCTGCGGTCGCGGGTCACGCCAACGGTGCGGCTGACCTGACCGGCGCCGGGTCAAGGGCCGCATCTGCGGCCCTTGACCCGGCACGGTTTATCCTTGAGGCGGGAGAGGTCTCGTAAACTGCAAAAGGCGCTTCAGGAGCAGATCTGCCCCTGAAGCGCCTCTCAGTGGGTTTTCCTGCATCGCGCAGCGATGCCCGGCCCAACGCCGCCAGCCGGTCCCGGCAAAGCCGGGGCAGGCGCGGGGGCGGGAGCCCCACCGGCCGTATTGCTGCGATCTTTCCGGCTCAGGCGGCCTTTCGCTCGTGACGACCTTCTTCGACCTCTTCGACAATCTTCGCCACAAAGGCGTCGAGGTCGTCGGGTTGACGGCTGGTTACAATACCTGCGTCCGCCACGACTTCGGCATCCTGCCATTTGGCGCCTGCGTTGACGATATCGGTCTTGATCGACCCGTAAGAGGTCATATCGCGCCCTTTGACGATCCCGGCTTCGGCCAGCACCCAAGGCGCATGGCAGACCGCGGCGATCACTTTACCTTCGTTGTGGAAATCCTTGACCCGCTTGATCACATCCGCCTCGACCCGCAACAGGTCGGGATTGATCTGGCCACCTGGAATGACCAGCGCGTCGTAGTCGAAGGTATTGGCGTCCGCGATCTTCAGGTCGGCTTCGGCCTCACCCTTCCAGTCCGGGCCTTCCCAGCCCTTGACCGGCTTGCCGTCCAAGGTGGCGACATGGACCGTGGCACCCTTGGCGCGCAGCTGGTCGCGCGGCACTTCAAGCTCGGATTTCTCAAAACCATGCGTCGAAATGATGAGGATTTTTGCGTCGGAAATCTTTGGCATGTCGTGTCCTTTCCTATCTGCGTTGAGATCGCGTCACCGCGGTCTCGTCACCCGGAAAACGAAGCCCCGCCCAGATTGTTCCGGACGGGGTCGATCTTAGATCGGCTGACGCGACGTGAAGCGACTAGAGTGTCGCCGCCAGCCGGGTGCCCTGGTTGATGGCGCGTTTGGCGTCCAGCTCGGAGGCCACATCAGCCCCCCCAATCACATGGGGCGTGATGCCCTTGGCCTCCAGCGCATCCGCCAGAGAGCGTTCGCTGACCTGCCCTGCACAGAGCACGATGGTATCGGCGGCGATCACGGTGGGATTGTCCCGCGTCTCGCCAAAGCTCACATGCAGGCCCGCGTCGTCGATGCGTTCGTAGTTCACGCCGCCGACAAACTCGACCTCCTTCATCTTGAGCGCGGCTCTGTGGATCCAGCCGGTGGTCTTGCCGAGCCGCTTGCCATGGCGTTCGGCCTTGCGCTGCAGCAGGGTGACCTGACGGGCGGGGGCTTCGGGCTGGGGGCCTTCCGGGGCCAGGCCGGAGCGATGCTCCGCAGGGTCCGTGACCCCCCATTCGCGCATCCACAGCGGCAGGCTTTCGGTAGGGCTCTCGCCCTCGTGCAGCAGGTATTCGGAGACATCAAACCCGATGCCGCCAGCGCCGATCACGGCCACCTTATCGCCCACGGGTACCTTGTGGCGCAGCACGTCGATATAGCTCACCACGGACGCGTGGTCCTGTCCCGGAATGCCCGGATCGCGCGGCAGGACACCGGTGGCGATGATCACCTCGTCGAACCCGCTCAGGTCCTCGGCACCGACCCGGCGGCCCAGCTGCAAGGTGATTTCGGCCTTGGCGACCATGGTGCGGTACCAATCCACCAGCCCCCAGAACTCTTCCTTGCCGGGGATCTGCTTGGCCATGTTCAGCTGGCCACCGATCTCCTCGGCGGCGTCAAAGAGCGTCACCGCATGCCCCCGTTCCGCCGCCGCCAGCGCGGTCGACAGGCCCGCAGGTCCGGCGCCGACGATGGCGACGGATTTTGTCACCTCGGCCTTGTTCAACACCAGCTCGGTTTCATGGCAGGCGCGGGGATTGACCAGACAGGAGGTCAGTTTGCCACCGAAGGTATGATCCAGGCAGGCCTGATTGCAGGCGATGCAGGGCGCGATCTCGGTCCCGCGCTCCTCTGCGGCCTTGGCCACGAAATCTGCATCCGCCAGCATGGGGCGCGCCATCGACACCATGTCGGCGCAGCCCTGCGACAGCACGTCCTCGGCCACCTCCGGCGTATTGATACGGTTCGAGGTGATCACAGGGATCGACACATGACCCATCAGCTTTTGCGTGACCCAGGCAAAGGCTGCGCGCGGCACCGAGGTGGCAATGGTCGGAATGCGCGCCTCGTGCCAGCCGATGCCGGTGTTGATGATGGTGGCACCCGCAGTCTCCACCGCCTTGGCCAGCTGCACAACCTCCTCGAAGGTCGAGCCATTTGGCACAAGGTCAATCATCGACAGGCGGTAGATCAGGATGAATTCGCGCCCCACGGCCTCACGCACCCGGCGCACCACCTCGATTGGCAGGCGCATGCGGTTTTCATACGACCCGCCCCAGCGATCCTCGCGCTTGTTGGTGTGGGTGACGAGGAACTGGTTCAGGAAATATCCTTCGGAACCCATGATCTCGACGCCGTCATAGCCCGCCTCCTGCGCCAGACGGGCGGCGTTCACGATATCGGAGATCTGCTTCTCGATACCCTCCTCGTCCAACTCCGCCGGCGGAAAGGGCGAGATCGGCGATTTCACCGGGCTGGGCGCGACGCATTTCGGCCCATAGGAATACCGGCCCGCGTGCAGGATTTGCATCGCGATCTTGCCGCCCGCCTCATGCACCGCAGCTGTGACCACCGCATGGTTGGCGACATCCTTTTTCGTGGTCATCATCGCCGCCCCCGGCAGCACTGATCCTTCGAGGTTCGGACCGATGCCGCCAGTGACCATCAACGCCACGCCACCACGGGCGCGCGCCGCGTAGAATTCCGCCACCCTTGGCCAGTCGCGGGTCTCCTCCAGCCCGGTGTGCATGGAGCCCATCAGCACCCGGTTCTTCAGCGTCGTGAAGCCCAGATCCAGCGGGGCCAGCAAATGTGGGTACGCAGCCATGACACTCTCCCTCCATATCCGTCGGGCCACCGCACGGCGGCCCCTTTGGGCGACAAGATCGCGCGGCTGCAGCGGATTGTCACCCGTCAACGCGGCGTCACCCCCTTGCGTGCCCCGGCGGCACACGGTCTAAGGTGGCGACACCTGGATCAACGCGGAGCCCGCATCTGATGAGCAAGACGCCCCCTAAAGCCTTCAGCGCCGCGCAAATTGCCGCGCTGCCCTATCGCCCCAATGTCGGCGTGATGCTGATCAATGGCGCGGGCGATGTTTGGGTCGGGCAACGCATGGACCGGCACAAGGAGGCTTGGCAAATGCCTCAGGGGGGCATCGACAAGGGCGAAGATGCCCGCGCCGCCGCCCTGCGCGAGCTGGAAGAAGAAACCGGCGTCACGCCCGATCTGGTGGAGATCATCGCCGAAAGCGACGGCTGGTTGCCCTATGATCTGCCGCAAGAGGTGGTGCCGCATTTTTGGGGCGGCAAATACCGTGGTCAGGAACAGAAATGGTACCTGATGCGCTTTGTCGGGCAGGACGCGCAGATCAACATTCAAACCGACGATCCCGAATTCTCCGCTTGGTGCTGGCAGCCGGTCGCCGAGCTGGTTGAAAAGGTCGTCCCCTTCAAGCGAGAGGTCTATGCCCGTGTGGTCGAGGAATTCAAAGCGCATCTCTGAGGCGCTGCTGTCGGGTGCGCTGGCCCTGTTCTGTGCCACGCAGGCACAGGCGCTCAGTTGTCTGCCGATGGGGCCCGGGGACGTCTACCGGATCGTCTCCAAGAGCGAGGACCCCTTCGTGATCATCGAGGGTCGTGTCACGTTCGACGAGGCGCTTTTGCCGACATATTCCGAGGCGGCCCCGCAGGCGACCAAACAGCCGGTCGAAATTCCGGCGCAGGTTTCCGGGCTGATGCTGGGAGATCGCATGTTTGACCAGCCGGTTGAGGGCGAAATCACCCTGGAGGCGCATTGCCTGGGCCCCTGGTGTGGGGCGTTGGTCTCAGACGCGCGCTACCTGTTCTTTGCCCGCCAGCAGGAGGGCCGGGTGGTGGCGGTGGTCGAACCCTGCGGCGGGTTCTTCTTTGATGCGGAAGATGGCAGTGCCGGCGATACGGTGCTGCAATGCCATCGGGGCCGGGCCTGCCCGTCGAAATTGCCCGATACCCTGGAGGGCGCGCAGCAGGTGCCCGCCCTCGATTAGAGTCTAGCGGGCCGCGATATTCGGCGCAGTGTGCGCAGCGGACGCTTGCGCAGGGTGCTGGGATTTCTGTTGCCCCAGCCAGACACTGAACAGCGCCACCAGTGCCCCGGCGGCTTGCAGCGCGGTGAAGCTCTCTCCTGCAAACAACGCCCCAAGGGTTACAGCCGTCATCGGGCTGAACACCCCAAGGAGCGAGATCTGCGCCGGGGCGATGCGTCCAATGCCGCGGAACCACAGGATATAAGTCAGGGCGCCGCCGATCAGGCTCATGTAGGCCAGCCCCAGCAGGTTGCCCACGGTCAGGGTCGGCCAGGCTGGCAGGGCGATGATTGCCACCGGGATCAGCAGCAGCCCCCCGGCGGTCAGCTGCCAGGCGGTAAAGGTCAGCGCCGGCACACCGGGCTGCCATTTGCGCGTCAGAACCACGCCGGTGGCCATCGACAGTGCGCCGCCCAGACCCGCCACCACGCCAAGCGGATCGAGCGTTGCTTCCGGCCCCAGTACCAGCAGCCCGACGCCGACAATGCCGAAGAGCGCCGCTGCCACTCCCTTGCCATGGATCCGGGTGCCCAGCAGTGCTCCGGACAAGCCGAGCACAAACAGCGGCTGCACCGCGCCAAGCGTCGCCGCCACCCCGCCGGGCAGGCGATAGGCTGAGAGGAACAGCAGCGCCCAGAATACCGAGAAATTGAGCGCGCCCAGCACGAAGATCTTTGGCAGCAAGGCCAGAGGTGGCAATTGCCGAACGAACAGCAAGAGTAAAAGGCCCGCTGGCAGGGCGCGCAGCAGCGCCACCAGATAAGGGGACTCGCCGGGCAGGAAGGTGGTGGTCACGATATAGCTGCTGCCCCATATCGCGGGCGCAAGCGCCGCCAGGGCCAAGTCTTTCGAGGGAATCATGGTGCGCTCCTATATATCTTGACGTCGAAGTAATGCGATAATGCTTCGACGTCAAGATAACCTCATAGATTGACCTCTGCCCCACCAGGTCACATTACTGCGGCATGGATCATGTGGAATTTATATTGGATCAGTGGCGACGCGAACGCCCGGACCTCGATGTGACGGCGATGGGAGTGGTCGGTCGGGTGGGCAGATTGAGCCTCGCCTATCTGAAACCGATGGAGAAGACCTTCGCCCGCTTTGGCCTCAACGCGGCCAAGTTCGACGTGCTTGCCACTCTGCGGCGGGCCGGGACGCCGCATTGCTTGTCTGCTGGCGCATTGATGAAGGCGACGATGGTGGCTTCTGGTACCATGACCAACCGGATTGACCGCCTTGAGGTGGACGGGTTGGTCAGTCGCACCACCAACCCCGAAGACAGCCGCAGCTTTCTGATCGCCTTGACGCCCGAAGGGCGCGCGCTGATCGATCAGGTGGTGGAGGCACATGTGGCCACCCAGGCCGACCTGATCGAGGGGCTTTCGGCGGAGGAAGTCGCGCAGCTCAGCGCGCTGTTGGCCAAGGCCCTGAACGCATTGGAGAGCAGCTGAGGGGCAGCTGCTCTCCTGATGTCTTGAGGGGAGGGGGTGGCCCAGCCCGGAGCCCTAGAAGTCTTCGTAGTAATTGAGCGCCGCGCTGCCCTCGCTGCCGTGGGCCGTCGGTTTGCTGGGCGTTGCATCACTGCTGTTGTCCGAGGTGTCCCAGCCCTCGTCAACGTCCCAGCTGTCGTCGGCATGGGCGGTTGGGGCCGGGGGGGACGTACGCGCAGTGGGGGCCGTTGGTTTGCCCGCAAGCCGGAAGTTCGCCACCACGCCGCCCAGTTCGGATGCGTCGCTGTCCAGCATCTGGCAGGCGGCGGAGGCTTCTTCGACCATGGCGGCATTCTGCTGCGTCACCTGATCCAGCTGCACCATGCCTGTGTTGATCTCTTCGATGCCGTTTGACTGCTCCGCCGCGCCCTCGGCAATGCCAGAAATCAGCTGCGAGATATGGTTCACCCGCTTTGTGATCGTCTCCAGCGCCTCGCCGGCCTTACCGACCAGATCGACGCCTTGATCGACCTGCTTGGAGCTTTCACCGATCAGCGCCTTGATCTCCATCGCGGCGTCGGAAGACCGCTGTGCCAGACCGCGCACTTCGCTCGCGACCACGGCAAAGCCGCGCCCCGCCTCGCCCGCCCGGGCCGCCTCGACCCCGGCGTTGAGCGCCAGCAGATTGGTCTGAAAGGCGATGTCGTCGATCACAGAAATGATCTGTTCGATCTTCTTGGAGGACTGCTCGATCTCGGTCATGGCGGTGACCGCATTCTGCACCACCTGACCGCTCACTTCGGCCTCTTGCTTGGCCTCTCCTGTGATCTGTTCGACGCTGCGCGCGCCGTCGGCTGCCGATTTGACGCTGGCGGTGATCTCTTCCAGCGCAGCGGCTGTTTCTTCCAGTGTGGCAGCCTGACTTTCGGTGCGATGCGACAGATCATCCGATGACTGATTGATCTCCGCCGCGCCGTTGCGAATGCGCTCGATCGCGGTCACCACCTGACCAAGTGTATCGTTGAGCTTGGTCACGGTCGTGTTGAAATCGGTACGCAGTTTCTCGTGCTCTCCGGAGAAGGGCGTATCTATCGTGGCCGAGAAATCCCCCTGCGACAGGCGCAGAAGACCTGTGCTGAGATTTTCCACGACGACCTCCTGCTCGCGCTGCTGTTCGGCGCGGCCCTCTTCGGCGGTGCGCGCCACGCGCAAGTCATCCTGCAGCGACAGCAGCGCCTTGCCGATGTCGCCAATCTCGTCGCCGCGCTGAGCCTCGGCAACTTCGGTTGAGAGATCGCCAGCAGCCACTGTGTTCATACCCGTGGAAATATGATGCAGCGGTTGGGTGATCGAGCGCGCGATACGCCAGCCGAAAACGGACATGACCCCACATATTGCCAGCCCGATCAGAGCCAGCATCCAGGCTTGCTGGCGCAATGGCGCCATGATGTCAGTGACGTCTTGTTCCACAACCAAGGCCCAGTTGGCGACGTCCAGACCAAGAGGCTGCGAATAGGCATAAACCGGATGACCCGAGATCCCGGTTGCAGCGTCCAGAAAGTGGCGCTCGCCATCGAGCGCCAGCGCCACCTGTTCATTGTCCGGCAGCGCCTCGAGAACTTGGAAACCGTCTTCAAACCGGGACGTGGTCCGCGTTTTCCGGTCTGCGCCCAGAAGGTAGACCTGCGCGGTTTCGCCAAGGCCGTCGGCGTTGTTGGTGATCAGACCCAAAAGATCAACCGGCACCTGCAATGCAACCACACCAAGTGGCGTGCCATCCTGGGCCGAAACCGGGGTGGCCAGAAAGGCGGCCGCTGCTCCGTTGCTGGGGGCATAGGGTTGCATATCGGCAAAGATCACCTCGCCGACCTCTGCTGCATTCGCCGAACGGAACGCCTCTGCCAGGTTGGAATTCGCATAGCTGCCATCTATCAGATTCGTGGCGTAGTCCTTTTCTTTGAAAACGGAGTAGACAATGTCGCCCGCTGGGCTGATCAGAAAAGCATCATAGTAGCCCTTGGTCTCGATCAGCGTGCGAAGCCCGGTATGAAAGGTTTCATGGGCATCATGATAGGTCGCGTCCCCGTCCGCTCGCAGTAATCTATGCTTCTCGCCGGACGGGTGGCTGTTGTCCGCGATATAAGCGCGTTGCAGCGTGGTGTCCGCGTCAGATCCCAACGCGGCCCAGCTCTCTTCAAAGGCAACCAGGGCTGAGGTTGTGGCAGGAGAGCGCGCAAGCGACACTAGGTCCGCCTCTATCCCGCTCATCATTCGACGGATTGATGCACTTCTGTCCGCCAGCAAGGACGCCATTTGGCGCTCTGTGGTGTCTTTGGCAAACCCCCTGAATGCCAAGAGCGAAGCCGCGATCAGTAGAGCGCCGGTAACAGCACAAAAGCCTGCGAAGAAGAGGGGCAGCTTGCGAGAAATCTTTATGGTGTTGGTGCGAAACATGGTGCGATCCTGTCGGAGTGGCGTAACCTGCAGGATAGAAGGCGCTGGCACCATTTAAGATTTCGCAAATATGTGGGAGGCTGCATGTCTTTTGGGCACAACCTGGCTTTTGCGGCAGTTTTTTGTGCGTCTTACCCGCCAGTGTTGGCCGGTTTTCGCAATTTATTGTTTTTTCAATGGGTTGGGTGATTCGTTTCGGTGGGTGAGATCTCGTCCCTCCTCAGTCTCTCGAATTTACATTGCCGTGGGTTGAATTGATTTTTTGAATGCAGGCGAGGGTGTAGTGGATCGAAGCGGGAGGGGCGGGCGCGCTCAAAGCCCGCCCCCGCCATTTGAAATAGCCAAAAACGGATCAGGCGTTGATCAGGCCTTGGGCTTGCAGCAGGCTACGCATATCGGTCTTGGGACGCGGCCCGATATGACTTATCACCTCTGCGGCGCAGGTGTTGCCGATGCGTGCGCAGGTCTCAAGGTCACGGCCCGACGCAAGGCCGAACAAGAACCCGGCTGCAAATTGATCCCCTGCGCCGGTGGCGTCCACAGGCACGACCTTGGTCACGGGGATGTCGATGCGGCCTTCCTCGCTGACCACTGTCACCCCGTCGCCAGAGCGGGTGCAGACCACCAAGGGGCAGATGGCCGAGGTCTTTTGCAGCGCCTCTTCGAGGTCATCGGTCTCGAACAGGGATTTGATCTCAGCCTCATTGCCGATCACGAAGCTCAGCTCGCTTTCGATCAGCTTCAGGAAATCCGCGCGATGACGTTCGACGCAGAAGGGATCGGATATCGCGATGCCGGGCTTGCCGCCGCCGGCCTTGCAGTCCCGTGCGGCCTCCATGAAGGCTGTTTTGCCCTTGTCCTTGTCGAAGAGATAGCCCTCGAGGAACATGATCTGCGCCTGTCCGGCCACCTCACTGGGCACGTCGTCGGAGCTGAGTTCCGAGGAAATCCCGAGGTAGGTATTCATGGAGCGTTCGCCGTCGGGCGAGACGAAGATCATCGTGCGCGAGGTCGGCAGCTCGCCGCCTGCGACGGGGGCATTGACGAAATCGACACCCTCGTCCTGCATTGCGCTGGCGTAGAACCGGCCGATGGCGTCGTCATGCACCCGGCCGATGAAGGCGGAGGTGAGGCCAAGCGCCCCGGCCCCGGCGATGGTATTGGCGACCGAGCCGCCGGGCGTTTGCACCCGGTCCTTCATCGCGGCAAACAGCACTTCGCTGCGATCCCGCTCGATGAGCTGCATGATGCCCTTTTCGATCCCCATATGGTCGAGAAAGCTGTCATCGCATTGCGAGATCACATCGACAACGGCGTTGCCGATGCCCACGAGTTGATAGGTCTTGGTCATAAAGTTTTGTCCTCGTACTGACAGAGGTCTCGGATGATGCAGGTGGGGCACATGGGTTTGCGCGCCTTGCAGTGATAGCGGCCGTGCAGGATCAGCCAGTGATGGGCGTGGAGCTGGAAATCGACCGGAATGTTGTCCTCGATGGCACGCTCCACCGCGTCCACGGTCTTGCCCGGCGCGATGCCGGAGCGATTGCCGACGCGAAAGATATGGGTGTCCACAGCCTGCGCCGGATGGCGCCACCACATGTTCAACACCACATTGGCGGTCTTGCGGCCGACGCCGGGCAGGCTTTCGAGCGCGGCGCGGGAACAGGGCACCTCGCCACCGTATTGCTCGACCAGAATGCGCGAAAGCTTGATGACGTTCTTGGCCTTGTTGCGGTAGAGGCCGATGGTCTTGATGTGCGCGATTACGCCCTCTTCGCCCAGATCCAGCATCTTTTGCGGCGTGTCGGCAATCCTGAACAGCTCCTTGGTGGCGCGGTTCACACCGGCATCGGTGGCCTGCGCCGACAGCGCCACGGCCACGACAAGCGTGTAGACATTGACGTGATCCAGCTCGCCCACGGGGGCTGCATCGGCATCCTGAAACCGCGTGAAGATCTCGCGGAGGGTATGATAATCGAGTTGCTTGGCCATCGGGCGCTGTTGTGCCTGCTGGGGCGCGGGGGCGCAAATCAAAAACACCGGGCATTTGTCCGGCCTTTGCGGGTGCGGTGCAAAAGTCGCGGTTTCACGTGCCGCTGAGGGGAACGCCGGAGGGGTTGCGCTGCGCCTTGCGCATCGCGGGGGGCGGGGGCCGCGCCTTGCAGGCGCGGCCCCCGCCCGGCCCAACGCTTTGGACGGTGGCTTTGCCACAGGTCAAAGGGGCGGGAGGGCTACGGTCGTGTGGCAAGACATTAGGACAGCACAGCTGCCCTAATGTTTCGCGCGCGAAACAATGGGTCAGGACAGGCGCCACTTTTTATGGGCGTTGCCGGTGCAGCGACCGCATAAATCTGGCTGCGACGCAACAGCGGCCACCGCAGGAGGCTATAGTGTCCCCAAGCCCGCGCTGTGGTCGCTCAGGAAGGCTTCGGGATCGTCTACCTCCTGCAGCTTGCGACCCTTGATCCACCAGAAGCGATTGCCGACGTTGCGCAGGAACTGCCGGTCATGGCTCACCAGCAGGCAGGAGGCGTCATGTGCGACCAGTTCGGCTTCCAGCGCCTCCTGTCCCTCGATGTCCAGATGGTTGGTCGGCTCGTCCAGCAGATAGAAATTGGGCTCCCTCAGCCGCAGCAGCAGCATGGCCAGCCGGGCTTTCTGGCCGCCTGACAGGCTGTCGATGCGCCGTTCCTGCATCTGGATGTCGATGCCGGCCCCGGCCAGGACCCCACGGGCGCGCTGGTCGCCAATGGCGCTGTGTGCCGTCACCATGGCAAGCGGCGTGTCGGAGCCGGGCAGTTGGCTCAGCTGCTGATCCGAATAGGCCGGAACCAACGAGGCGGCGCATTTCACCCGGTCATCCACGCCACTCAGAGCGTCTGCGATCATCCGGATCAGCTGCGTCTTGCCTGCCCCGTTCTGGCCCAGCAGCACGACCCTGTCGCCCCGACACAGCCATTTCTGCCCGGTTTTGTACAACATTCGCCCGTCCGGTGTTTCCACCGCGATGTCGTCCAATGTGATCAGGGCCCGCGCGTGGGTGCCACTGTTCGCCAGCTTGATGTCGCCCGCTGATCGCTCCCTGTGCGCCGGTTTTGCCGCCTCCTCCAGCCTGTCGGCGCGGTCGCTCAACTGGCGGGTCTTGGTCAGCAACAGGTCGGAGCCGGAGTTGAGGCCGACGTTCTTCAGCTTGGCCGCCTGACGGCGCAATTGTTTGGCCTTGTTCAGATCATTGGTCAGACGTCGGGCATCCGCCGCATCCGCCTCGTCCAAAGCCGCGCGAGCGGCTGAAAAAGGCAGTTGGAACACGCGGGAGGCCTCCGCTCGCAGGAACAGGGTGCGGTTGGTCGTGGCATCCAGAAACGCGCGATCATGTGAGGTGATCACCACCGGCACGTCGCGGGGCAGCGCCGCCAGCCAGGCCTCGAGAAGGGAAATGCGGTGGAGGTCCAGGTGGTTAGTGGGCTCGTCCAGCAGCAGCAGATCCGGCTCACAAACCCAGGTCGCCGCCAGCATCGCACTGCGCTGCCAGCCGCCGCTGAGGTCTGCCAGCGGGGTGTGAAAATGCGCGTAAGGGATTTGCAGCGTGTCCAACACGACATCCACGCGCCAGCCTTCGTATTCGGCCTGCTCGGCCGGAAGCGCGGCCAGAACCCAGTCATATAAACTGTGCGACAGGGCCTCGGGCGGGACATCCTGTTTGACATGGCCGACCCGCAGGCCACGGGCGCGGGTGATCTCGCCGCTGGTCTGCTCCCGTTCGCCGGACAGGCAGGCCAGCAGAGTGGATTTGCCGCGCCCGTTGGCAGCCACCAGACCGATGCGGTCGGATTTGGAAATCGTCAGGGTGAGGTCGGCAAACAGCGGCTCACCAAGGGTCACGCCCAAAGCGTTTGTATTGAGAAGGGACATCTGAAACTCGGATCAAAAGGGTATGGCCGCAGCGCGGCTATGGGCAGACCTGTGATGAGAGTGTTCTCGCGGTCGGCCCTGCAAACGGATTTACAGGGCGAAACGGGGACCATGCTGAAGTCGGCGGATGATACGCATGTTCAGCTGATGCCCTCCCGTTGTTGCATGTGACCTTTGCCCCCAGAGTAGGAGGCCTTGAAAATCTTGGCAAGTGTCTTGTCCCATCATGTCGGAGCCAGCCCGGCAATGCCCGTGATCCCCTGAAATCGCAGGTTCCGGGTCGCGCCGGGGCGGGGGGCTCGCTACGGTGGAGGAAACAAGATGACGGATGATCGAGGACAGCAACCATGCAACGGGATGAACAGGCCTATCACTACGGGGTGATCCGCCGCGCCATCGAGTTGATCGATGCCGGTGGCGCAAACCTGTCGCTGGAGGAGCTGTCGGCGCAGATGGGCATGAGCCCGGCGCATTTCCAGCGGGTGTTTTCCGCCTGGGCTGGGGTCTCGCCCAAGCGCTACCAGCAGTATCTGCGGCTGGGCCACGCCAAGTCCCTGCTGCGCGAGGATCTGCCCCTGCTGGAGACCGCGCATGCGGTGGGTCTGTCCGGCTCCGGGCGGCTGCACGATCTGTTCCTGCGCTGGGAAGCGATGAGCCCGGGTGAATATGCCCGTCGGGGCGAGGGTCTGACGGTGCGCTGGGGCTGGTTCGACAGCCCCTTTGGTGCGGCGCTGGCGATGGGCACCGAAAAGGGGCTCTGCGGTCTGGCCTTTGCCGCCGAAGTGGGCGCGGATCAGGCGTTGGCGGACATGCGGGCGCGCTGGCCCAACGCGGCCTTTGTCGAGGATGGGGGCGCCTTGCGCGCGCCGGTGGAAGCGGCCTTTGCCCGCAAGGGAGAGGCGCGGTTGCATCTGATCGGCGCGCCGCTGCAGATCAAGGTTTGGGAAGCGCTGCTGACCATCCCCGAGGGCAGCGCCACCACCTATGGCGAGATTGCCGAGGTGATCGACAGCCCCCGCGCGGTGCGCGCCGTGGGCACCGCGGTGGGGAAGAACCCGCTGAGCTGGCTCATCCCCTGCCACCGCGTGTTGCGCAAGGGCGGTGCGATGGGGGGCTACCACTGGGGGCTGCCGGTCAAACGCGCGATGCTGGCGTTCGAGGCCGCGCGCGCAGATGCCGCACATGAGAGCGCCGCGTGAACATCCGCGCGATCAGGGTCCGCAGTGGCAACAGCAGCGCCTTGCGGCGGGCCTGTCGCAGCGCGGTCTGATGCTCGGCGGTGGCCTGCCAGGCCTCCTCCCGCTCGATCTCATAAGTGGTGCGCGGGCGGCGTGGCGTGTCCCAGCGGTCGAGGCCGAGGGTGACAAGGACGATCCAGTCATAGGACAGCATGGGAAATCTCCTTTGCGGGCTGTGTGATGCCCCATCAAAAGCAGAGTACTGCTGACACCCTGTTGTCAGTGGTGCGTGCTAGAGTGGCAGCAGGATGTCACTCGACATGCCACCCGCCACGCCACCGGAGGTTCCCATGACCCGCAGCAACCGGCTGTTCGAATTGATCCAGATCCTGCGCGCCGCCGCGACGCCGATGCGGGCCGAAGATCTGGCGGCGCAGCTCGAAGTCTCCAAACGCACGATCTATCGCGATATTGCTGCGCTGCAGGCGATGCGCACCCCGGTCGAGGGCGAGGCGGGCATCGGGTATATGCTGCGCAAGGGCTATGATCTGCCGCCGCTGAACTTTGACGAGGAAGAGATCGAGGCGCTGCATGTGGGATTGGCGATGCTGATGCGCACCGGCGACGGTGCCCTGCAGCAGGCCGCCGCGCGGGTCGGGCGCAAGATCTGCGACGTACATGCCAGCGCCGAATGGCTGCAGGTGGCCCCCTATGGCGCGCCGCAGGATGATCCCGACAATGGCTGCGTGTCCAAGGCGATCCTGCGACAGGCGGTCCGCAGCGCACAGAAGTTGCGTCTGGTCTATGTCAATGAAGCCGAGGAACAGAGCGAACGGATCCTGCGACCGCTGGCACTGATCTATCACGTGGACTGCACGCTGCTGGCCGCGTGGTGCGAATTGCGCCATGGATTTCGCCATTTCCGCACGGATCGGATGCTGGCTGCGGATCTGCAGGATGCCCATTTTGTCGAAGAAGCGCCGCTCTTGAGAAAACTCTGGCAGGAACAAGAACGCGATACGTTTGTTTATAACCTGTAATGTGGCTTGGCCGAGCGGGGCGAGAGGTGCGCGGCAATCCGCCGAACGCGCGGGGGGACCGCTTGCTGTGCCGGTCGATGCATACAATATCTACACGTAACGTCTCACTCTGGGGCTGACCCCGGATACGTTGCGAGACAGGTTTGAGGAAGAAAAGGTAGACTGTAATGTCTTTTGCAAAACTCCCCGCCCTTGGCGTTCTGGCCGCTGCCGTGGCGCTGAGCGCCTGTGACGATCCCGCCTCCTATGGCGCTCCCGGCGGAACGAACCGCTCTCAGAACGGGGCCATCATTGGTGGTTTGATCGGCGCTGGGCTCGGTGCAGCGACGTCGGATGACGACAAGGCTGAAACCATCATCGGTACGGCTGCGGTGGGGGCGCTCGCAGGTGGTCTGATCGGGCGCCAACTGGACAAGCAGGAAGCGGAACTGCGTCAAAATCTCGACAATGACTCGATTTCCATCGTCAATACCGGCGACCGTCTGATCGTGTCGCTGCCCAATGATCTGACCTTTGCCACCGACAGCTCGGCGATCTCTTCCCTGGTGCGCAGCGATCTGCGCAAGGTGGCGGGCAGCTTGCAGCGTTACCCTGGCAGCGTGGTGCAGGTGATCGGTCACACCGACAGCGACGGCGCGGCCTCCTACAACTATTCCTTGTCCGAGCGCCGCGCCAATGCGGTTGCGGACGAGATGGCTGCTGGCGGCGTGTCCTACAGCCGTATGCGCATCATCGGTCGCGGTGAGGAGCAGCCGGTGGCGAGCAACCTGACCGGCGAGGGCAAGGCCCGCAACCGCCGCGTGGAAATCGTGATTATTCCGCAGGCAACCTGACGCCATCCATTCAGACACGGGAAAGAGGCTGCGCGTTGTGCGCGGCCTCTTTTCTTTTGGCGCCTTAAGATCCGTGCCCTGTGGAGCAACGCACAGGCGTCTGCGGTGACAGGTGTTGGTTTGCACGCTGGCGCACCCTAGCTTTGTTTGTGACACAGCACATACTACAGGAGAACGACCATGGCCGACCCCGTATTGCTTATTCTGTCCGGCTCTCTGCGCAAGGAGGCGACCAATCGCAAGCTGGCCCGCGAGGCCGCGCGACTGTTCGGTCCCGCCGAGGTGGTCGAGGGCGATCTGAACCTGCCGCTCTATGACGGTGATGTGGAGGCCGCATCTGGCATCCCGGCGGATGTGCAGATGCTGGCGGATCAGATCGCGCGGGCGGATGCGGTGGTGATCTCCACCCCGGAATACAACAAGGGCCCCTCCGGCGTGTTGAAGAACGCGCTG
The DNA here is from genome assembly GCF_046535935.1 of Tritonibacter sp. SIMBA_163. Lineage (NCBI taxonomy): Bacteria > Pseudomonadati > Pseudomonadota > Alphaproteobacteria > Rhodobacterales > Paracoccaceae > Tritonibacter > Tritonibacter sp. SIMBA_163. The sequence continues at coordinate 82,567 of NZ_JAWJBP010000003.1, forward strand.
GATTGGGTCAGTCGCACCGAGGGCACCCCGTGGCAGGACAAGCCGGTGGCGGTGATGTCAGCGGCGGCAGGGCGCGCCGGTGGCGAGCGGTCGCAGATGATCCTGCGCAGCTTTCTCGTGCCGTTTCGCCCACAGGTTCTACCTGGGCCGGAAGTGCATCTGGCCGGGTCGAGCAAGGAGTTCGATGACGCCGGGCAACTGACCAGCGAGATCTACACCAAGACGCTGACCGAGCTGATGACGCAGCTCCGCGCGGCAGCCACCTCTGTCTGATAGGGTTGCGAACAGCGCGGGGGGGGGGGCTCCCGCCCCTTTGACGGTGCCCCTGGCGGGACCCCACAAAGCGTTGGGCCGAGCGGGGGCCGCGCCCGCAGGGCGCGGCCCCCGCTCCACCGCGATGCGCGAAGCGCAGCGCAACCCCTCTGGCGAAGGCGGCGCGGCGGTGTGACAGGTCAGAGGTTGTCCGTGACCCGAAACCCTTCCGGGATGGCGTCGCGCCCCTCCAGCAGCAGATCGGCCATCACCGCGGCGATCTTCGGCGCCATGCCGAAGCCGATCTTGAAACCACCATTGGCAATGAAATGCCCGGCGCGCCCGGGGTAGGCGCCCAGCATCGGCGCGCGGGAGCGGGCGCGGGGCCGCACCCCTGCCCAGCGATCCAGCACGTCCACACCCGCTAGCTGCGGCATCGCGGCGACCGCTCGGGCGATCACGTCGTCGAGCTGGCTGTCGGTCTCATCGGGGCGGCCAAACTCCCGCTCGCTGGTGGAGCCGATGGCCAGCGTGCCATCCGCATGCGGAATGATGTGCAATCCGTCCGCGTAGAGCTGCGGCACCGCGCCGGCATCATGGGCCAGGAGCGCGGCTTGCCCCTTGACGCCGCCCCCCACGGTGCGCGGTGATAGTGCGATCAGCTCCAACAGCCCCTGATAGCCGGTGGCATGCAGCACAAGCCCCGCCTCCCGACCATCGCCGCTGACCTCAACGCCTCCGGCACGCAGCGCGGCCACCAGCGCGGCGCAGGCGCGGCGGGGATGCATGCGGGCCGAGAGCGTGTCGTGGATCACCTGACCCGTGGCGCTGGGCGGGCACCAGTCGCCGAAGTCCGAGGCCGGTCGGACCTGCCAGGTCGCCTTGCCCTGCCATAGATCCGCCGCAGTCTGGCACCGTGCCTCGGCCAGCTCCAACGTGCGCGCATCAGCGATCGGTTGCAGGCGGCCCAGGCGGCCATAGCCTGCCGACACGCCGCCCGTCGCCTCTACATCCTGCCAGAAGGCCTCGGCCATCAGCAGGCTTTCAAGCTGGAACGCCTTTTTGGGGTTCCAGTTTTCCGGCACATGCGGGGCGAGGGCCCCGACGACACCACCGCTGGACCCCGCGCCCGGTCCGGCGGGGTCGATCACCTGCACCCTTGCGCCGCGCCGGTGGCAGATCCAGGCGATCGACAGGCCAAAGATCCCGGCCCCGCGCACCGTAACATCAACCGTGATATCAGCAGTTGCCATTTCTGTGACCTTTCGTCAGGTTCGCCCACGTACCACGCTCCACCTAAAGGAAATCGCGATGGCAGACCAGCAGGCACGGCTGAGCTGGCGGGAGGGGGATCTGCCCGTCTCCGACCAGTTTGATGACCCCTATTTCTCGTTGCACAACGGCCTGCTGGAGACCGAGCATGTGTTCCTTGCGGGCAATGATCTGCCGGCGCGGTTCGCTCCCGGGTTTCACATTGCCGAGCTGGGGTTTGGCACCGGGCTCAACATGCTGGCGGCCTGGCGCGCCTGGGAAGAGAGCGGGCAGACCTCGCCGCTGCGGTTCACCAGTTTCGAGGCCTTTCCGATGGTGCCCGAAGACATGGCCCGCGCGCTGGAAGCCTTTCCGGACATCACGCCATGGGCGGAGCGGTTTCTGGCGTGGTGGAGCGGCGGCGGGCGTTGTGATCTTGGCACCCTGCAGCTGGAGGTTGTCATCGGCGACGCACGCCTGTCGCTGCCGGAGTGGACAGAGCAGGCGGACGCCTGGTTTCTGGACGGGTTCTCACCCGCCAAAAACCCGGAGCTGTGGCAGGAAGACCTGTTGCAGGCGGTGGCGGATCACACCCGTCCCGGCGGCACAGCGGCGACCTATACCGCGGCCGGATTTGTCCGTCGCGGGCTGGACGAAGCAGGTTTCACCGTGACACGCACACCGGGATTTGGACGCAAACGACATATGACGCAGGCAATTTTGACGCGCGAATTGAAAGGCTGAACCATGGATCAGGTCATGGCCAAGAACGACACCAAACTGGGCATTCTGTTGATGATCGGGGCCACCATCGTCTTTGCCCTGCAGGACGGGGTCTCGCGCCATCTGGCGAGCGAATACAACGTCTTTATGGTGATCACCATTCGCTATTGGTTCTTCGCTGCCTTCGTTATCGCGCTGGCGCTGAAGCAGACGGGCAGCCTCCGGGCCGCCGCGCAGACCAGCCAGAAGGGGGTGCAGATCTTCCGCGCCTTTGTGCTGGTGGCGGAAATCTGCGTCATGGTGCTGGCCTTCACCGTACTGGGGCTGGTCGAGAGCCACGCGGTCTTTGTCTGCTACCCGCTGCTGATCGCGGCGCTTTCCGGACCCATTCTGGGCGAACAGGTGGGCTGGCGGCGCTGGGCGGCGATCGGGGTGGGCTTTCTCGGGGTGCTGATCATCCTGCAGCCGGGATCGGGCGTGTTCCAGGTGGCGGCCCTGATCCCGCTGCTGGCGGCGCTGATGTTTGCGCTTTACGGACTGCTGACGCGTTATGTGGCGCGGCGCGACACCACTGCCACCAGTTTCTTCTACACCGGAGTCTACGGCATGCTGTTCATCACGCCTCTGGGCCTGTGGTGGTGGGAGCCGATGACCGCGCCGGACTGGGGCTGGATGGCGACCCTCTGCGTGACCGGCGCCCTTGGGCACTGGCTGCTGATCAAATGCTACGAGATGGCCGAGGCCAGCGCCGTGCAGCCCTTTGCCTACATGCAGTTGCCCTGGGCCGCGATGATCGGGCTCACAGTGTTTGGCGAGGATATGCGCACCAATGTGGTGATCGGCGCCGGGCTGGTGGTGGCGGCGGGCCTATTCACTTTTTGGCGCGAAAACCTGAAGCGTTCGGCCCGCTAGCTCGCGTGTAAACGGCACCGGCAGGGGCGTCTGCCCCAGTCGGGCGCGGTAGACCGGCATGCTCTCGGTGACCCGCATCACGTAGTTGCGGGTCTCGTTGAAGGGGATGTGCTCGATCCAGTCGATCACATCGACCTCCGCGCTGCGCGGATCGCCGTAGCGCTCCATCCAGGCGGTCGGACGGTGAGGCCCGGCATTATAGCCTGCGGCCATCAGGACCACATTGCCGTCGAAGTCGCCCGCCAGTCGCGCCAGATAGGCGGCACCGAGTGTGGCATTATATTGCCAGTCCTCGGTCAACCGTGCGGTTTTGTGATCGTCGATGATGTCCAGGTCGCGCGCCACCAGTTCTGCGGTGGCGGGCATCACCTGCATCAATCCGCGCGCGCCCACGTGACTGATGACCACCGGGTCGAACTCGCTTTCCCGCCGGGCGATTGCCAATACCATCTCGGAGGCCATCGGAAGACTCATCTGGGTGACCGGGTGCAGCGGGTAGTAGGCGCCTGCCAGTTCCAGCCCATCTTGGGCCGCACGTTTGGAGATCATCACTGCCAGATGTGGCTGCTCCCGATCCACCGCCATCTGCCCCAGTTGCAGCGCTTCATCCGGCGGTAGGGTTTCAACAAGATGGGTCAGGAAGCGTTCACCGAGCGACAGGTCGCCCGCCTCCAACAATGCAATGCCCGCCTTGTAGACCGAGGAGGTAAGGAACGGCGCACCCTTCCAATCGGGTGCGTCCGGCGTGGTCAGACGCGGGTCAAAGCCGCGCCCCAGCGCCTGTGCCGACAATAAACCGTAGTAGGAGCTCTGGAATTTCGCCCCCAGTCGATAGGCCGCGTGCGCCTTGTCGATCTCGCCCATCTGCGCATAGGCGCGGCCCAGCCAGTAACCGGCGCGGCCCACAGAGATCGGGCTTTCGACTGCCGCAAGGAAGCGGGTGAAGTGATAGACCGCCAGTTCGGCGTCATCGAGTTTGCGCAGCGCCACATAGCCCGCGATCCATTCATTGTCGGCGTAGCCATAGCCATCCTCGGGGCTGGCAAAATGATAGGCGGCCAGCTTGTAGGCGCGGGTGTTGTCATTGTCGCGCATCAGTTGACGGGCAAAGTCGCGGCGCCGGGTCAGCCATTTGGACGGCTCTCCCAGAGCCTCTGCCGAGGTGGAGCGCTCCAGCATCATGGCGATGGCGTCATCCTGCCGCCGCTTGGCATCACGCCAGGCAAAGCGGTCATAGGCGAGGCCAGAGTCATCCTGCAGGCTGTCGGGCACCGCGGCAATCGCCGCATCGACGCCATTGGCCTGATCCTGCAGGGCGATGCGCGCCTCGGCCAGCTTGCGGGCACCTGCGCTGACCAGATCCAGCATGCGGCGGGAAGAAACCTTGTGCCCGTCCCACAACAGCCGGGTCAGCCGGGCCTCATGATGTTTGGCCAGGAGCGATTTGTGACGGGCGAGGAAGTCGGTCTGGGTTTCGTCCGTCATGGCCATGCTGCGCCAGGCGCGGATCAACTCGGCCTGTCCGGCCTCGGTCTGGCCAGAGGCAATGAGCGCTTCCCCGAGGCTCAGCGCGCCTTCGGGGGTCTGGGCTTGGCCATCCTCGCCGTGAAACGCCAGAATGGTAGCCTGTCCAGCCTTGGCGATCACCTCTTCGCTCTGGCGGCGCAGGTATTCCATGCCAGGCCAGTCGGCGCGGCGCTCAATAAAGGACATCACCTGGCGCGCCGATCCCTTGCCAGCCCGCAAATGGTGCCATTGGATCACGTCGTGCGGGATGGAGCCTTCCTCGCCAGCGTCGATCAGCGCCTCCTGCCACTGGCCGTCGCGCATCAGCGGCAGCGCGGTTTCCAGCCCGCGGGCCAGGGCAGGGGCACCAAAAAGGGTCGCACAAATCAGCAACGAGCAGGCAAGTCTGCGTGTCATCTCTTGCATTTTCCAGCATTCCGGGGATACAGCCTGTGACGATAGTGCGTGTGGACCCGGGTGCAACTCAATTTCCCGCCAGCACGTGCGTCCGGGCAAGGAATTGCCCGCAAGAAAATCTCGAATTGGAGCGTTCCCATGTTCACAGGCTCTATGCCAGCCCTCGTCACCCCGTTTCGCAATGGTGAGTTGGATCTGGATACGCTCAAACACTTGGTGGAATGGCATATTGCCGAAGGTTCGACCGGGCTGATTCCCGTCGGCACCACTGGCGAAAGCCCCACCCTGAGCCATGAAGAGCATGAACTGGTGATCAAGGTGGTGGTGGAAACCGCCGCAGGTCGCGTGCCGGTGATTGCCGGCGCCGGGTCCAATAACACCGTCGAGGCGATTCGTTTTGTCGAGTATGCCGAGCGAGTCGGTGCGGACTGCGCATTGGTCGTGACCCCCTATTACAACAGGCCGACCCAACGTGGCATGATCGCGCATTTCACCGCGCTGCATGACTGCGCCGATATTCCGATCATCATCTACAACATCCCGCCGCGCTCGGTGGTGGACATGACCCCTGCCACCATGGGTGAGCTGGCAAAACTGCCGCGCATCATCGGCGTCAAGGATGCCACCGGCAAGCTGGAGCGGGTGAGCCAGCAGCGGGCTTCTTGTGGTGCGGATTTCATCCAGCTGTCCGGCGAGGATGCCACCGCTCTGGGCTTTAACGCCCATGGTGGCGTCGGCTGTATCTCGGTCACCGCAAACGTGGCGCCGAAGCTCTGCGCCGAATTCCAGGCGGCGACGCTGGCGGGCGACTACAAGACCGCGTTGGAGTATCAGGACCGGCTGATGCCTCTGCATGAGGCGATCTTTATCGAGCCGGGCCTGGTGGGTGCGAAATACGGCATGTCGAAGCTGGGTCTGTGTTCCGAGGAAGTGCGCTCGCCGCTGACCGGGCTTGAGGACAGCACCAAGGCGAAGATCGACGCGGCCATGGTGCATGCCGGTCTGCTCTGAGCTCTTCTCTTTCGTCGTCTGATACCAGCAGCCCCGGTTCGTCCGGGGCTGTTGGTGTTTAGGCAGATCTCCCATCTGGCCGACAGGCCGGACAGCGCCTGAGCCTCCCCCGGAGGGCGCTGTCCTCAGTTTTGCAGTTGCAGGGCTGCCGCCAGATGTCGGGTCTTCTCCGGGTTGCGGATCACATAGACCTTCGTGATCCGCCCCTCGCGAATTTCCAGCGCGGTGGCCTGCACCAACCCTTCCGGTTCCAGGCTGAGGATCGCGGGCAGCCCGTTCAGCATGGCAAAGCGCCAGCGCGGCGGCAGATGGGCGCCGGACTTGCGCGCCAGCCCCTCGGCCAATCGCATCACCTTGGCGCGCCCGTAGATTGGGTTCAGGGTCGCCAGAACCTTGCCGCCGCCATCGCTGACCAGCTCCACATCCTGCGCCAGAAGCTGTGTCAGCGCTGCCATGTCGCCGGTCTTGGAAGCGCGAAAGAAGGCTTCGGTCAGGGCGCGGCCCTCTTCGGGCGGGACAGATGTGCGGGGGCGCTCCGCCTGCACGTGGCGGCGTGCGCGTGACACCAGCTGGCGGCAGGCGGCAGGGCTGCGATCAAGCGCCGCGGCCACCTCGTCGTGGCTGTTGCCAAACACGTCATGCAGCAGAAACGCGGCGCGTTCCAGCGGCGTTAGCCGCTCCAGCGCCAATAGCAGCGCCACCGAGACATCATGGTCCAGCCGCTCGGTCGGATCCTCGGTCAGCAAGGGTTCCGGCAGCCAGGCGCCGGTATAGGACTCGCGCTTCACCCGCGCCGATTTCAGCTGATCGAGACAGAGCCGCGTCACCACCCGCACCAGATAGCCGGTGGCATCGCGGACCTCGTCCTGCGGCGCGGACTGCCAGCGCAGGAAGGCCTCCTGCAGCACGTCCTCCGCATCCGCAACGCTGCCCAGCATGCGGTAGGCGACCGCGAACAATCGCGGCCGCGCGGTCAGGAACACATCGGCTCCCATATCCTGTGGCTTGTGGCTCACGCGGCGTTGGTCTCCTTGGTCACAGGATGCGGCGTGCGAAAGCCGATGGCAATGCGGTTCCACGCGTTGATCGCGCCGATCAGCAGCGTCAGAGCCACCTGTTCACGCGGCGAGAACTGCGCCTCCACCAGCGCGTAGTCTTCATCGGGGGCGGCCGTCGCCGCCACCAGGGTCAGCGCCTCGGTCCAGGCAAGGGCGGCCTGTTCGCGCGCTGAGTAAAGAGTGCTTTCGCGCCAGGCGGGCAGCAGATGCATGCGGTCCTCGCTTTCGCCCATCTTGCGGGCGTCATGGGTGTGCATGTGGATGCAGAAGGCACAGCCGTTGATCTGGCTGGCGCGCAGCTTCACCAGTTCGATGATGGTCATGTCGAGGCCGGAGGCCTTCAGCAGCTCTTCCTGCTCCATCATCGGTTTGAAGAGATCACCGGCAGCGGCAAACTGGTCGAGACGTTGGGTCATGGGTCCTGTTCCTTTCTCAGTCAGAGGGGACGCAAACAGGACGAGCCAGCCCCGCGCGCTGTGACACGCGGGGGGAGATTTTTTTCAGCGTTTGCCGTAATAAAGCCCGACCACATGTTCGGCTTCGGCAAAGAACAGCCAGCGGGTGCAGGCGACACCGATGATATGGGACAGCACGGCAAGGCCCGCGAGGGCGTGTTTCAGCGCCAGTCCACCAACCGGCAGCGCCAGGCACAGGAGCGGCAGCATGATCGCCAGCACAAAGCCGATCACCCGCAGCCGGGCGGCATGTTTGCGGCCGAGCTGATGCACAAATTCGCGCAGCAGGTAATTGGTGCCAGTATGGGGCGGCTCAAACGCGCGCACCTGACCACCGGTGCCGAGGCCGGTGGCGCTGGCCATCGTCGTGCCGGAGGTGTCAAAGGCGCGATCCCCCTGATGCCAATAGGCCAGCAGGGTAAGCCCGGCGAGCACCAGAAGCCCCGTTGCCTTGCTCTCTTGCCCGGCCAGCAGGGCGCCGCCGGCAAGCGACAGGGTCAGGAACAGCGCCGGGGTCAGTGGGATCATGTTCCAGCGCGGCACCGTCCTGAGCTGGGCGTAGATCATCGAGGTGGTGAAGACGGTGCCGATGCTGAGCGCTGCGCCAAGCGCGCCGATGAGCGGCCAGTGGGTTTCGAGGAAGATCGCCCCAATAGCGTAGAGGCCCATGGTCAGCAGGGCGGCCACCGCGCAACAGCCCTCACGCGAGAGCCAGCTGCTGCGCCATTGCGAAAACGCCTTCCACGCCCGTTCTGGACGTCCGAGGTGCAAGGTGGAGGCCAAGAGCCCGCCGACTGCCAGTGCATAGGCGATGGCGTAGAACACAAAGGCCACCCAGCCGGTGACCGCAGGCAGCCCAAGGCCGAGGAAGAACAACAGGCCGAAGCCAAGCCCGGAGAGGGTGGTGAAGGCGATGACGGAAGGGGCCGGATGCATCAGTTCTGTCCTCCGGGCAGTTTGTCCAAGGCACGGTCGAGCCAGCCGAGAAAGCCTCCCGCCTCCTCGGTGACGGGGGCCAGCAGGGGCGCGAGGAGGTCGATGTCGCCCGCGCCCTGTTCCATGCCCTGCGCGGCGAGCGTGTCCTTGGGGCGGGGCGGCAGGTATTTGTTCACCGGCTTGGTGCCCTGTTCGGGCATCAGGTCCATGCCGCCGCGCTCCGCGACCAATTGCGAGACATCCGACGTCGGGTCGCCGAGGTCGCCGAAATGGCGTGCACCGGCGGGGCAGGTGCGCACGCAGGCGGGCACGCGGTCCTCTTCGGGGAGGTTTTCGTTGTAGATCCGATCCACGCATAGGGTGCATTTCTTCATCACCCCGGCGGCAAGATCGAGTTCGCGCGCCCCGTAGGGGCAGGACCAGGCGCAGAGGCCACAGCCGATGCAGTCGCTCTCGTTGACCAGCACGATGCCGTCTTCCCCCCGTTTGTAGCTGGCGCCGGTGGGGCAGACGGTGACGCAGGGGGCGTCTTCGCAGTGCAGGCAGGATTTCGGGAAGTGGATCAGCTGGGCGGCGGGGGCGGGGTCTGTGCCGCAGGCCTCTGGCTGCACCTCGTAGGAATGCACACGGTTGAGGAAGGTACCCGAGGGATCAGCGCCATAGGCGTCCTGATCGGAGAGCGGCGCGCCGTAGTTTTCGGTGTTCCAGCCCTTGCAGGAGATCACGCAGGCATGGCAGCCGACGCAGGTGTCGAGATCGATCACCAGACCCATCTTGCGGGTGGTTTCGGTGGGGAGGTCGGTCATCGGGTCGGGCCTCCGTCTGTGAGGTGGGTGCAGGACCGGGGCGCGGCCCCGGACCCCGAGGTATTTTCAAAAAGATGAAAGGGTTTGGAGGTCATTTGCCGACCTTCCATGTGAGGGTGCCGGGGCCTGCGCCGACCGGGGAGGCTTGGGGAGGGGTCTCGGGCTGGCTTTGGGTGAGGTCCTTTGGCGGGGCGGCTTTTTCCAGTTTGACCTTGAGGTCGAACCAAGCGGCCTGTCCGGTAACGGGATCGGAATTGGCCCACCGCAGCCCGTCGCCCTTGGGCGGCAGCAGCTCGTGTATCAGGTGGTTCATCAGGAAGCCTTTGGTGGCTTCGGGGGCGTCTTCGGTGAGGGCCCAGGCGCCCTTGCGCTTGCCGATGGCGTTCCAGGTCCAGACGGTGTTTTCATTGAGGGCTGCCATTTCCATCACGGGCACGGTGATTTCGCCATGAGGAGAGGTGACGCGGGCCCAGTCGCCGTCTTCAAGCCCTGTGTCGCGCATCAGTTTGGTGGGCACATAGAGCGGGTTGTGGCCATGAAGCTGGCGGAGCCAGGCGTTCTGGCTGCCCCAGGAATGATACATCGCCATCGGGCGCTGGGTGAGGGCGTTGACGGTGAAGCCCGCGTTGCCTTGTTGGTCGGTGTCGTACCAGATTGGCAGCGGCGCCATGGTGTCTTGGATGCGGTCGCGCAGGTGGTCGGGGGGCTGGCGCTCGCCGTGGCCTTCGGCCGCCAGCTGGAACTTGCGCAGCGGCTCCACATAGAGCTGGAACAGATAGGGTTGCGGCGCGTCGAACAGGCCGAGCTCCACCGCCCAGTCCTGATAGGCCATGTTCCAAGGTTTGTAGTAGCTGGCGTCCTCGGGGATGTGCTTGAGGAAAAAGCCGCCGTTCTCGATATAGCGGTCGAGCTGGTCCGGGTTGGGCGCGCCGCGTCCCGTTTCGGTGCCGTCGCCGCGAAAGCCCGCAAGCGGGCCGATGCCGGGCTTGCGCTGGTGGTTGACGATATAATCGGCGTAGTCTTGGTATTTCGCGCTGCCGTCCTCGTTGGTGAAGCCGGGCAGCTTCATCCGGTTGGCAAGGTCGACCAGCACGGACTGGAAACCGCGGACGTCGCGGTCTGGCTCCACCACCGGCCAGCGGATCGCGTCAGCCGCGCCGTCCGCCTCGCAGATCGGGCGATCAAGCAGCGAGATGCAGTCGTGGCGTTCCAGATAGGTGGTGTCGGGCAGGATCAGATCGGCATAGGCGACCATTTCTGAGCTATAGGCATCCGAGTAGATCAGATGCGGGATGACATAGTCGCCGTTCTCGTCGGTGTCGGTCAGCATCTCCATGACACCCTGGGTGTTCATCGAGGAGTTCCACGCCATGTTTGCCATGTAGAGGAACAGCGTGTCGATCTTGTAGGGGTCACCTGCATGGGCGTTGGAGATCACCATATGCATCAGCCCGTGGCTGGACATCGGGTTCTCCCAGGTGAACGCCTTGTCGATGCGCGCCGGGCTGCCGTCATTGAGCAGCGCCAGATGCTCCGGCCCCTGCACGAAGCCCAAGTGCGGGCCGTCCAGTGGTTTGCCCGGCGTGACGCGGCAGTGGGGCGGTGGATGTGCAGTGGCGGGTTTGGGATAGGGCGGTTTGAAGCGAAAGCCGCCGGGGACCTCCACCGTGCCGAGGATGATCTGCAGAACATGCAGCGCCCGGCAGGTCTGAAAGCCGTTGGCATGGGCGGAGACGCCGCGCATCGCATGCATGGAGACCGGACGGCCTACCATGGTCTTGTGGGTCTCTCCGCGGAAATCGGTCCATTCACGGTCCAGCTCGAACGCTTCGTCAAAGGCGACGCGGGCAATTTCGGCAGCGATGGCGCGGATACGCGGGGCGGGGATGCCGCAGCGCTCTGCCACCGCTTCCGGGGCGTAGTCGTCTGACAGATATTGCTCCGCCATCAGCCGGAAGACCGAGACATGGGTGACATCGCCCATCTGGAAACTGCCATTGAGGTCAGGGCGCACGCCATGCATGTCGAAGGGTGCCAGCTGGCCGGTCTTGCGGTTGATCACCAGGGGTGCGCCGTGATCATCGCGCAGGAACAGGCCAAAGTCGGCGCTGTCCTTGTCCTGGTTCACCAGCACCGGCGCGTTGGTGTAGCGGCTGAGATAGTCGAGGTCGATCTTGCCCGCCTTCATCAGCACATGCACCAGCGACAGGATGAACAGCCCGTCGGAGCCGGGGGTGATGCCGACCCAGTCATCCGCCACCGCGTTATAGCCGGTGCGGATCGGGTTGACGCCGATCACCCGTGCGCCGCGTGCCTTGATCTTGCCGATGCCCATCTTGATCGGGTTGCTGTCGTGATCCTCGGCAACGCCAAACAGCAGGAACAGTTTGGTATGATCCCAGTCGGGCTGGCCGAACTCCCAGAAGGCACCACCCATGGTGTAGATGCCCGCCGTGGCCATGTTGACGGAACAAAACCCGCCATGCGCCGCGTAGTTGCAGGTGCCAAAGTTCTGCGCCCAGAAGCCGGTGAAGCTTTGCGACTGGTCACGCCCCGTAAAGAACGCCAGCTTTTCGGGGTGATTCTTGCGCAACGGCTCCAGCCAGCCCTGCGCGATGTCGAGTGCTTCGTCCCAGGAGATTTCCTCAAATTCGCCGGACCCGCGCGGGCCCACACGTTTCAAGGGCGCGCGCAGACGGGAGGGGGCGTTGTGCTGCATGATCCCGGCAGAGCCCTTGGCGCAGAGCACGCCCTTGTTGACCGGATGGTCGCGGTTGCCCTCGATGTAGGCGACCTTGCCCGCCTTCATGTGCACATTGATGCCACAGCGGCAGGCGCACATGTAGCAGGTCGTCTTGCGGATCTCGTCCGAGACCGGCGGCGAGGTGTCCACCTCGGGTTGCTGGAATGTCATCTGGCCTCCCTTAAATTTCGTCCCTCAGGTCAAAAGCGTGATCCCTGTCAGTATGACCACGGCAATAAACAATGTTTCGACAATCAAGAGCGCGATGGCAGCACCGCCGACAGAGAGCACCTGCTTGAGGTTGCTCTTCATGCCGACGGCGGCAATGGCGATCAGCAACAGCCAACGCGAGCAGGCGCTGAGGAAATCGCTCAGCGCGGGCGGAATGAGACCGAAGGAATTGAGTGCGGCCAGCGCGATGAAGGCGATGACGAACCCGGGCAGCAGCGGGGGTTGCTTGCCATCCGAGGGTGCCTCTAACCGGCTGCGGATCATCAAGGAGGCCACCAGCACCACCGGCGCCAGCATCGACACGCGGATCAGCTTGACCAACGTTGCGGTGTCGCCGGTCTCCTCAGAGATGGAGAAGCCCGCGCCGACCACCTGCGCCACATCGTGGATAGTGCCGCCGAGGAAGACCCCGGCCTGGATGTGGTCGAACTCCATGAACCGGGCGAGGATCGGGTAGGCGATCATAGCAACAGTCGACAGGACGGTGACGCCCATGACGGTGAAGATCAGCCGCTGTTCGCTGCGTTCGTCGCGCGGCAGGATCGCGGCGATCGCCATCGCTGCCGACGCGCCGCAGATCGCCACGGACCCGGCAGTCAGCAGGGCAAAACGCCAGCCGTGGCCGAAGAACCGCGCGATCAGGAGGCCAAAGCCGATGGTGGCCACCACGCCGCCCGCGGTCAGCAGGATCAGCGGCAGGCCAAGGCCCGCCAGCACCATCATCGACACCCGCACGCCCAGTAGCGCCACGCCGAGCCTAAGCAGCGTTCGTGCTGAAAACGCCACGCCGGGCACCGTGCGCCCCTCCTCGCCCAGGAAGCTGACCGCGATTCCCAGAAGCAGCGCCAACAACATCGCAGGGGTCGCGTAATGCTCTGCCAGAAACTGTGCGGTGACCGCGACGATGATCGAAACTGCAACGCCGGGAAAAAGCGCCTTCGCGCCGATACGAAAGGTCTGGATCGTGGAAGACAGGCGGGCGGGCAGGAGGGTGTCGATCAAGGGATGGCCTTCGGGATGTGATGTGCGCAAGCACAGGCAGGGAATTGGTGTATCATTTGTGTAGCAATTTGCGCCGCCCTCGCAAGGTGAAACAATTGGCTAATTTACCTGCCATAAGTGGTAGTTCTGTTCTGCGTTTTTGAAAAGAGGAGGACATTTGTTTCGCCTCTCATTGGGTGTCAGCGATCAATGCGCACGCGTGCATGGCGATCTGGCGTTCCTCTTCTGCGGGCACGATCCAAGCGGAGGGCTGACTGTCTGCGAAGGTCAGGCAGGCGGCGTTTTCGGCATTGCGGTGCGGGTCCGGGATGCAGCCGAGCCATGAGAACCCGGCAAGGATACGCGCCCGGATGCCGTCGGCGTTTTCTCCGATGCCGCCGGTAAAGGCGATGGCGTCACAGCCGCCCATGGCTCCGATCAGGCTGTGTCCATGCCGGATCGCCCAATAGCAGAAATGCGCGATGGCAAAGCGTGCCTCCGGGGTGTCGGCCTCCTCCAGCGCGCGCATGTCGGACAGCCCGCCGGACAATCCCGCAAGGCCGGATTTTCTGTTCAGCAGGTTTCTGGTCTGTGTGAGGCCGATCTCCTCCACCAGTCGCAGGGTCGCATTGGCGTCCAGCGTGCCGACCCGCGTGCCCATCGTCAGGCCTTCGAGTGGGGAATAGCCCATGGTGGTGGCCACTGACTGACCGCCCTCAATGGCGCAGATGGAGGCGCCATTGCCGAGGTGAAAGGCCAACAGTCGTGTGGGCAGTGGCGTGCCGGAGATCTCCGGCAGGCGACGACACAGCGCGGCATAGGACAGCCCGTGAAATCCGTAACGGCGCAGCCCCAGCGCCTCGGCCTCGGGCGGCAGGGCGTAGCGTTGCGCCACCTCCGGCGCAGTGGCGTGAAAGGCGGTGTCGAAGCTGGCATATTGCGGCAGCTTGGGCGCGAGATGGTCGAGGGCATCAATCGCGGACAGCGCATGTGGGTTGTGCAAAGGGGCCAGTGGCACGCAGGCGGCAATCTGCGCGCGGACCTCGGGTGTGATACGTGTCGGGGCGGTCAATTGGGTGCCGCCATGGACCACGCGGTGGGCGACCGCGCGCAGCGCTTCAGGGCCGATGCCGTCGTGTGCCAGCCGCGCTAGCACCGCCGACAGCGCATGGCGATGATCGGGCAGGGCCACGGCTTCGCCTTCAGCGCCAATGCGCAGCTGGCCGGCACCGCCGATGCCATCAGCGACACCGCTGAGCCGTTCTTGCAGCTGCGCATCGAAGACCGCGAATTTCACCGACGACGAGCCGGTGTTCAGCACCAGAATATCCGATGGCGCGGTCATAGCGCCACCTTCAGAATGTTCAGCGCTGCAAGCGTGGCCAACAGGATCACCACCTTGCGCCGGAACCCGGCCGGATTAGCGCGGGCAAACCCCTGGCTGCCAAGCCAGACCCCTGCGCCGAGAATGGGAAAGGCCATCAACGCCGCCACTGCCGTCTCGCCGGTGACCAACCCGTGCGCCGACATGGTGGGTAGCGCCATCAGGTCGATGCCGGTCAGAAACACGATCATGGTGGCACGAAAGCTGGAGGGCGTCATCGCTTGCGCCGACAGGAACGCCGCCGTTGGCAAGCCGCCGACCCCGGCGGCATTGGCGGTGCCGGAGATCACGCCGACCCCGGTGTGACCCAGCGCGCCGATGGGTCGTTTGAGCTGCCAGCCGCTGAGCAGGATCAGGCTGAGCAACAGGATCAGAGCGGACACCGCCAGCCGCGCCTGCACGGGATCAAGTCGCGCCATGATCGCGACGGCGGGGACGACCGCCAGCGCCGCGCCCAACAACAGCGCACCCGCCCGGCGCCAGTCCACATGGGCGCGGATGCCGCGCGCCTGAAATGCAGTCATGGCGATTTCGCAGGAAAACACCACCGGGATCAGTGGCAGCGGGTTGGTGGTCAGCGCCGCCAAGACGATGAAGATGGCGGAAAAGCCAAAGCCGGAATAGCCCCGGATCGCCGCCGCGCCAAACAGCGCGACCGCAAGGAACAGGCCCTGTCCAGTGGTCAAATCAAAGGGCAGGGCCAGCGTCATTGGCGTCAGGCGCCTTCCTGCGGGCGCATGTCATCGGCGGAAATGCCCGCGACCTCAACCGGGTTCTTCATCGCATCGCGACGGAACGGCTCGCCCAGCTCCTGGTTGATCAGCGCCTCGATCAAGGTGGTGATGCCGTTCTTCTGGTCCTCGATGGCGTGATGCAGGGCGGAGGTCAGCTCGTCCATGCTGCGGGCGACAACGCCCTTGAGGCCGCAGGCATTGGCGATCCCGGCGTAGGTGACCTTGGTGTCCAGCTCGGTGCCGACAAAGTTGTCGTCGAACCACAGGGTGGAGTTTCGTTTCTCCGCCCCCCATTGGTAGTTGCGGAATACCACCTGAGTGATCGCGGGCCATTCCTCGCGACCGATCGCCGTCAGCTCGTTCACCGCGATGCCGAATGCACCGTCGCCGGCAAAGCCCACCACCGGCGTGTCCGGGCAGCCGATCTTGGCCCCCATTATGGCGGGCAGGCCGTAGCCGCAGGGGCCAAAAAGACCCGGTGCGAGGTATTTGCGCCCCGCCTCAAACGACGGGTAGGCGTTGCCAATGGCGCAGTTGTTTCCGATGTCCGACGAGATGATCGCCTCTTTCGGCAGGGCGGACTGGATCGCGCGCCAGGCCATGCGCGGGCTCATCCAGTCAGGCTTGTCGGCGCGGGCGCGCTGGTTCCAGCTGGTGCCGGGATCGTCGTCCTCGTGATCCATAGAAGCCAGCTGCTGTGCCCAGCGGGATTTGGTCTCGGCGATCTTGGCCTTGCGGGCGTCGCGGCCGGCGTCGCCAGCAGTGTCGGACAATTGGCCCAGGATGCCGGTGGCCACCTTGGCTGCATCGCCGATGATGCCGACCGAGACGGTCTTGGTCAGGCCGATGCGGTCCGGGTTGATGTCGACCTGGATGATCTTGGCCGCCGCGGGCCAATAGTCCATGCCATAGCCGGGAAGGGTCGAGAACGGGTTCAGACGGGTGCCGAGGCAGAGCACCACATCGGCCTCCTTGATGAGGTCCATGCCCGCCTTGGAGCCGTTATAGCCCAGAGGACCGGCAAACAGCGGGTGCGAGCCGGGGAAGGCGTCGTTGTGCTGGTAGCCGACACAGACCGGCGCATCGAGCCGTTCCGCCAGCGCCATGGAGGCGTCGATGCCGCCCTTGGACAGCACCACACCGGCGCCGTTCAGGATCACCGGGTTTTTGGCGTTCGACAGCAGGTCGGCGGCCTGCGCAAGGGCGCTTTCGCCGCCTGCGGGACGTTCGAACTCGACGATGGCGGGCATCACCACGTCGATCACCTGAGTCCACATATCGCGTGGGATGTTCAGCTGTGCCGGGGCGGAGGCGCGCTTGGCCTGCATAATGACGCGGTTCAGAACTTCGCACACGCGGGACGGGTCGCGAACCTCTTCCTGATAGGCCACCATGTCCTCGAACAGTTTCATCTGCTCGACCTCCTGGAACCCACCCTGACCGATGGTCTTGTTGGCGGCCTGCGGGGTGACCAGCAAGAGCGGCGTGTGGTTCCAATAGGCGGTTTTGACGGCGGTGACGAAGTTGGTGATGCCGGGGCCGTTCTGGGCGATCATCATCGACATCTTGCCTGTCGCCCGCGTGTAGCCATCCGCCATCATGCCGGCGCTGCCTTCATGGGCGCAATCCCAGAAGGTGATCCCGGCTTTGGGGAACAGGTCGGAGATCGGCATCATGGCAGAGCCGATGATGCCAAAGGCGTGTTCGATGCCATGCATCTGCAGAGTTTTGACAAAGGCTTCTTCGGTGGTCATGCGCATGATGCGGTCTCCCGTTTGCCCGGCGGTCCGATGCGGCCGGCGCTGATCGTCTTTATTCCGGTTTAGGCGGCGCTTGAGGGTGACGTTAGGGCCAGTTCTCCGGTGCCGTAGCTCCAGCGGCTGGTCTGCCCGGGATCGGGGCTGAGCAAAGGCGTGATCGCGGGGGGCTCCCGCCCGTCCTCCATGGTCCTGGCGGACCATATCGTCCCGTTGGGCCCGGCGCCGCGCTTTGCGCGGCGCCGGGCCCAACCCTGAGCGGTGCATCTGTGATGCGCCGTCGAAGGGGCGGGAGCTCCCCCTTTGCCCGGGTACTCACGGGCGGGCGTTGCGGATTGCCTCTGCCACATGGGCCACCCCTTGCGGGATGCGCTCGCTGGCGATGGAGGAGTAGCCGAGCCGGTAGAAATTATGTCGCCGGGTCTCGGTAGAGAAGAAGGGCGCGCCGGGTTCGATGATCACGCTGTTGGCGCGCAGGTCTTCGGCGGCGCGGCCCATGTCGACATGCGCTGGCGCCTGCATCCACAGCGACGAGCCACCGTAGAGGCTGCGGTTTGCAGGTATTAAGCCGTGGCTGGAGATCGCCTCCTCCAGCACCGCGCGCCGTTCCTGCAGCACCCGCGCCATGCGGCGGATCTGCGCGTCGTAGTGACCCAGTGATAGGAAATAGGCCACCGTGCGCTGGATATGACCGGGCGGGTGGCGCAGCACATTGGCCCGCAGCGCGCGGGCCTGACGGATGAAGGGCTCCGACCCCACGAGGTAGCCCAGCCGCAGCCCCGGAAACAGCGATTTCGAGAAACTGCCGAGGTAGATCACCCGCCCGTCGCTGTCGATCGACTTGAGCGCGGGCGAGGGCGGCGCGCGAAAGGACATCTCGAACTCGTAGTCATCCTCGACCACGATGGCGTCGATCTCCTTGGCGCGGCTCAGCAGCGCCTTGCGTCGCGCCATCGGCATGGTGGCCGTGGTCGGGCTCTGATGGCTGGGGGTGGTGAAGACCACATCCGTGTCCGCCGCGATCTGTTCCGGCGGCAGGCCGTCGCTGTCCACCCCGATCACATCGAGCGCGCAGCCGGTGTGGCCCAGCTGGTCGCGCAAGGTGTAGTAGCTGGGATCCTCGATCGCCGCCTTGCGCCCCTGCTGCAATAGCAACTGGACCACGATCCAGAGCGCGTTTTGCGCCCCCAGCGTGATCAGGATCTCCTCCGGGCGGGCGATGATGCCGCGGCGCGGCAGGGTGTGGCGGGCGATATATTCGATCAGCAGCGGGTCGTCCTGGTCGAAGTAGTCGCCGGTCATGGCGGCAAAATCCTTTTGCCCCAGTGCCCGCAGCGCACAAAGCCGCCAGTTGGCATGGTCGAACAGCGTGGCATCCGCCTGCCCGTAGATGAACGGATAGCGGTAGCTGCGCCAATCCTTGGGCTTGCGCGGGGTGTCGCCACCGGTGAACTGGCGGGTGATGGTGCCGGCCCAATCGACTGTTTCCTGCCCCTTTTCGGTCGGCGAAAAGGAGGGCGGCACCGGAGCGGTTCCGGAGACAAAAAAGCCCGACCGTCCCCGCGCGGTCAGGTAGTCGTTGGCCACCAGTTCCGTATAGGCCAGCGTCACGGTGATGCGGCTGACCCCGAGATGGGCGGCCAGCTTGCGCGAGGAGGGCAGCTTTTCTTCGGCGCGGAACCGACCCGAGAGGATGCCGGCGGCGATCATCTCTTGGATCTGCGCCTGCAGCGTGCCCTGTGCGTCCGGGTTGAGGAAAAAGGTTTCGACGGAAATAGCCATCGCCAGAGCCTATTCTGGACTTATGTGCAAAGCAATCTGGACCGTGCGGATGCGGGCAGTTTTTTGCGTCGGCGCCAATTCTTGCCGCAAAGACAGCGGGGTAGGCGGGCAGACCTGCGCGGTATGGATTGCCGCTTGCGACATGCCCTATAAAACCATAAAACTAGTTTTATCGAATCGAATGAGGAGATCCGACATGGATCCATCACTTGCCGCGCAGGGATTTTCTGCGATGGGGTCCGAGGCCCGCCTGGAGGTGCTGCGTGTCCTGGTACGCGCCGGGGAAGCCGGGTTGACGGTCGGAGAGATCCGCGACCGCACGGGCATCGCCGCCTCGACATTGGCGCATCACCTGAAATTCCTCGCCGCCGCCGATGTGGTGGCGCAGGAAAAAGCCGGGCGCAGCACTATTTGCCGCGCCAATTTCACACATCTCGAACGCCTTGCGGGCTTCATCCTCAGCGAATGCTGTCAGGATGCGGGTGCAGGGCTTGCCGGAAGGGTTGCCAACGATGGCTGATACATCTGTTTCACAACGTCCGGCACGCATCGCCTGGAGCTGGCTGCAAAGCCCCTGGACCATCGGCGCGCTGATCCTGTTGGCGGTGGCGGTGCTGGATATGGCGAATTTTGTCCCCGTGCTGAGCTTTGCCGCCGCTGCACTGCTGTCGACCTCGAAGTACATTCTCTTTGCGGTGACACTGCTGGCCTATCTCAAGGCCACCGGGGCCGAGGCGCTGGTGGCGCGGGCCTTTGTCGGGCGCGAAACACGGATGATCTTTTTTGCCGCGCTCCTGGGCGGGCTGGCGCCGTTCTGTTCCTGCGAGGTCATTCCCTTCATCGCCGGGCTTCTGGCGCTGGGCGCACCGCTTGCGGCGGTGATGGCGTTCTGGCTGTCTTCGCCCCTGATCGACCCGCCGACGCTGCTGATTACAGCTGCGGCGCTGGGCTGGCCCTTTGCGATCGCCAAGGCAGTGAGCGCGGTGGCGCTGGGCCTGTTCGGCGGCTTCATCATCAAGGCGCTGCGCAGTGGTGGGCTGTTTGTCCAGCCGTTGAAAAAAGCGCCGGTCAAGAGCTGCTGCGGCAGTGGCACGCCCAAGATTGAGCAGCAGCCCAACTGGCGGTTCTGGCAGGAAGAGGATCGCCGTGCGACCTTCCGCAAGGAGTTCATTGAGAACGGGCTGTTCCTGCTGAAATGGTTGGCCTTTGCCTATGTGCTCGAGGCGCTGCTGGTGACTTACGTTCGCCCCGAGTGGATTGCCTCGCTGGTGGGTGGCGAGGGCATCGTGCCGATCGCCACGGCCGCGTTGGTGGGCATGCCGGCCTATCTGAACTCCTATGTCGCGCCGCCGCTGCTGGCGGGGCTGATGACCCAAGGCATGAGTGCTGGCGCGGCGCTGGCCTTCATGGTGGCGGGCGCGGTCAGCTCGATCCCGGCGATGGCGGCGGTCTGGTCACTGGTGAAACCGCGGGTGTTTGCGATGTATCTGGGGCTTGGGGTCTCCGGCGCGATCCTGTCGGGCGTGGTGTTCCAGATGATCTGACGGGACGGCTCGGCGGGGTACTCCCGCCGACTCACGATGCACACTAGCGCGTGCAGCATGAGTCGTTGGGCCGCGCGCCTTCGGCGCAGGAGCTGCTGAGATGGCTCTGACGGGCAGGTCTGCCCGTCAGAGCCGTTTTCCATTTTGGGATGGGAAAGCGCGTCAAGGACAAGCCGCCCGAACGGGCGGGGCCTTTCGGCCTCCCTGACCCGCATGTGCTGTCAGCGCGCTGCCATATGGGCAAGGTTGGCGCGCACCATGGGCCATTCGGCGGCGGTGATCGAATAGACGGCGGTGTCGCGGAGGGTGCCATTGGGCAGGATGCTATGCGCCCGCAGAATGCCGTCGAGCTTTGCGCCAAGGCGTTCGATGGCGGCGCGGCTCTGGCGATTCAGCACATGGGTGCGAAACTCGACCGCGATGGCGTCCTTTGTGTCAAACGCATGGGAAAGCATCAGCTGTTTGATCGCGGTGTTGAGGCCGGTGCGCTGCACCGATTTACGATACCAGGTGGAGCCGATCTCTGCCCGGTGATTGGCCTGGTCGATGTTCATGAAGGTGGTCATGCCCACCGCGCGGTTTGATGCGTCGAGGATGGCGAAGGGGACCATGCTGCCCGCCTCCTGTAAGGCCAGACGGCGGCGGATTTCGGCCGCGACCCCGTCGGGCGCGGGTACGGCGGTGTACCAGAGGCGATGAAGCTCGCCATCGGCTGCGGCCTCGGCCAGATCCGGCGCATGATCGTGGGACAGGGGAACGAGGCTTGCGGTCTCGCTCTGCAGTTCGGTCGGGGTCATCCACATGGGCCTGGCCTTTCGAAAGATTATCTCTCCCGTCCAGATGCAGAAAAGGTGGCCCCATCTAAAGGGCCACCTTTTGCAATTCTTGCCGATCCAATTTGCGAGATCAGCCAAAGACCGTGGTCAATGCCTTGTCCACCGCATCGGTGATCTGGTCGATGTCGTCGGCGGTGGCGATCAGCGCGGGGGAGAAACACAGCGTGTTGTTGCGCCCCGGCACCGAGCGGTTGGTGACGCCGATGATCACCCCGTGGTTGCCGCATTCGGCCACCACTTTTTGGGCCAGCGTCTCGTCCACCGGCTCCTTGCTGTCGCGATCCGAGACCAGCTCGACGCCGAGGAACAGCCCCTTGCCGCGGACATCGCCGATGACCGCGTGTTTTTCCTGCAAGGCCTGCAGGTTGGACATCATGCGCGCGCCCATGGCGGTGCAGTTTTCCAGCAGGTTCTCGTCCTCGATGATGCGCATGTTCTCCAGCGCCGCCGCCGGGCCTGCGGTGCAGCCGCCAAAGGTGGAGATGTCGCGGAAATAGTTCATCTTGTCCGACGGGTCGTCCTTGAACAGGTCAAAGACCTCCTCGGTGGCGACCATGCAGGCGATGGCCGCGTAGCCGGAGGCGACGCCCTTGGCCATGGTCACGAAGTCGGGCTTGATGCCGTAATGCTGGTAGCCGAACCAATGGGTGCCGGTGCGACCGATGCCGCAGACCACCTCGTCGATGTGCAGAAGCACGTCATATTGCTTGCAGATCTCCTGCACGCGCGGCCAATAGCCCTCGGGCGCCTCGATTACGCCACCGCCTGCGGTGACCGGCTCCAGGCAGAGCGCACCGACAGTGTCCGGGCCTTCACGCAGGATGACCTCTTCGATCAGGTTGGCGGCGGCGATGCCGAACGCCTCACCGGACAGATGTTCCAGCCCCAGCTCGTGCTTGCGGTATTCCATGCAATGCGGCACGCGCACAAAGTCCGGCGCGAAGGGGCCGTATTGCGCGTTGCGCTCGTCCTGACCGCCCGCGGACATTGCCGCCAGAGTGGAGCCGTGGTAATCACGGTCGCGGTAGAGGATCTTGGTTTTCTTGCCACCATACTTCTTGTGCGCGATCTGGCGCACCATCTTGAAGGCTTTCTCGTTCGCTTCCGAGCCGGAGTTGCAATAATAGACCCGCGACATGCCGGGCATCTTTTCGATCAGCTTCTCAGCATAGAGCGCGCCGGGGACCGACCCCGCTGCTTGTGCGAAATAGCACATCTTCATCATCTGATCGTAGACCGCCTTGCAGATGCTTTCGCGGCCATAGCCCACGTTGACGGTCCAGACCGCGCCGGACACCGCATCGAGCCATTCCTTGCCGTTCTGATCCCAGACGCGCATGCCCTTGCCCTCGACAATGATGCGCGGATCGGAGGATTCAAACGGCTTGTGCTGTACCAGATGGTGCCAGACATGCGCCTTGTCGGCGTCGATCACATGGCTGAGGTCGTTATCGGTGAACGTGCCGTGCATGACATGTTCCTTTCATTCTGGAAAAGCGGTGAGAATCGTCCGGCTGGCGGACACACTCTGTCCTTGAACAGCAAAGGACAATTCCGCCATTCGGAATAGGTCCAGTTGACCCTGAGGTTTGAGGCCACAGGTCCGGGTTGCCATTCTGACAGAGATGATGAGTGGGAAAGAACGTTTGTGCTGCTCTGTGCGGCTTGAGCACATACGTGCGAAGGGTCACAGTCGGTGCGACACACAGGGGCTCTGGCGATGATGACGGGCTGGGGCAGATCGGTAAGAGGGCCGGAACGATGGTGGAATTCACGATGATGGTCGCCCCGAATGGGGCACGACGGGGCAAGGCGGATCATCCCGCGCTGCCGGTGACGACGGCTGAGATCGCCGAGACCGCGCGGGCCTGCCATGTGCTTGGCGTGCAGGCTCTACACCTGCATGTGCGGGACGGTGAGGGCGTGCATTCGCTGGATGCCGGGCGCTACCGCGCGGCCATCGCGGCGGTCGCAGAGAGCGCACCCACCATGGGCGTGCAGATCACCACAGAGAGTGCTGGTCTTTTTGACGTGCCCGCACAACTGGCCTGCCTCGAGACGCTGCGCCCGGCGGCAGCGTCTGTATCGGTGCGCGAGATGGCACGCGATGCCGGACTGGCGGCGCGGGTCTATGCGCTTTGTGCCGAGGCGGGCACTGAGGTGCAGCACATCCTCTATTCACCCGCCTGCGTGGCGCAGCTCAAGGCATGGTACAAGGACGGAACTGTGCCGCTGCAGATGCGTGACGCGATCCTGGTGCTTGGCCAATATGCCACCAGACAGCCCGCACGCGCCGCGATGCTGCCAGCGTTTCTAAAGGAGATCGCGCCGTTGCAGCTGAGGTGGACCCTCTGTGCCTTTGGTCCCGAGGAACATGCCTGCCTGCTGGCCGCCATCACGGCGGGAGGACAGGTCAGGATCGGCTTTGAAAACAGCCTTGGCGCACAGGATGCCGCGCCATGGGCGGACAATGCAGCTTCGGCCGCGGCTTTCCTCAACTTGGCAGAGGCGCAGGGTCATCGCCTTGTTCCACTGGCTGCTACCCCGGACACAACCCTGCGAGATTTCTCATGAGCCATGTCTTTCCCCGTCACAGCACATCCGACCTGCCCACCGCCGTCGCGGGCGAAGGTTGCTACCTCATTGACGCCAATGGCAAACGCTACTTTGATGGTTCTGGCGGCGCGGCGGTCTCCTGTCTGGGGCATTCCGATGCTGCGGTGATCGAAGCGGTCAAGGCGCAGGTTGAGACGCTGGCCTTCGCTCACACTGGATTTATGACATCGCAGCCGGCAGAGGCTTTGGCGGATCTGTTGATCTCCGAAGCGCCCGGCACGCTGGACCGGGTCTATTTTGTCTCCGGCGGGTCGGAGGCCACGGAAGCGGCGATCAAGCTTGCCCGCCAGTATCATCTCGAACGGGGGGAGCCGCAGCGCCGTCATCTGATTGCGCGGCGGCAGAGCTATCATGGCAACACGCTTGGTGCGCTGGCGGCGGGGGGCAATGCGTGGCGACGGCAGCAATTTGATCCGCTGCTGATCGGCGTGTCGCATATCGCGCCCTGTTATGAATATGTGGACCGCACCGAGGGCGAGAGCCGCTTTGACTACGGTCAACGGGTGGCCAATGAACTGGAGGCAGAAATCCTGCGGCTGGGACCGGAGACGGTCATGGCCTTCATGGCGGAACCGGTGGTCGGGGCGACCCTGGGGGCGGTGCCGGCGGTCGACGGCTATTTCAAGCGCGTCCGCGAGATCTGCGATCAATACGGCGTGTTGCTGATCCTGGATGAGGTGATGTGTGGCATGGGACGCACCGGGCATCTGTTTGCCTGCGAGGCGGATGGGGTCGCGCCAGATATCCTCTGCATCGCCAAGGGGCTTGGCGCGGGCTACCAGCCCATCGGGGCGATGCTGTGTTCGGCGGAGATCTACGATGCCATCGCGAGTGGCTCGGGGTTCTTCCAGCATGGTCACACCTATATCGGTCATCCGGTGGCGACTGCGGCCGGGCTGGCGGTGGTGACCCAGATGCAGGAACGCGATCTGGTTGCCCGCTGCGCCCGCATGGGCGAGGTGCTGCAGGCGGCTCTGGTCGACCGGTTTGGTCAGCACCCGCATGTTGGGGACATCCGGGGCCGCGGCCTGTTCCGTGGTTTGGAACTGGTGGCGGATCGCGACGACAAGACCCCGTTTGATCCTGCGCGGGGCTTGGCCGCGCGAGTGAAACACGCAGCGCTGGAAGCCGGTTTGATCTGTTATCCGATGGCTGGCACGCGGGATGGTCGCAACGGGGATCATATCCTCCTGGCGCCGCCGTTCATTCTCAGTGAGGCGCAGGTCGGCGAATTGACCGATAAACTGTCAGATGCGCTTGGTCGGGCCTTGTCAGCAGGGTGAGGCCGTTGTGCGACCTCTGAGCAGGGAGGGCGAAGTGCGCAGGTGAAGGCAGGGCTGGATTGTACTTGCAACGCTGGCAACCATTGCACCTTGGCGGGCCTTGGTTTCAATATGCGGCCAAAGCGGAATACGCCACCGGTCACGGTCGGGGCGAGAGCAAAAGGACGATGACCATGAGCCAATATTCACAAACGCCCGGAGCAAATATTGCAGAGGTGATCTGTGATCTGCGCAGCGACACCGTGACCCGCCCGGATGCTGCCATGCGCGCGGCGATGGCGGCGGCAGAGGTCGGTGATGACGTTTATGGCGAGGATCCAAACGTCAATCGGCTGGAGGCAGCTCTGGCCGAACGCTCCGGCAAGGAGGCGGCGCTGTTCCTGCCCACCGGCACCCAGAGCAACCTTGTCGCCCTGCTGGCCCATTGCGGGCGCGGCGAGGAGATCCTCACCGGGCGCGGCTATCATGTCTACAAATACGAGGCCGGCGGCGCCTCGGCGCTGGGCGGGATCGTGCTGGATCCTCTTGGAGTGTCCGAGGATGGCGGCCTGCGTCCGGCAGAGATTGCTGCGGCGGTGAAAGAGGATGATTCCCATCATCCGATCACCCGCCTGCTGTCGCTGGAAAACACCCACAACGGCAAGGCGGTGTCTCTGGCGCGGCTGGATGAGTGCATCGCACCGGCACGGGCTGCCGGGCTGTCGGTGCATCTGGACGGTGCGCGGGTGTTCAACGCGGCGACAGCATTGGGCTGTGAGCTGACGGAGATCGCCGGGCGCTTTGATACGGTCTCGATCTGTCTCTCCAAAGGGCTGGGTGCTCCGGTGGGCTCGGTTCTAGTTGGGCCTGCGGATCTGATCGACCGGGCCCGCCGCTGGCGCAAGATGGTCGGCGGCGGCATGCGGCAGGCGGGTGTTCTGGCCGCAGCGGGGCTGCATGCGTTGGATCACAACGTGGCGCGACTGGCCGAAGACCATGCCCGGGCGGAGGCCCTGGCCTCCGCCCTGCGCGACCTCGGGGCAGGATCTGTGGAGCAGGATACCAACATGGTGTTCTTCACGCCCGCAACGGGCGAGAATGCCGCGCTTGGCATGGCGCTGGCCAAACAGGGCGTGGTGATCTCCGCCGGGGGCACGGGGGCAATCCGCATGGTGCTGCACAAGGATGTCACCGACGACGGGTTTGCCGCCACTCTTGCAGGGCTCAAGGCGCATCTCAGCTGAGGTTGTGCGAGCTGTGATGGGGAGGGTCTCCCGCCCCCGGTTGATGCAGCACAGCTGCCCCGCCCGGCGTTGGGCCGGGCGCCGCGCCTGTGGCGCGGCGCGCATCGCGTGCCCCTTGGGCACGCGATGCCACCCCCAAGGAGGTGAGATCGCCAGATCGAAAACGCGCGGGAGCGTCTCCTCAGCCTGAGCCACATACGGCCCGGGGGCAGTTGCCTAGATCTCTTTGCGCGCCCTAAGGGCTGCGGAAATCGTTCCGTCATCGAGGTAGTCCAGCTCGCCGCCGATCGGCACGCCCTGCGCCAGCGAGGTCAGCTTCACCCGTCCTTCCAGCTGGTCGACTATGTAATGCGCCGTGGTCTGACCGTCGATGGTGGCATTGAGCGCCAGGATCACCTCGCTCACCGCTTCGGTTGCCACCCTGTCCACCAGCCGCGGGATGCGCAGATCTTCCGGCCCCACCGCGTCCAGCGCCGAGAGCGTGCCGCCAAGCACGTGGTAGCGACCCTTGAACACGCCGGCGCGCTCCATCGCCCAGAGATCGGCCACATCCTCCACCACGCACAGCTCGCCATTGGCGCGGGTCTCATCCTCGCAGAGCGCACAGATGTCGCTGGTGCCCACGTTGCCGCAGTTCAGACACTCGCGCGCGGTCTCCGCCACCCGGCTCATGGCGTCTGCCAGCGGTGTCAGCACCAGCGCGCGCTTGCGGATAAGATGCAGTACCGCGCGCCGGGCGGAACGCGGCCCCAGCCCCGGCATCTTTGCCATCAGGGCGATCAACGCCTCGATATCACTCACGTCATGCTCGGCCATGGAATTGCCCTGTTCTTCTTATGTTCGAGTAGTGCGCATCATCCGCCGCAGTGCAAGCCCCATGTCGCATGCGCCCCGCGGATCACATGGGCCTATCACATGAAAAAAGGCGACCCAAAGGCCGCCTTTCGTCCGTCTGAGCGCAGCGGATCAGAACGGCAGCTTCATGTCTTTGGGCAGGCCGAGGCCTTCGGACAGCTTGGTCATCTCATCCTGCGCGCGTTCGGCCGCCTTGGCCTGCGCGTCCTTCACCGCGGCGAGGATCAGGTCCTCGACCACTTCCTTGTCGTCGCCGTTGAAGATCGACGGGTCGATGTCGAGCGATTTCAGATCGCCCTTTGCGGATGCGGTTGCCTTCACAAGGCCCGCGCCCGCTTCGCCCACCACCATGATGTTATGCAGCTCGTCCTGCATTTCACCCATCTTGGATTGCATTTCCTGGGCTTTTTTCATCATCCCGGCCATATCGCCGAGGCCACCTAGGCCTTTGAACATATCCTATCACTCCTGATGTCAGGTCTGCCCTGTTAGATACGTGCGCCACCCCGCGCAGGCAAGGGCAAAGCCCAAATGCAGGCTGCAAACGCAGTCCAATTGGGCCGGTTCAGCTCATGGGCGTGCGAAACCGGCTGCGATACGCCCCGGGGGTGAGGCCGGTGATGGATTTGAAGGCGCGGGCAAAGGCGGGCACATCGCGGTAGCCCACGTCCCAGGCGATCTGGGCGATGCTGGCCTGGCTGCGCTCCAGCGCGCCGCGTGCCTTCTCGACGCGCAACGCTTGCAGGTAGCTCGCGGGCGGGGTGCCGGTGGCGGCAGTGAACCGCCGCACGAAGGAGCGTTCCGACAGGCCGGCCACAGTCGCCAGCACTGGCACCGTGAGCGCGGTGCCAAACTGTTGATCCATATGCCGCTGCGCCAGCAGCACCGCCGCGTCCCCGTGCTGACGGGGTGGGGCGAAGGTGGAATATGCCCGCTGTTCCCGCCCGCCGGGGTCGACCAGCAGGTGCCGCGCCAGACGCGAGACCATCTCGGCCCCGTACCAACGTCCGGTCAGATGCAGGCCGAGGTCGGTCCAGGCCATCAACCCGCCAGCGGTGATCACGTCGTGGTCGTCCACGAGGATGTGCTCCGGTGCGAGGCGCACATCCGGGAAGCTTTGGCGAAACTCCTCCTCCAGCGCCCAATGGGTGGTCGCTGGGCGCTGGGACAGAAGCCCCGCCTGACCCAGCCAGAATGCCCCCGCGCAGACCGAACAGGCCAGCGCCCCCTGCGCGTGCTGTTGCACGGCCCAGGCGACCAGCGGATGATCGGGCACGGGCCGTGTGCCTTCGATGGAGGGGGCGAATACGAAAGCCGCCACTGGTGCCTGCGGCAGCGCGTCCGGTGCAAGAATGCGCACATCCAGCGGTGTGCATGTGGGGTCCAGTCTTGGAACCAGCGCAAAGAGATCCTGCAGTCCCCAGAGCGCCGCGCGCTGCGCACCCGGCGCGTCCAGCAAGATGATCGGCATGTTTGGCGTAACCTGCATGATGTTAGGCATATGCGCCAAGTGCAGCGGCAGTCAACCTGCGCCAATCTCGCCGGGACAGATCAGACAAAGGAGTATGACCATGCCAAGGACGGCACTGATCCTGGTGGATATCCAGAACGATTATTTCCCCGGTGGCGACTGGGAGCTGCACAAGATGGACGCGGCCAGCGCCAATGCGGCGCGCCTGCTGGCGGCGGCACGGGTGAACGGTGACCCTGTGGTGCACATCCGGCACGAGAACCCGTCGTCCGAGGCGCCGTTTTTCCGTTCTGGCATGCCGGGTGCTGAAATCCATGCCTCTGTTGCGCCCATCGAGGGCGAAGTGGTGCTGACCAAGCACCGGCCCAACAGCTTTTATGAGACGGGTTTGCTGGAGCTGCTCCGCGAGGCCGGGGTGGAGGCCGTTACCCTCTGCGGAGCGATGAGCCAGATGTGCATCGACGCCACCGCCCGCGCTGCGGCGGATCTGGGGTTTGCGGTGACCGTGGTCGAGGATGCCTGCGCCGCCCGCGCCATGGAGTTCGGCGGTGTCACGGTCCCGGCTGAACAGGTGCATGCCGCCTTTATGGCACCGCTGGCGATGAGCTATGCGACAGTGACCCAGACCGCCGCCCACCTCGCATAGGGCGAGCAGACCACAGCTGCCCGTTCAGCCCCGCGAAATCTACGCCGAAGCCTTCGCGGGGCTGATCTCATTCCTCAAACGGGTCCCATTCGTCCTCGACCTCGGGCAGGGCCTCGGCCTGCACTTCGGCCTCCAGCTCCTCAGGCGTGCGGATCTTGGTGATCTTGGCGCTGGGAAAATTCTTCAGCACTGCCTGCACCAGCGGATGGGTCGAGGCCTCCTCGCGCAGGGCGTTTTCGGCGGCATCCCGCAGCTCCGCAATGGTCGGCGCGTCGCCGTCCGAGGCGATGGAGACCACCCAGCGGCTGCCGGTCCAGTTCTGCAGCGCCGTGCCCAGGCGGGCTGCCAGATCTTGCGGAGCCTTCGCAGCAGGGGTGAATTCGATCCGCCCGGGTTGGTAGGACACCAGCCGCACGCCGCCTTCGACCTCGACAAGCAGTTTCACGTCGCGGTGTTTGCGGATCAGCTCGATCACATGTTCAAAACTCGGATACCGCGCCAATGCACTGTCGAGGCGCGGGGCCACTGCGGCGGCCTGCCCGCCCCCTGCCGACATCGTATGCCCGCCATTGGGGCCACCGCCGGGGGCGCCCTGCGGCGGGGCGGAGGCGTAAGCCGGAGCCCCGCCCCCCCCGCCCGCCGCAGGCGACCCCATGCCCTGCATGGGGTGTCCGCCGCCTGGACCCGGCGGCGGAGGCGGCGGTGTATCCTGCAGCTTGCGCACGAGTTCTTCGGGCGAGGGCAGGTCGGCGACATGGGTCAGGCGGATGATCGCCATCTCTGCCGCCATCATCGCATTGGGTGCGGCGGCGACTTCTTCCAGCGCCTTCAAGAGCATCTGCCACATGCGCGTCAGTACCCGCATCGGCAGGCGGCTGGCCATGTCCTGACCGCGCGACCGCTCATCCGGGCTTATGGTTGGATCGTCGGCGGCATCGGGCGTGATCTTCACCACCGAAACCCAATGGGTGATCTCGGCCAGATCGCGCAGCACCGCCATCGGGTCGGCGCCCTCGGCATATTGCCCGGACAGCTCCGTCAGCGCCGCCGCCGCGTCGCCGCGCAGGATCATGTCCATCAGATCCAGCACCCGGCCCCGGTCGGCCAGCCCCAGCATCGCCCGGACCTGCTCCGCCGTCGTCTCACCCGCACCATGGCTGATCGCCTGATCCAGAAGCGAGGTCGCATCGCGGGCCGAGCCTTCGGCGGCGCGGGTGATCAGCGCCAGCGCATCCTCGGCGATTTCGGCACTCTCGGCCCCGGCGATCTTGCGCAGCAGCGCGATCATCACCTCCGGCTCGATCCGGCGCAGGTCAAATCGCTGACAGCGCGACAGCACCGTCACCGGCACCTTGCGGATCTCGGTGGTGGCAAAGATGAATTTCACATGCGCCGGCGGCTCCTCCAGCGTCTTCAACAGCGCGTTGAAGGCGGAGGTCGACAGCATGTGCACCTCATCGATGATGTAGATTTTGTAGCGGGCCGACGCCGCACGATACGCCACACTGTCAATGATCTCGCGGATGTCGCCAACCCCGGTGCGCGAGGCGGCGTCCATCTCCATCACGTCCACATGGCGCCCCTCCATGATCGCCAGGCAATGCTCGCATTTGCCACAAGGCTCCGTGGTGGGGCCGCCGGTACCGTCCTCGCCGATACAGTTCATGCCTTTGGCGATGATCCGCGCGGTGGTGGTTTTGCCGGTGCCGCGAATGCCGGTCATGATGAAGGCCTGAGCGATCCGATCCGCGGCAAAGGCGTTCTTCAGCGTGCGCACCATGGCGTCCTGACCAACCAGATCGGCAAAGGTCTCGGGCCGGTACTTGCGTGCCAGAACCTGATATTGTCCGCCTTGCGGGGCGGGGGCGGTCTCGGGGCTATGCTCGCTCATGAGGGCCTTTCGGATGGTCTTTGAGGGGCGCTGCCCGGATTCGTGGACGGCGCCGAAATGATCCCGTGCAAACTAAGCGGCACCGCGCGCTTCGTCCACCGCTGTTGCGCGGCCTGCGTGTTACAAGGCGCACACTGAGCAGGGTGAATCTGGCCGCGTGCAAAAAAGGCTACCGATCAGCTGCTTGCCGAGGCTATGGTATCTTGTACTGTATCGCGGGTTTAGGGTCGCGCCTCCCGGGGGGGAGATTAAATGGTGAGTGCTTCTGAACTGCAGCCGCACCCGGCTGCGCAACCTCTTGTGCTTCATGCGCTGTCGATTGGTGACGGCATTCTTGCGCTCAGCCAGGCACCTGGGGCAGGGGGCGATTACGCTGGTGATCTTCGACTGATCGGAGAATGGAAACCCTCGATCGTAATCTCGATGACCACCCGCGTGGAGCACGTCATCCTGGGGGTCGAGAATATCGGCAGCGATCTTCAGGGGCTCGGCAGTCGTTGGTTCCACTTGCCTGTGGATGATTTTCAAACCCCTGGCGACGACATGCAGGATCGCTGGGCCGATGTCAGCGCGTTGGCGCGTCAGGCGATGTCAGGTGGCGGTCGAGTGCTGGTGCATTGCAGGGGCGGCTGCGGGCGCTCCGGTATGGTTGCCTTGCGATTGATGATCGAGAGCGGGGAGCGCCCGGATGCCGCATTGGCACGATTGCGGGCGCAGCGCCCCTGCGCTGTGGAAACCGATGCGCAGTTGATCTGGGCCCAAGGGCTTCGCAGCGCCCCTTAGTCGCGCGATGGCAGCTCTAGCTGATCGGCAGGGCTGGATGTTCGCGTGGAGCGGCAGGCGCTCTGGCCGGGTCGCGGGAGGCTACATCGGCACAATGGTTTCGGCGCGTGTCAGGCTGAGGGGCCGGGCTTCACCAAAGGCGCGCGGCACCTCTGCCGCACTGCGGGCCGACAGATCGGCCATGTCCGGCGACAGCATGGCATCGGCAAACCGGTCCAGTGTTTCGGTCTCGGTGGTCGCTGAGACATCACAGAACACCCGGATGCGATCATGACTGGCGGCGAACCGCGCCGGACAGGCTTTTTCACAGCCGTCGAGCTGGCTATCGCCCGAAATCTCAAAATCGTCACGGGTGACGGCCCGTGCGCGGTCAAGCGCTCCGGCAAGGGCACGCAACATACGCTCTGCCGCCGGGCAGGGGCGGCCCAGATGCATACAGGTTGTCGCCACAAAATCATGTGTCTGTTCGGGATTTTCCATCAAAGTGCCCTCCGCACAAAGTATCATGTCGGGGCGGTGCGGCAGGAGAGACCGTTGGCAGCGGGGATGCAGTGAACCTGCGGCGTGCCATCAGACCTCATCCAGGACACCCCGCCCGGTTTCAGGTTCTTTCGGTGATGGCAGGTCTCCTGACTTGCGGGTCGCTGCGTGCCGGTCCTTCCCGGTCCAACTGGCCGCCTTGGCCTCTGGAACCAGTGGTCATACCGGGTTGCTCGCCGCTTACAGTTGCGGGGGCAGTCATGGACTTGGGTCTGGGTCTGTTACCCGTCGCCTCACCATGTTCCCTTTTCATTCCAAACAGCCAAAGCGGGCCGGCTGGAAACCATCACCAATATGGGTAGCGAGCTGCCCGCCGAGTCGTCAACGATGTTATCGCTGCAGCTGCATAATACTCGCACGCAGGCGGGCGAGAGATACGGCGGGGTCTTCTAAACACAAAACCCCGCCAATGGCGGGGCTTCGTGAAGTGAGAGGTTGGACATCGACCCAAGCGGGGCTCGTTGTGGCTGCTTCCTTCCGGACCTGACCAGGTTGGCGAGGCGCTTGCCCGCGCCAACCCCTCGAATCCCGATATAGGGAAATGATGGAATGATGACAACCCGGCGCCGTGGGATTCCTGGCAGGTCTGCCGTGTCCGTTCAGAGATCCAGGGTCAGCGACAGGAAGCCGCTTTCCATTGCCGTGGCGCTGGCGGCGACGTGGTCCGGCAACTCGTAGAGGAAACTGCGTGCGCCGGGGCCGGTGATGGCGACCGCCTGCACCCCTAGGTCAGGACGGAGCTGCCAGGGGTAGGGAAGTGTTGCCAGCGGGTCCTTTTGCACTGCACCGGTCACATAGGCCGTGACCGCATCCCGGATCATCATCGGCGCAAGTTGCAAGGTCGGAGCGTCCTCCAGCATGCGGAAGTTGCCCCCGCCACTGCTGCGATAGCTGTTGTAGGCAACGGCAAACAGTTGGTCCTGTCGCAGGGGTGCCCCATTCCAGCGCAGGTCCCTGACACGTCCCGGCGCATCGCTGACCGGTCGCCCGTCCGCATCAAAACGCGCGGGGGCGGTTGGGTCGATCTCATACTCCAGCCCAAAAATCACATCGAAATTATGTCCCGCACGATCCGGGTTGGCCAGCAGGGTCCCTGGCATATCCGGGGTCAGCTGATTGAACAGCCCGGCCGACATTTCCAGCCAGTCCGTCAGCTGGGCACCGTTGACAATCACGCAGCGCAGCTCGTTCGGGTAGATATAAATGTCGGCGACATGGCGTCGGGACACCTTGCCAGCGGGCACATGCGTATAGTTAAGCGGCCCGGCCCGCCCGCCGAATTTCGCCGGTGCCACAGCGGAAAGAAGCGGCAGCTCAGCATGCGGTGAAGCTTCGAGAAATGGGCGAACCGCAGCGGCCTGCGCTTGTGCCGTCAACGCCAGAGCCCGATCCTCTCCAAAGAAGGTGAAGTAGGAATGATGCGGCTTTGACAAGGTTCCAACCGGGGTTGCCATATCGGCGCGGGTGCGGGTGTGCGCCGTGGCAAGGCCTGCGACCATCTCTGGCGCTTCGGGTACGAGCGGCTGCAGACCTTTTGACGAGCGGGTGCTCACCGCGCGCAGGTCACAGGTCGCATGCTGCACCTGCCAGCCGTCCGCGGTCTGCTCCAGAAACAGATCCACCACGCCGAGGTGAGAGCCGCTGGAGCCGGGCATCACAACAGGCACGCCCAATCCGTCCTCGGAACCATTGGCCGAAGGCAGCAGCAGATGCGTGTGCCCGCCGACCGCAGCATCGAGGCCTGGCAAGTGTGAGAGCGGGCGCAGGGCGTTCTCCATTCCGGGCGCGGCCTGGGCTGCCGCAAGCCCGGTATGCGCCAAGGCGATCACCACGTCAGCGCCCGCTGAACGAAGCGTTGCAATGGCAGCGCGGGCGCTGTCGACCATATCGTCGATGCGCACACGCCCTGCGAGGTGGTCGGCATCCCACAACAGGGTTTGCGGTGGCAGGACGGAGAACAGGCCGACGCGCACCTCGGGCGCATCCGCCGCAGCGCCCGGAATACGGCGCGACAGGATCAGGTGCGGTTTCACATGCAATGCAACGTCAGGCGCGCAGGGGTGTACGTTGCTGCAAATCGCAGGGCACGGCAGCGCGCGCAATGCGCGGTTCAGCGTGTCGAGGCCAAAATTGAACTCGTGATTTCCCAGTCCGACTGCATCATAGCGCAGTATATCAAATGCGTGGATGGCAGGCGGAGGTGCGTCGGGGTTTGCGGCATCAGTTTCCGCCAGTGGTGAGCCCTGAAGCCAATCGCCATTGTCGACAAGCAAGTCGATGCCGCCTTCTGCCGCCACTTCGGCACGCGCCTGGGCGATCAGACTTCCAGTCCGGCTCAGACCGATGCCCGGATGAGGGGTGTCCGCATAATAATCATGGCCAAGGAGGTGACTGTGTACATCAGACGTCGCAAGCAATCGGAGGCGCGCTGGCACCTCTGTCACGTCTTCATCGGCCCCATTCGTCCCTGTGGGGCCTTGGTCGGATCCAGTCATCATGCGCCATTCATCGCCAGTCGTCGGCACCGTTTGCCACCATGTCCGGGGCGTTCCGGGGCTTCTCGAATTAGTTAACGTCGAGAAGAGCAGGCTTAAGCGTTGCGCGGAACCCTCACGTCGCGCTTTTTTCGAGTTTTTGTGAAGCGTGGCATTTTTGCTTGAGTCGCTTCGGGGAATGCGGCATCGCCTGTGTAAAACACCGTGTTGTCGCCGTCGCCCGCATCGAGGCAGGGCGCGAGAACCCGGTGTGACATGCAAACAGCGAGGCAGGTATGAAACGGGCAGAGCAAGTCACATTCGGCGGTAGCGGCCTGGATCGCGCAGCCCATCTGCGGACCGTTCCCGAAGAGCTGGATCGGATATGGTCGACAGCGGAGGCGTTGGTTGTACTCCTGTGGCGGGGCAAGCCGCTTTGCCTGCATGATACCGGACAGGATCATGCGGCGGGGCTAGCGTTTCTGCCAACCAGCCACCCGCTGGTGGCGCAGCGGCGGGCAGAGGCAATCTTTCTCGGGCGCGGTGCGCAGGCCGCGGGGTATTTTGCCCTCGATCTGGGAGAATGGGAGCCGGAAGAAGCCGACTTGTCTACGCTTGATACGTTTCTCGATCCCAGCGAACAGCGTCACCCCGATTTGCCATCGACCCATGTTTTTGCAGAGCTGCGGGCCGTGATGACACGGCTTACACCGCGACAGGCGGAGCTGGCGGCGACCGCGAAGGCCTTGCTGGGTTGGCATGCAACACACGGGTTTTGCGCCTGCTGCGGTGCGGCCAGCCGGATCGAGCAAGCCGGGTGGCAGCGTCGGTGTCCAAGTTGTGGCGCAGCCCATTTCCCGCGCACTGATCCCGTGGTGATCATGCTGATCACGCGGGGGGATAGCGTGTTGCTGGGCCGCTCACCTGGCTGGCCAGAAGGGATGTATTCGCTTCTGGCAGGGTTCGTCGAGCCGGGGGAGACGCTGGAGGCCGCCGTGCGGCGCGAGGTTCTGGAAGAATCCGGCATCCAGGTTGGCGACGTCGGGTATCTTGCAAGCCAGCCGTGGGCATTTCCAATGTCATTGATGTTCGGCTGTCACGGCGTTGCCCTGAATGATGAAATCGCCATTGATCCGTCAGAAATCGAAGATGCGATCTGGTTGACCCGTCAGGAGGTCATGGATGCGATCGCCGGCGACCATCCAAAAGTGCGCGCGCCACGCAAAGGTGCAATTGCGGGGTTTCTATTGGAAAACTGGGTTGCGGACACACTCGGGTAACCGACATAGTTTAGGAATGTCCGGCGGTCGCACTTGCGGCTGGTTGTAACGCTACGGAGCTCCATCGCTTATGCATTTCGAAACCAAAGAAGACACAGATTGCCCGATCCAGGACCTGTTCGTGGCAATTTCGGATTTTGAAAGCTTCGAACGCTCCGCGATTCGGCGTGGTGTTGATGTGCAACGCCATGGCGACACTGCGGCGCCACGCGACGGGTTGTACTGGGATGTCACTTTTAACTTTCGCGGGTCAGAACGCCGGGTACGGATTGATGTCGCCGACTACGACGTTCCAAACACGATTTCCTTTGCAGCGGTCGGGAACGGCATGAGCGGTGATCTGAAGGTGGACTTGATGGCGCTGTCTGCGCAACGGACGCGGATGACCGTCCGGGTGGATCTTAAGCCCAAGACCCTGGCGGCACGTCTGCTGCTGCAATCGCTAAAACTGGCGCGTAATAAGCTTAACCGCAAATTCCGCACGCGCGTGGCCGAATTTGCAAGGCAGACCGAAGAGCGTCGGGCCCGATCTGCTTGATGTGCAAAAGAAAACACCTGGACCAGCAGGGCCGCCTGCGCTTGGACCGATCAGTATATTTGTGAGAGCAAACCTCGGGGCTCTGACCCTAGGCCAATTTGTGGCTGAAAAAGACTATATTTGTATGCATTTTTTACGCCTTTCCACAACCGATTAGAACATTTGTTAAGGAGCGTACCTCAGGGTCGGAGCATGGACGGCACGGCCTGAGGAAACACAAATGTACCGCTTGTTGGACTGCATCACGCAGGAACACCACTATGGTCTTGTCGCGGTCGCGGCCCTGATCTGTATCGTCGGCTCGGCCCTGTCCGCGCATATGTCGACACGGTTGACCCAATGGACCGGAAAACGGCGTCTGGTGCAGCTGCCCTTGGCCGGCTTGGTCACGGGTGCCACGATCTGGTCGACCCACTTCATCGCGATGCTGGCCTATGAGCCGGGCTATGACCACGCATATGAGCCGGTACTGACCGGGGTGTCGCTTCTAGTCGGAGTGCTTGGCTCGCTAGCCGCCAACGCGGGGCTCGCCTTCGCGCGCGGTGCGGTTGGACCGATCTTGGCGGGCGCGATTTTCGGGCTGACAGTCTCGGCGATGCACTACGTGGGGATGCAGGCCTATCAGCTGCCCGGCACCATCGACTGGCGCTTGGGAACTGTCGTGGTGTCAGTGCTTCTGGGCATCGGGTTCGGGGCGGCGTCCTATTGGGGGATCGCCAGACAGCGGAGCGGATTGCGCGGGCGGATTTTGCCTGCGCTGCTGATGTGCGTTGCGATCTGTCTCATGCATTTCACCGGCATGAGCGCGATCGAAATACGTCTGGATTCTGCTGTCGAGGTGCCGCCAAAGGCCATGTCTGAAGCGGCAATGGCGATGCTTATCTTCGGTGTCACCGGGATCATCCTGCTGATTGCGGTCGCCTCCGCCAGCATCGAGGTGAATATGGAGGACGAGACCCGCAATCAGCTGCAACTTGCGGCGATGCATGATCCGCTGACCGGCTTGCGCAATCGCATGTGGCTTACCCGCAGGCTGGAAGCCCTCAAACTCCGGCTGAACGAGAACGAAGTCGCACGGGTTGCCATCATGACCATCGATCTCGACCTCTTTAAGGAGGTGAATGATGTCTATGGCCATGCTGTTGGCGATACCGTGCTGATGCAGGTCTCGCAACGCCTGACCCGGCAGCTGAGCGAGGGGGAGTATCTTACCCGAATTGGGGGCGACGAGTTTGTGGCCATAAAAGAGGGCT
Source organism: Tritonibacter sp. SIMBA_163 (assembly GCF_046535935.1). Classification (NCBI taxonomy): domain Bacteria; kingdom Pseudomonadati; phylum Pseudomonadota; class Alphaproteobacteria; order Rhodobacterales; family Paracoccaceae; genus Tritonibacter; species Tritonibacter sp. SIMBA_163. The sequence goes on from NZ_JAWJBP010000003.1 coordinate 120,739, forward strand.
TTCGCCGTATCGAAGAAGTGCTGAGCTTTGCCGAGCGTATGCATGCTGAAATCATCGAGCCGATTGATCTTGAGGAGGTCTCGCTGCGGGTCGGTGCGTCCATCGGAATCGCCACGACGCTGGAGGATGGCCGCGATCCCGAAGGTTTGCTGTATAAGTCCGATGTCGCCATGTATCGGGCCAAATCAGAACCGGACACGCCCATCTGCACGTTCAACGCAGAGATGGATCGCAGCAGTCGTGAAAAGACCCAGATGGTGCATGATCTACGTCTGGCACTTCAGGGGGATGAATTCGAGCTGGTCTATCAGCTGCAGAATGCGCTTGAAACGTTGGCGCCCGTTGGGTTCGAGGTGCTGCTGCGCTGGAACCACCCGGTGCGTGGTCGGATCTCGCCGGATGAGTTCATTCCGGTCGCGGAAGAAACCGGGCTTATTCGCGATATCGGCCGATGGGTGCTGCGCGAAGCCTGCCGTGAAGCCGCCAATTGGAGTCGCCCCTTCAGCGTTGCCGTGAACGTGGCGCCACAACAATTGGTGCAGCCTTCCTTCATCGAGGACGTGATGGATATCCTGATGGAAACCGGCGTCAGCGCAGAGAGGCTGGAGCTGGAGATCACGGAGGCAAGTATCATTGACGATCAGGCGCATACCCTAAAGGTCATGCACAAGCTCAAGGCGCTTGGTATCCGTATCGCCATGGATGATTTCGGCACAGGGTATTCATCGCTTGCCACGTTGCAGGCCTTTCCGTTCGACAAGATCAAAATCGACCGCAGCTTTGTGCAGGATGTGCACAAGGATGCGCAGCGGGCCGCTATCGTACGCTCAACCCTGCTTCTTGGCGCGGCGCTGGACATTCCGGTGCTCGCCGAAGGGGTCGAGGTCGAAGACGAGCTGCACTTCTTGCGCGGCGAAAGCTGCGCCTCCGTGCAGGGCTTTTACTTTGGTCAGCCGATGACACGCGATGATATGCGTTTGATCGCCTGCGAGCAGAATGAGGATACCGAGACGGCGACGCATGTGGCCTGACGCCTTTGTTTAAGAGGAAATCGGGCCTGATCTGAATGTGGCTTGGTCTTCACATCCTGTCCACATCCGGCATGCGCGGTTGCGCCAGGCTGGCGGGAGGCCTGCGCACTGAAATTGGGCCTTACGCGGGCCTCCTGCGTCGTTGCAGATCGCACTCACAAGAGCCGATGTCACTGAGGGTGCGGCGCGCGCTACAGGACCGTCAGTCCAAGTTGGCCCAGCAGATCAGCGGCCTGTCGCTTTGAGATCACGGCCCCTGCGAAACGTCGGGCATCCGTGAGCTTTACTCCACCCAGATCGGCGCCGCGTAGGTCGGCACCCTCGAACCGGCACTCAGGCAGATGGGCATCGCGCAGCGAACTTGCCTCGAAAACAGCATCACGGAAGTCACAGCCTCTGAGGTCGGCCTCCGTGAAATCCACGTCCTTCAAGGTTGTTTTCCGAAAGGACAGCTTCGGCAGGATCGCAAATCGCAATAGCACTGCTTCCAGCTGAAGCCCGAGCGTACGTGCATCGGTGAAGTCCGCGCCTGTCATCTTGCATTGGCGCAGTTCGGCAGAGGTCAGCGTCGCTCCTCTGAAGTCCGTGTTGCTGAAATCTCCGCCTTCGATTTCGGCCTCCTGCAGGGAAGCGTCGATAAAGCTGCTGCCACCAGCCCGGCAGTTGACGAAACCGGCCTCCTCAAGCTGTGCGCCATTGAAGGATACTCGGCTCAGGTTGCATCGCACGAATTGCCAGCCGGAGCATTCAAGCCGCGCCAGATCAAGTTCGGAGAGATCACAGTCTTCGAGACGCGCGACCTCGCCGGTCTCTACGATGCGCTCCAGGTCGGAACGTCGGAGATTTTGATTGGAGACTGTCGTTTCGGTTTCCATGTCATACCTAACCGCTCTACCGCGCCGATTGGATTTGTCGCTCCATATTTGGAGGCAATCCGGTCAACGGATCTGATCGGCAGGGTAGACGCCAAGAACCTCTATGTTGGTGGTGAAATAGGCCAGTTCATCCATCGCACGCTTGACGTTCTCGTCCTCTGGATGGCCGTCAATGTCGGCGTAGAACTGTGTCGCTGTGAAAGAGCCGCCGACCATATAGCTTTCCAGCTTGGTCATGTTGACGCCATTGGTCGCAAAGCCGCCCATGGCCTTGTACAGAGCGGCGGGAATGTTGCGGACCTGAAAGACAAAGCTGGTGATCATGCCCTTGTCGCCACGTCGACTGAGATCAGCTGTGCGGGACATTGTCAGAAAGCGCGTGGTGTTGTTGCCCTGATCCTCGATGTGGCGCGCCAACACGTTGAGGCCGTAGATCTCGCCCGCCAACTCCGAAGCCAGCGCGGCATGGGTCACATCGGCGCGTTCAGAGACTTCGCGTGCGGCACGGGCGTTGTCGGGACTGACCCGGCCGCGAATGTCATGCTCGCGCAGGAAGCCCGCGCATTGCGGCAGCAGGACCAGATGGGAATGGGCCTCCTTGATATCCTCCAGCGTCGCACCGGGCACGCTAAGCAGGTTGATGTGAACCCGCACGAAAGCCTCATCAATGATCCTCAACCCGGAATGCGGCAACAGCCGGTGAATATCCGCAACCCGGCCATATGTGGTGTTTTCCACCGGAAGCATCGCAAGTTCCGCTTCGCCGGAGCGGACAGCATTTATCGCATCCTCGAAACCACGGCAGGGCAGCACCTCCATATCGGGGCGCTTGTTGCGGCAGGCTTCGTGGCTATAGGAACCAAGTTCGCCCTGGATCGCGATTTTCTGTCTCATGGTTGCGTCATCTTTGCAAAAACTTGAGGAAATGGTCGTTTAGTCGCGGTGTCTATACCTTGCCAGTTGTCAGGGGAACCCTTACACAGCCTGCAAGACAGCTGAAATGGACTCGCTATCATGTTTGACACGATGACACTCACCAAAGCGACTGCAGGCTTTTGCGGCGCGTTCCTTGTGTTCCTCTTGGGCAAATGGGTTGCCGAGGAGCTTTACCACGTTGAAGCACACGGCGAGGCGTCCTACGTCATCGAAGTGGCCGATGCTGGCGCTGCGAGCGACGAACCCGAAGTGGACTTTGCAACGCTGATGGCTGAGGCAGATGTCGACAAGGGTTCCAAAGTGTTCCGCAAGTGCTCGGCTTGCCACAAGGTTGATGGCACCGACGCAACGGGTCCGCATCTTGACGGAGTCGTCGGTCGCGACATCGCGTCGATCGGTGGATTTAGCTATTCTGGCGCTCTGGCCGGGCTCGAGGGAGCTTGGACTCCAGAAGAGCTGAACGAATTCCTGACCAAGCCTTCGGCCTATGCCTCCGGCACAACCATGTCCTTTGCAGGCCTGAAGAAAGTTGGTGATCGGGTAGACCTGATTGCCTACCTTGAAAGCCTGGGGAACTGATCGGATCAGTCTCTAACCCAGTCAGAATATCGGAATATTCTCAAAAGGCCGCAGCTTCTGCTGTGGCCTTTTTGCATTCGGATGTGGCGCATGAGTTGCACCACCCAAGTCGCGCCGGATTCCAAGGCCATTGGGTGGTGGTGGTATTGAAATGCTTCGTTGCTGCGCCACATCGGCGGTGATCTGCTTTCAAATCAATGCGAGCGCGCATTCTCGGCTTGAAAACAACAGCTCCGGACATTTAGCTTCGACGGTAACAGAACAAGGCACCGGGACCACAGAGCCCCGATGAAGAGGTGCCGCATAAGAAGGGTTAGGCAGATGACGATCAGACGCGTGCATGTGACGACAAGAGTGACTGCGAAATCCCGCGACCGATCATGGATCAAGCCTCTGGCCAGTGCGGCGCTCCTGTCTGCCGCGGCGCTCCTGACCTCCGCTGTGACCGCCCGCAGCGCTGACGAGGCGGTTGTGATCACCAGTCATGGCTATTCCTTCTATGGTGATCTCGATTACCCGGCGGATTTCACCCATTTCGACTATGTGAACCCGGAGGCCCCAAAGGGCGGCGAGCTGGCGATTCCCTTCATCGGCACGCTCGACAGCATGAACCCCTATTCGGGTAAGGGGCGGGCGCATGCGTTTTCCGTCTACCCTTACGAGAGCCTGCTGGCCGATGCCGCGCCTGCGGATAAATACGGCCAGTCCTACTGCCTGCTGTGCAAAAGCGTGGAGTACCCGGAGGACAAATCCTGGGTGATCTTCCACATGCGTCCGGAGGCAAAGTTTTCTGATGGCACGCCGGTCACCGCCCATGACATCGCCTTCAGTCATAACCTTCTGTTGGATCAGGGGCTGAAATCCTATGCCGACGCGGTGCGCAAACGTATCCCGAAGGTGGAGGTGATCGACGATCACACCATCAAGTTCTACTTCGCCGACGGCATCTCTCGGCGCAGCCTGATCGAGCAGGTGGGCGGGGTGCCGGCCTGGTCGAAGAAGTGGTTTGATGAAACCGGCCAGAAGTTGAGCGAGAACTGGATTGAAGGCCCGCCGGGCTCCGGCCCCTACGTCATTGACGAAATCGACCTGTCCCGCCGTCTCGTACTGAAACGCAATCCGGACTACTGGGGTAAGGATCTGCCGGTGAACCAGGGGCGGCACAACTTTGACACGCTGCGGGTGGAGATCTTTGCCGATGACACCGCCGCATTCGAGGCGTTCAAGGCGGGCGAATATACCTTCCGCGCCGAGGGCGACAGTAAGAAATGGGCCAGCGGTTATGACTTTCCCAAGGTCGACAGCGGTGCGGTGAAGCTGGAGGAACTGCCCAATGGCGCGCCGCCCAGCCCCTCAGGCATCATCTTCAATCTCGCGTCGCCGGATTTCCAGGATAGGCGCGTGCGCGAAGCACTGGCGTTGGCCTTCAATTTTGAATGGTCCAATGAAAGCCTGCTCTATGGCCTGTTTGAACGCCGTGCCTCCTTCACCCAGAATTCGCCATTGATGGCCACAGGGGTGCCGGCGGGCGCGGAGCGCGCGTTTCTCGACAGCCTCGGCGATCTGGTGCCGTCGGAGATGCTGGAGGAAGAAGTCTATGTGCCTGCGACCTCCGAGCCGTCCCGCCTGTTCGACCGCCGCAACGCCCGCAAGGCCGCCGCGCTGCTGGAAAAGGCCGGATATCCCGTTGGTAGCGATGGCAAGCGGGTGACGCCGGAAGGCGCGCCGTTTGAACTGGACTTCCTGTTCTCCTCGTCGTCCTCGCCGACCACGCGCGGGGTGATGGAGAATTTCGTCAACAACCTCGAAAGCCTTGGCGTCGCTGTGAACTTCGAGGTGGTGGACACCGCCCAATACACCAGCCGCGAGCGTGCGCGGGATTATGATCTGGTGGTGGACTCCTATACCTCCTTCCTTGGTACCGGCACCGGGTTGGCGCAGCGTTTCGGCTCTGAGGCGGCGGAATACTCGCTGTTCAATCCCGCCGGGTTGGCCTCGCCGCTGATCGACAGCATCATCGAGGAATCCCTCCGGGCGGAGACCCGCGAAGAGGAGGTCGCCATCATGACCGCGCTCGACCGGGCGCTGCGGCACGAATTCATCATGATCCCGCTGTGGTACAATCCGGATCATTGGGTGGCCTATTACGACCAGTTCGAGCACCCGGCGGAAATCCCGCCCTACAGCCTCGGGTATCTGGACTTCTGGTGGTATAACGAGGACAAGGCCAAAGCGCTGCGCGATGCTGGCGCGCTGAGGTAACTCCCTGATGCTCAACTATATCCTGCGGCGCCTTCTGCTGGTGATCCCGACGCTGATCGGGATCATGGTGGTGAACTTTGCGCTGGTGCAATTCGTCCCCGGTGGTCCGGTCGAACAGATGATCGCGCGGCTTGAAGGCGGCGGCGATGTCTTCAGCGGCTTTTCCGGGGCGTCCAATGACGCGGGCGCCGAAACCGTCGGTCAGGCCGAAAGCCAATATGCCGGGGCCCGTGGCCTGCCGCCGGAATTCATCGAGGAACTGGAGCGTGAATTCGGCTTTGACAAGCCGCCGCTGGAACGCTTCCTCAACATGCTGTGGAGCTACGTGCAGTTTGATTTTGGTGAGAGTTATTTCCGCAATATCAGCGTTATAGATCTGGTGCTGGAAAAGATGCCGGTGTCGATCTCGCTGGGCCTGTGGTCGACGCTGATCGCCTACATGATCTCAATCCCGCTTGGCGTGAAAAAGGCGCTGCGTGATGGCAGCCGCTTTGACAGCTGGACCAGCGGCGTCATCATCGCGGCCTATGCGATCCCCGGCTTCCTGTTTGCGATCCTGCTGCTGGTGCTGCTGGCGGGGGGCTCCTACTGGCAGATCTTCCCACTGCGGGGGCTGACCTCGGAAAACTGGGAGAGCCTCAGCCTGATGGGCAAAATCGGTGACTACTTCTGGCACATCGCCCTGCCGGTGCTGGCCTCCACCATCTCGGCCTTTGCGACGCTGACGCTGTTGACGAAGAACTCTTTCCTCGACGAAATCAAGAAGCAATATGTGATGACCGCCCGCGCCAAGGGTCTGACCGAAAACCGGGTGCTTTATGGGCATGTGTTCCGCAACGCGATGCTGATCGTGATCGCGGGGTTTCCGGGCGTGTTCATCTCGATCTTCTTTTCCGGCAGCTTGATCATCGAGACGATCTTCTCGCTCGACGGGCTGGGCCGTCTCGGCTTCGAGGCCGCAGTGGCGCGGGATTACCCGATCGTCTTTGGCACGCTGTTCATCTTTGGCCTTATGGGGCTGGTTGTGGGGATCCTGTCGGACATCATGTATGTGCTGGTTGATCCGCGCATCGACTTTGAAAAGCGGGAGGGCTGAGGCGTGATCTTCGACCGACCTCTTTTGAACTGGAACCCGACCGCGACGGCGGGAGGCGCGCGCGGGATGTCCCGTCTCGTGCCCGGACACGACCCACTTCGGACACAAATCCAGAGGGAAACCTGACGCCATGGCTCTCTCTCCCCTCAACCAGCGCCGCTGGAACAACTTCCGTCGCAACCGCCGCGCGCTCTGGTCGCTGCGAATCTTTGTGGTCCTGTTTGGCCTGTCGCTGCTGGCCGATGTGCTGGCCAACGACAAGCCGATCCTGGTGAATTACCGCGGCGACTACTTTACCCCGATCTGGAACTTCTACCCGGAAACGGACTTCGGCGGCGATTTTCAGACCGAGGCGGTCTATCGCGATCCAGAAGTGCAATGCCTGATCGCGTCGGGTGGCAGTCTTGACTGTTTTGATACCCCCGACGACATCCTTGCGCAGATCGACGCCGGGAGCTACGCGGGCGAGGATTTTGTCGAGGGCTGGTCGCTCTGGCCGCCAATCCCCTACAGCTTTGACACGCCGGTGAACCGTTCTGGTGCGGCGCCGCTGCCGCCCAACTCCCAGAACTGGCTGGGCACTGATGATACCAAGCGTGACGTGCTGGCGCGGGTGATTTACGGCTTTCGGCTGTCGATCGTCTTCACCCTGATCGTCACGGCGGCGGCCAGCCTCATCGGCGTTGTTGCCGGTGCGGTACAGGGCTTTTTCGGCGGCTGGCTGGACCTGATCTTCCAGCGCCTGATCGAGATTTGGTCGGCGACGCCCTCGCTGTACGTCATCATCATCATGTTCGCGATCTTGGGGCGCGGTTTCTGGCTTCTGGTGTTCCTGATGATCCTGTTCAGCTGGACCGCTTTGGTGGGCGTGGTGCGGGCCGAATTCCTGCGCGCCCGCAACCTGGAATATGTTCGCGCGGCCAAGGCATTGGGCGTCGGCAACATGACCATAATGTTCCGCCACATGCTGCCCAATGCGATGGTGGCGACGCTGACCATGCTGCCTTTCATCGTGACCGGCACCATCGGCACGCTGGCCAGTCTCGATTTCCTCGGTTTCGGTCTGCCGTCCTCGGCGCCGTCGTTGGGCGAGATGACCTTGCAGGCCAAGCAGAACCTGCAGGCGCCCTGGCTTGCCTTCACCGCCTTCTTCACCTTTGCCATCATGCTCTCGCTTCTGGTCTTCATCTTTGAGGGCGTGCGGGATGCGTTTGATCCGAGAAAGACCTTTTCATGACGTGTGTAGACATGAGGTTTGAGAACCGTTCGCCAACCGGCCGGGGCAGGCAAGGCCAATGACGCAGTCCCCCATCCTTCAGGTCAAGGACCTGCGCGTTGCCTTCAGTCAGGACGGCCAGTTGACCGAGGCGGTCAAGGGCGTCTCCTTCTCGCTGTCACGCGGTGAGACCGTGGCGCTGGTGGGCGAATCCGGCTCCGGAAAATCTGTCTCGGCGCTCTCCACCGTACAGCTCTTGGGCGATAGTGCGCATGTGTCCGGCTCTGTCACCTACGACGGGCAGGAGATGATCGGCGCAAATGAGCGCACCCTGCGGCAGGTGCGGGGCAATGACATCTCCTTTATCTTTCAGGAGCCGATGACCTCGCTCAACCCGCTGCATACTATCGAAAAACAGCTGGGAGAGGCGCTGGCGCTGCATCAGGGCGTGATGGGCGAGGACGCCCGTGGCCGCATTCTCGACCTGCTGAACAAGGTCGGCATCCGCGACGCCGAAAGCCGCCTTGGCGCCTATCCGCACCAGCTGTCGGGCGGGCAGCGCCAGCGGGTGATGATCGCCATGGCCTTGGCCAACAAACCCGACGTTCTTATCGCGGACGAGCCCACAACGGCGCTTGATGTGACCATCCAGGCGCAAATCCTGGACCTGCTGGCCGAGCTGAAGGAAAGCGAGGGCATGGGGTTGTTGTTTATCACCCATGACCTGTCGATCGTGCGCCGCATCGCGGATCGGGTCTGCGTGATGAAATCTGGCGAGATCGTCGAAGAAGGCCCTACTGCGGAGCTGTTTGCCAATCCCAAGCACGCCTACACGCAAAAGCTGCTCGCCGCTGAACCCTCGGGGCGACCGGGACCGGTGCCACAGGACGCGCAGGAGCTGGTCTCGACCAAGGACCTGAAGGTCTGGTTCCCGATCCAGCGCGGTTTTCTGAAACGCACGGTGGGACATGTGAAGGCGGTGAACCCGATGTCGCTCTCGGTTCGGGCGGGCGAAACGCTTGGGATCGTGGGGGAATCCGGGTCCGGCAAGACCACGATGGCGCTGGCGATCATGCGGTTGATCGCGTCCGAAGGCGAGGTGCGCTTTCAGGGGCAGGATCTGCGCCAATGGTCGACGCGCGACCTGCGCCGTCTGCGCAAGGATATGCAGATCGTGTTTCAGGATCCCTTCGGCTCGCTCTCGCCCCGGATGACCTGCCAGCAGATCATCGCCGAAGGGCTCGCGATTCACGAGGTGGACCAGCACCGCAAACCGCGCGAACTGGTGGCAGAGGTGATGGAGGAGGTCGGGCTCGATCCGGCGGCCATGGACCGCTACCCGCATGAGTTTTCCGGCGGCCAGCGCCAGCGCATCGCGATCGCCCGCGCCATGGTGCTGCGTCCCAAACTGGTTGTGCTGGATGAACCGACCTCGGCGCTCGACATGACGGTGCAGGTGCAGATCGTCGACCTGTTGCGTGACCTGCAGGCGCGCTATGGGCTGGCCTATCTGTTCATCAGCCACGACCTCAACGTGGTGCGTGCCATGTCGCATGAGATCCTGGTGATGAAGGCCGGGGATGTGGTGGAGCAGGGCCCATCGGAAGAGGTCTTCGCCAACCCGCAACAGGAATACACGCGGCATCTGTTGTCGGCGGTGACGGGGACGCCTTAGAACGCGGGTCGTCCTCGGCTGAGCTATGATGTGTTGTACGGTCTCGCAGCTGCGCCTTCGACACGGCGCCAAGGGCAGGGGGGAGGCTCCCGCCCGTCCACGCTGCATTGAAAATGCAGCCCGTCCCGTTGGGCCGGGCGCCGCTGACGCGGCGCGGGACCGGCTGCAGGCGTCAGATGGCCGAGCTGTGGCCCGCCTTGCTGAGATCGTAGGCGTCGAAATGGCGCGCGATCATTCGGGTCAAAGGCTTTCCCTCTGATCGGATGCGCAGGCCATCCGCCGACACGTCCAGCATGTCCGGGAAGGCGGCGGCGACATCTCGATACATCGCGCTCAGTTCGGCTTGGGTAATCGCAAACCGGGACAAGATGTCGTCGGATGAGATCGCGAAATCACACATCAACGCCTCGATCAGGCGGCCACGCAGCCGATCCGCGGCGCTGAACATATGACCGCGCGTGGTTGCGAACTGCCCGTCGCGCACTGCCTTTGTATAGGCGGAGGTGGACGGCGCGTTCTGTGCGTAGCCCTGCGGGAAGCGGGAGATGGACGATGCGCCAAGCCCGACCAGCACGTCGGCCCGGTCATCGGTATAGCCCTGAAAGTTGCGCCGCAGGTTGCCGGTGCGCTCTGCCATCGCCAGCCCGTCATGCGGGGCTGCAAAGTGATCGATCCCGATCTCGCGATAGCCATCCCAGAGGAACAACCGCCGCGCGGTTTCGAACAGCTTCAGGCGGTCCTGTGGCGTGGGCAGGCTGTCCGTCGGGATCATGTTCTGACGCCGCGCCATCCACGGCACATGAGCGTAACCATAAAGAGCCACCCGATCCGGCGAGAGCGACAGAAGTTTTTGCACGCTTTCGGTCATCGACATGACGGACTGATGCGGCAGTCCGAAGAGGATATCGGCGTTGAGGCTGGCAATGCCGCGCGCGCGGATCATCTCGACCGCGTCATGTGTCAGATCGAAGGACTGAATGCGGCCAATGGTCTCCTGAATGTCCGGATCAAAATCCTGAACGCCAATGGAGGCGCGGGTCATCCCCGCTGTCGCCAGCGCATCGAGACGCGCGGCGTCGATCTCGTTCGGGTCGATCTCCACTGAAAATTCGCCGCCCTTGGCCATTGGCACGACGGCAAAGATCGCCTCGGCCAACTCTGTCATCAGATCCGGCGTCAGCAGTGTCGGCGTGCCGCCGCCCCAGTGCAGGCGCGACAGGGTCACCCTCTCGGGCAGATGTTGCGCCAGCAGGGAAAGTTCCTGCATAAGCACCTCGACATAGGCCCGCACTGGAGAAGCCGATTGCGTGCCCTGCGTGCGGCAGGCGCAGAACCAGCACAGCCTCCGGCAGAACGGCACATGCACGTAAAGGGAGATCTCTGACCCGGGCGTGATCGAACCGATCCAGGATGCAAAGCGGTCGGCGCTCACGTCATTGTTGAAGTGAGGCGCGGTGGGATAGCTTGTGTAGCGGGGCACCTTTGCGTCGAATAGTCCGAGCTGGGCCAATTGAGATTCCTGTGTCATGCGCATAAGGTAGGGGCGACCGAAAGTTTCGGCTTTGACACAGATCAACCAGAGGCGCGCATGACCCTTGCAGAGTACAAATTGACCGACTGCGCGGATTGTCCGATTCGCCATCGGGCTGTCTGCGCCCGGTGCGAGAGCGACGAATTGGAAGCTTTGGATGCGATCAAATACTATCGCAGCTATGAAGCTGGCCAGGCCGTGATCTGGTCAGGCGACCAGATGAATTTTGTCGGATCCGTCGTCTCTGGCATCGCAACTTTGACCCAGACGATGGAGGACGGGCGCACCCAGATGGTGGGGCTGTTGTTGCCAAGCGATTTTGTGGGGCGACCGGGGCGCGCGGGGGCGGCGTATAACGTCGTCGCCACGACAGACGTGGTCATGTGCTGCTTTAGAAAGAAACCTTTCGAAGATCTGCTGGCGAAGACACCGCATATCGCGCATCGCCTGCTGGAAATGACGCTGGACGAGCTGGATGCGGCGCGTGAGTGGATGCTGGTGTTGGGTCGTAAGACTGCGCGCGAAAAGATCGCCAGCCTGTTGTCAATCATCGCGCGGAGAGATGCGTCTCTCAGCACCGATCCATCCTCCGGCGCCGTGAGCTTTGATCTCAAGCTGACACGGGAGGCGATGGCGGATTATCTCGGCCTGACGCTGGAAACGGTCAGTCGGCAGATTTCGGCGCTGAAGAAGGCTGGCGTGATCTCGCTGGAGGGCAAGCGGCATGTGACAGTGCCAGATATGCGCCGCCTGATCGAGGAAGCGGGTGATGACAGTGATGGTGGGTTGGTCGGCTAAACGTCCGCTGCCCGCTCGGCGACCTGTCGGACCTGTTTTGTTGAGGGCGGCCAGGTTCTGGAATCCCGCTGAACAATGGCGGTTCTGCTCTCGTTCGTGAGGCCAACGCACTGACTGCACTGTTTCGCAGCCGCGCAGACCCAGCACTCCTGGGATGCTGAATTGCGTGCCCGCCGAACCGCTGCGGGATGGCAACGGTTCGGTCAGCCGAGGGGCGAAAGGCCACCCCAACGAGATGGAGCGCCTGAAACGCACGGGGATGCAGCCGCAAGCCGCGCGCGCCCTGCTATCAGGGTCAATGTGCCATAAGCACCGGAAGCTGCGCGTGTTCCAGCATATTACGGGTGGTCCCGCCCAGGATCGACTCGCGGAAGCGAGAGTGGCCATAGGCCCCCATCACGATCAGCTCTGCCTCGGTGTCGGTCGCGTGACGGCTGAGCACATCCGAGACCCGCGGCAAGGTCTTGCTGAGCACATCAATCTCGCAGGCCACGCCGTGTCGCGCCAGCATCTGGCACAGCAGGCCACCCGGATCAGACCGTTCCGTGCCATGTTGCGGCGGGTCAATCACCGCGATCCGCACCAGATCTGCCGCCTGCAGGACAGGCAAGGCCTTGCGCACGGCAACCAACGCTTCAATGCTCTCGTCCCAGGCCACGACCACGGTCTTGGGAGACGCCGGCAAGCTGCTGTTTTCCGGGAGTACGAGGACCGGCGTGCGGGCATCGAACAGCGCCGCTTCGACGATCGGTTCCACTTCCGGTCCCTGACCCTCACCGTAGGGCAGCTCCATCACCACAAGATCGCTGAAGCGTGCGTGATGTGCCATGACGCGGGTAATGTCGCCGAGCGGAGTGATCGCGTTGGAGATTGTGTAAGGCACATCGGTGGCTTGCAAATGTCGGGTGGCGGCTGCTTCGGTTGCCTGCATATCTTCGCGGGCGCGCTCGATCATTGTGTTGATTGCAATCGCATTTGCGCCACCATCGTAATACCCGACTCTGGTGCGGTCGACGCCGAGGCACAGCACATCGAGATGGCCGTTGTTGCGGCGTACCATCGCCTCGGCCTGATCCAATGCGGTTGTGGTGCCATCGGGCGTGGTGCGGACGGTGAGAATTGTTTTGTATGTCATGGACTGACCCTTTCCCAAATCAAATGGTTCCGGCGAAGGAGTGTGGCATTGCAACAGTCGCGTGCCAGGTTTTCCCCATGAGGTGACATGACACATCCCATAGGAGAGCATCTTGATGCAGATCAATGTTTTAGAGTGATGGCTCTGGCATCAGAGTCTTAGAAAACAACGCCCGACCTCTGCCTGCATGGGATGTGAAAACGGGTGAACCATTCAAAGGGGCATGAAATGTCTAATTATCTCAAGCTGTTAGTGCTTGGCGTATTGACGATCTTCTTCATGGTCGCCGCCGGCTACGCCAGAGATCTGGCCTATCAGGTGCATGCTGTGATTCTGATGTGCGTCGCAGCGGGGCTGTTTCTGGCAACCCTGCGCAAGACGGATGAACCGGTTCCAGTTCCGGTAACTGGAGAATATCTCGACGGAGTTGTGCGTGCGGGTGTTGTCGCAACCGCATTCTGGGGTGTGGTCGGGTTCCTCGTGGGGACCTTTATCGCGTTTCAGCTCGCCTTTCCGGTATTGAATTTCGACTGGTCCGAAGGGTTTGCGAACTTCGGTCGCCTGCGGCCACTTCACACCTCGGCGGTGATTTTCGCCTTCGGTGGCAACGCGCTGATCGCGACGTCCTTCTACATCGTGCAGCGGACGTCCGCAGCGCGGCTCTGGGGCGGTAATCTGGCGTGGTTCGTGTTCTGGGGGTATCAGCTGTTCATCGTGCTGGCAGCCACGGGCTACCTGCTGGGCGGCACGCAATCCAAGGAATATGCCGAGCCTGAATGGTATACCGACTTGTGGCTCACAGTGGTCTGGGTCGCATATCTGGCGGTCTTCCTGGGCACGATTATTCGCCGCAAGGAGCCGCACATCTATGTGGCGAACTGGTTCTTCCTGGCGTTCATCGTGACCGTGGCCATGCTGCATGTGGTCAACAACCTGACCATCCCGGTGTCGATCTGGGGCTCCAAGTCGGTGATCGTCTGGCCGGGCGTGCAGGATGCCATGGTACAGTGGTGGTATGGCCACAACGCGGTGGGCTTCTTCCTGACGGCGGGCTTCCTCGGCATGATGTACTACTTCATCCCGAAGCAGGCCAATCGTCCGGTCTACAGTTACAAACTGTCGATCATCCACTTCTGGGCGCTGATCTTCCTTTATATCTGGGCCGGTCCGCACCACCTGCATTACACGGCCCTGCCTGACTGGGCTTCGACCCTTGGTATGGTGTTCTCGATCGTGCTGTGGATGCCCAGCTGGGGCGGCATGATCAACGGTCTGATGACGCTGTCGGGCGCCTGGGACAAGCTGCGCACCGACCCCGTTCTGCGGATGCTGGTGATTTCGGTCGGCTTCTATGGCATGTCCACGTTTGAGGGTCCGATGATGTCGATCCGCGCCGTGAACTCGCTGAGCCACTACACCGACTGGACCATTGGTCACGTGCACTCTGGTGCGTTGGGCTGGAACGGTATGATCACATTTGGTGCGCTTTATTACCTGACCCCAGTTCTGTGGAAGCGCGAGCGCCTCTACTCCCTGAGCTTGGTCAGCTGGCACTTCTGGCTCGCCACCATCGGCATCGTGCTCTACGCGGCGTCCATGTGGGTGACTGGTATCATGGAAGGCCTGATGTGGCGTGAAGTGGATGCAAACGGCTTCCTCGTGTGGTCCTTTGCCGACACCGTTGCTGCGAAGCTTCCGATGTATGTGATGCGTGGTTTGGGCGGGGTTCTGTTCCTCTCCGGGTCGCTGGTCATGTGCTACAACCTCTGGATGACCGTTCGTCGGGCGCCGGCCAAAGAGGCCAGCCTGTCCGTCGCGGTCCCGGCTGAATAAGGAGGGCCGGAGAGATGGCAATTCTCGACAAGCATAAAATCCTCGAGACCAACGCGACGCTTCTGCTGATCTGTTCCTTTCTCGTTGTCACCATCGGTGGCCTGGTTCAGATCACCCCGCTGTTCTATCTGGAAAACACCATCGAGGAGGTGGAGGGCATGCGTCCCTACACCCCCCTCGAGCTGGCGGGGCGTGACATCTACATCCGCGAAGGCTGCTACGTCTGTCACAGTCAGATGATCCGCCCGATGCGCGATGAGGTCGAACGCTACGGTCACTATTCGCTGGCGGCGGAGTCGATGTATGACCACCCGTTCCAATGGGGGTCCAAGCGGACCGGGCCGGATCTGGCCCGCGTCGGCGGTCGCTACTCTGATGACTGGCATGTTGATCACCTGCGTGACCCGCAGTCGGTGGTGCCGGAATCGGTGATGCCGAAGTATGACTTCCTCGAACGCACCCGCGTTGACGGAAAATACATCGGCGATCTGCTCGCCACAAATGCCATCGTCGGCGTGCCGTATACGGACGACATGGTAGAGCAGGCCCAACGTGACTTCCTGGCACAGGCGGACCCTGATCGTGACTATGACGGGCTGCTGGAACGCTATGGGGAGAACGTAAATGTGCGTAACTTCGACGGTCAGCCTGGTGTTTCTGAAGCAGATGCGCTGATCGCCTATCTGCAGATGCTCGGTACGTTGGTCGATTTCTCGACCTTCACGCCGGACGCAAACCGTTAAGCGGAGGATAGAGCCATGGAAACATATTCCCTGCTGCGCCAGTTCGCTGACAGCTGGATGCTGCTGTTCCTCTTCCTGTTCTTCGTGGGTGTCATCATCTGGGCCTTTCGGCCCGGATCGACCAAGGCCTACGAGGACACAGCCAATATCCCCTTCCGCAATGCGGACAAGCCGGCGACCGAGAGCGCCGCTCAATCGGAGGCCCAGAAATGAGTGATACGGGCAAAGACAACAAAGTCGAAATCCAAGAAGGTGATCCCAACACCACCGGCCATGAGTGGGACGGCATCACGGAGTTCGACAACCCGATGCCACGCTGGTGGCTCCTGGTCTTCTACGCCACCATCGTCTGGGCGGTTGGCTATACCATCGCCTACCCCGCGTGGCCGATGGTCAGCGAAGCAACCTCTGGCATGCTGGGCTGGTCCTCGCGCGCCAAGGTCGAAGCAGAGATCGCTGCGGTTGAAACCGCGAACGCGCCCATCAACGCAGAGCTGGAAGCGCTGGAACTGGCTGCGATCCCGGGGCATCCGGAGCTTGAGGGCTACGCCGTTTCTGCTGGCTCTGCTGTGTTCAAGACGTGGTGCGCCCAGTGCCACGGCTCCGGCGCGGCGGGGGCCAAGGGCTATCCGAACCTGCTGGATGATGACTGGCTTTGGGGTGGTACGATGGAGGATATCCACACCACCGTCTCCTACGGTATTCGCAACGAGGAAAGCGATGACGCGCGCTACTCCGCGATGCCGGCCTTTGGTCGCGATGAGCTGCTGGAGAAAGAGCAAGTCAGCCAGGTGGTCAACTACGTGATGTCGCTGTCGGGCACGCCTGATGATGCCTCCGAAGTACAGGCCGGTGCAGTGGTGTTTGAGGAGAACTGCACTGCGTGTCACGGCGAGGATGCGTCCGGCGACATCTATCAGGGCGCGCCGAATCTGAAGGACGCGATCTGGCTCTATGGCGGTGACTACGACACCCTCTACGAGACGGTGTGGAACTCCCGCTTTGGCGTGATGCCGAACTGGGACACACGCCTGAGCGAGGCGGAAATTCGCGCGGTCAGCGCCTATGTGCACCAATTGGGCGGCGGCGAGTAATCGCGAGATTGTCCAAACGTAAATGACCGGCCGCTCCCATCGGGGGCGGCCTTTTTCGTTGCTGTCGACGCCGGTGATCGCGTCGAAAACGCGCCTAGATTGATTTGCATCAAGGCGACGGTACCCGACTGCTGGCAATTTTGACCTAAGACGGGGTCAGGCCATGGTTGGGAAGACTATCGTGTCAGGTCTGAACCCCGCTTCGTCTCGCCCCCAATTTGAGGGCGGGCGCGTCTGGCACCGATCCCCCGCTTGTTTGTGCGTTTCCCGGGAGATCGGTGCCACTACGTCTCTCATTATCGTCGTGTCTCTATTTGCACGGCGCTGGCATGGGCTCGCAAGGCTTGGGCGGTGTGACCAGAGGGGACCGAAGCGCCGTCAGCCGGCGCCACACACGCCGCAGCAGGCCGGGGGCCGCGGGCGGAGTGCTGTAGGCCTCGGGCAGTGGGCGTTGTGGCAGATCGCTGTGACGGGTCGCGTTCAGCATCGTACGAGCATAAATATCAACTAACATGGGCGCTCTCCTTTTCGGCGGATCCATACGCTGGATCTGCGCTCATACTTGCCTGATGGCCCTGGTTATGCGAGTCAGGAAGAAATCCAACATGTAAGGATAGCTTACACATGCAATGGCGTGACATGCCCTCGCTTTCCGCTCTGCGCGCTTTTGCGGTCTTTGCCGAAAGCGGCACGCTGCAACAGGCCGGCGTGGCTTTGAACGTCAGCCACGCTGCGATCAGCCAGCAATTGCGGCAGCTGGAGGCGCATATGGGCGTGCCGCTGCTGGATCGCTCTGGACGGGCGCTGCGTCTGACGGTCGAAGGCGAGCAGCTGGCACAGGCATTGACGCTGGGGTTCGGTGCCATTCGGGTCGCGGTGCAAGATCTGACAACGCGCGGGGCGGGGCAGCCGCTGCATGTCACTTGCACACCGATGTTTGCGACCCATTGGTTGATGCCGCGACTGGCTGGTTTCCGACAGGCCTACCCGGCAGTGGATCTGGTCATCGACCCCACTGGCGAGGTGGTGCAATTGACGCCGGGCGGGATCGACGTGGCGCTGCGCTACGGGCACGGCAATTGGCCGGGCCTTGAGGCCGAGATGCTGCTGCCCTCGCCAATGGCGGTGGTTGCTGCGCCCGGGCTGCTGGACCAGCGGCGCGTGAACCGGCCTGAAGATTTGCTCGATCTGCCCTGGCTCGAGGAGATTGGGACCAACGAGGCCTCCGTCTGGCTGCGCTCACGCGGGGTTGAGGACGGGCTGAAGGCGGGACGAGTCGTATTGCCGGGAAACCTTCTGATGGAGGCGCTACGAGGCGGGCAGGGGGTCGCCGTCTCGGTGCGCGATTTCGTCGCGCCGGACGTCAAGGCGGGCCGGCTGATCGAGCTTTTCCAAGAAGAACAAGGGCGTGGCTACCATATCGTGCACCGTCCCGGCGTGTTGCGCCCTGGTGCGCGGCATTTCGTCAACTGGTTGCGCCGAGAGCGGGCATCTACCGCTTTGAGCTGACTGCACAAACCGAGTGCGGTCTCCCGGCGGGCCGCGCGACTTGTGCGAAATGCACATTTGGGATGCGATTTTTGATCCACGTCAAAGTCTCGACCCGCGGCCTCTGGGAGAACACAATCAGACCTGTCACAGGATCGGAGCCAGAAGTTGAGCGATTCGAGCCAAACCCCCAGCCTCTATGCCGCGCGGGAGCCTATCTTTCCTCGCCGGGTGTCGGGAAAGTTCCGCACTCTCAAATGGGTGATCATGGCGGTCACCCTGGGTATCTACTATCTGCTGCCATGGATACGCTGGGATCGCGGCCCTGAGTTGTCGGATCAGGCGGTGTTGCTGGATCTGGCCGGGCGGCGGTTCTATTTCTTCTGGATCGAGATCTGGCCGCATGAATTCTACTTCGTTGCCGGCCTGCTCATCATGGCGGGCCTTGGGTTGTTTCTGTTCACCTCGGCATTGGGTCGCGTCTGGTGTGGCTATGCCTGCCCACAGACGGTCTGGACTGACCTCTTTATCTTGGTGGAGCGCTGGATCGAGGGCGACCGAAACGCCCGACTGCGCTTGCACCGGCAGAAAAAACTGGACTTCAAGAAGATACGCCTGCGGCTGACCAAATGGGTGGCCTGGCTGTTTATTGGTCTCGCCACGGGCGGGGCCTGGGTCTTCTACTTTGCCGACGCGCCGACCTTGCTGCAGGATCTGGTGACCGGGCAGGCGCATCCCGCAGCCTATACCACCATGGCAATCCTGACCTTCACCACGTTTTTCTTTGGCGGGTTTGCCCGCGAGCAGATCTGCATCTATGCCTGCCCCTGGCCCCGCATCCAGGCGGCGATGATGGACGAAGACACGCTGACCGTTGGCTACCGCGACTGGCGGGGCGAGCCACGCGGCAAGCATCGCAAGTCGGAAGAGGCTGAAAACCTGGGCGATTGCATCGATTGCATGGCCTGCGTCAATGTCTGCCCGATGGGCATCGATATCCGCAAGGGTCAGCAGATGGAGTGCATCACCTGCGCGCTCTGCATTGATGCCTGCGACGACATCATGGACAAGGTGGGCAAGCCGCGCGGTCTGATCGACTACATGGCACTGTCGGATGAGACAAACGAACGTGCGGGCAAGACACCGCGCCCTGTGTGGAAGCATGTCCTGCGCCCACGCACCGTGATGTACACTTTGCTTTGGGGCGGCGTGGGGTTGGCGCTGGTGTTTGCGCTGTTCATCCGCGCTGACATCAACATGACCGTGGCTCCGGTTCGCAATCCGACCTTTGTGACCTTGTCGGACGGCACGATCCGCAACACATATGACGTGCGTCTGTCGAACAAGAATGGCGAGGCCCGGATGTTCGAGCTGTCATTGGTGGGCGATCAGTCGTTGGCGGTCTCGCTCGAGGGCGAAGAGGGTGTTACGGTTGAGGTGCCCGCCGATACCGCCAGCCTGCAGCGGGTCTACGTCACTGCACCGCGGGGCACGGCACCTGCTGAGGCGGATACGACCGGTTTGCGGCTTTGGGTCGAGGATCTGAGTTCGGGCGAGCGCGCCTATCGCGACACCACATTCAACGGGCGGGGGAACTGACCCATGACCACTGAGACACCGGCGAAGCAGCGTGAATTTACCGGCAAGCACATGCTCGCGCTCTGCGTCGGCTGCTTTGGGATCATCATCGCGGTGAATATCTACATGGCGGTGAGCGCGGTGCGGACATTTCCGGGGCTGGAAGTGAAGAACTCCTATGTCGCCAGCCAGGAATTCGATATCCGCCGTGCGGCACAGGAGGCGCTGGGCTGGTCGGTCTACGCCTCCGCCGTCGGGGATCGGGTAAAGCTGGAGATCACGGATCGCAACGGCGCACCGGTGGAGGCGGCCTCCCTGACCGCAACGCTGGGGCGCGCGACCCATGTCAAAGACGACCAGACACCTGCGTTCGTCTTTGACGGGGATGCTTATGTTGCCCCGGCGAAACTGGCGCCGGGCAACTGGAACATCCGCATGGTTGCGCGGGCCGAGGACGGCACTGAGTTTTCCCAGCGCGTGATCCTGCATGTGCAGAAATGAAACCAATGCTGATGCTGCAGGCTGACGAACGGGTGCGTCCCCTGTTCGGATGGGGTGTCTTCAGCGACCTGTCATGTGAGAGGGTTCTATGACCACCGTGCTGCGCCATCAGACTGCCGTGTGCCCCGGCTGCGTGGCGGCCCCGTCCGAGGCGGTTGAGACTGCCCCGACCGAGGCGCGCCTCGCCATTTCCCTGCCCACGATCCATTGTCAGGCCTGTATCTCTACGGTCGAGCGCGGCCTGTCCCAGACGCCCGGAGTGCGCTCCGCGCGCGTCAATCTGACACTGAAGCGGGCATTAGTGGAGGCCGAGCCGGAGATGTGCGCCAGCGACCTGATCCCGGTCTGTGAGGGCTTGGGCTTTGAGGCGCACGAGCTTGATCTCGCGGCCCTTGCCGCGACAGAGACCAATCGCGCTGGACGTGAACTGCTGTTGCGGCTGGCGGTCGCGGGCTTTGCCTCGATGAATGTGATGCTGCTGTCGATCTCGGTCTGGTCCGGGGCGTCGGATGCCACCCGCGATATGTTCCACTGGATCTCCGCCGCGATCACCTTTCCCGCGATCCTCTATTGTGGTCAGCCGTTTTTCCGCAGCGCCTGGAGCGCGCTCCGAGCACGGCGCCTCAATATGGATGTGCCGATTGTTCTGGCACTGTTTCTGGCGTTGGTGACTTCGCTGTGGGAAACCTCGCTGTCGGGAGAACACGCTTATTTTGACGCGGCGCTAACGTTGACCTTCTTCCTGTTGGCGGGCCGCTATCTCGATCACCGCACGCGTGCGGCGGCGCGGTCTGCCGCCGAAGAGCTGTCCGCGCTGGAGGTGCCCCGTGCCTGGCGCCTGAACGCTCAGGGGCAGGAGGAAGAAGTCTCGGTTGCGGATCTGGCCATCGGTGATCTGATCCGCGTGCGACCGGGCGGCCGCATGCCGGTGGACGGCGAGATCGTGGAGGGGCGCTCTGAACTGGATCGGTCTTTACTGACCGGGGAAACCCTGCCGGTTCTGGGGGAACCCGGCGCGCAGGTTTCCGCAGGGGAGGTCAACCTGACCGGCCCGCTCACCATTCGCGCCTTGGCGGTCGGAGAGGAGACCTCGCTGCATCGTATGGCCGATCTGGTGGCCATCGCCGAGTCGGGCCGTTCGCGCTATACTTCACTGGCCGACAGCGCCGCAAAACTCTATGCGCCGGGGGTGCATATCCTTTCCGCACTCGCGTTTGTGGGCTGGTATCTTTACACGTTCGACATGCGCACGGCGCTGAACATCGCCGCGGCGGTGCTGATCATCACCTGTCCCTGTGCGCTGGGGCTGGCGGTGCCAGCGGTGACCACGGCGGCCTCCGGGCGGCTGTTCCGCGCCGGGCTGCTGGTCAAACATTCTACCGCATTGGAACGGCTGGCACAGGTCGACACGGTGGTGTTCGACAAGACTGGCACCCTGACTGCAGGCACGCCCGAGGTGGTGAATCTTGGCGATCTTGGCGCCGATCAACTGTCTGCGGCGCTGGCACTGGCCGAAGGGTCTTCGCATCCGCTGGCACTGGCGCTGAGCCGTGCGGCGCGTGAGGCAGGCGTAGCAGCGGCCTCCGTGCAGGATCTGCAAGAGGTGCCCGGCTACGGCACCGAGGCGACGCTGGCGGGCGTGCGCGTGCGTCTGGGCCGCGCGGCCTGGGTCGGGGCAGAGGCGCAGCTGACGCAAACCGCGACCTGGCTGGATCTGGGCGCGGGCGTGCCGCCGGTGGCTATCCGCTTTGCCGACGCCCTGCGCCCCGGTGCCGCAGAGGTGGTGGGCGCCCTGCAGGACAGCGGCAAGAAGGTGATCCTGCTATCTGGTGACACAACGGCGGCGGTGGAAGACATGGCCAGTCGCCTCGGTATTCAAAACTGGGTGGCGGACGCGCTGCCCGAAGACAAGGCCGCGCGGGTGGCGCAACTGACCGAGGAGGGCCGCAAGGTTCTGATGGTCGGTGACGGGCTCAATGATACGGCCGCACTGGCCGGCGCGCATGTGTCGATCTCTCCTGCCTCGGCGCTGGACGCGGCGCGGGTGGCCTCTGATATCGTTTTGCTGGGCAAGGATCTGACCCCGATCGCCGAGGCCTGCGGCGTGGCGGAACGTGCCACGCGGCGCATCCGCGAGAACTTTCGCATCGCCACGCTTTACAATATCATCGCGGTGCCGCTGGCGATTGCTGGTCTGGCGACCCCGCTGATTGCGGCGCTGGCGATGTCTACCTCTTCGATCACCGTGTCTCTCAACGCGTTGCGCCTGCGCTGAGGGGCAAAGGAGCTCCACATGACCGTCCTGTCCTATCTCATCCCGATCTCCCTGATCCTTGGCGGGGCAGGGCTGATCGCGTTTATCTATACCGTGCGCTCTGATCAGTATGACGACCCGGAAGGGGACGCGCGGCGGATCCTGAGTGACGAATGGGATGATCACCCCAAGCCGTGACAAGCGGGCGGGCGACTGCCCTGCCGCAACAAGCGCAACGCGTTCGAGGGTTTTCCTCAGCGCCAAGACACAAAAAGGGCCCGATGCCGTGATCGCGGCACCGGGCCCAATTGTCGTTACGCATCTTGAGCGCGCTCGCAACCACCGAAACAGGCGCTCCGGTGGGTTGCGCATTTCGTCAGGTCACGATGCCGGACCCAGAGTTTCACAGGTCACATTGCGCGAGTTCAGGCGACGGCAGGCAAGCGCTGCACCCTCCTTGGTCATGCCGAGGAAGTTGGCGTCAAATCCACGCGGGTTCTGTACGACCTTGCGCAGGGACCCATCGAGCGTTTCCATCTCTGCCAATGCGGTGCGCAGCAGAACCTTTTCCGCCTGGAAACGGTTGGGGTAGCGACCGACGTTGATGCCCCAATAGCGCCCTCCGGAAGTCGAGAGGCGTGTCACGACAACGGGTTCTTCCTCGACTGAGGCGATCTGTGTTTCCAGCGACGACGGGCGGACTTGTGGACGCGGGCCGGTGTAGCGACGTTGGGTTGGCGTTGGTGCGGACACAGCCTTGGCAACAGCGGTGCTGATCTCGGCTTTGAGGGCGTCCTCACCGTCGATGTCCGACTGCCGACTGTCAGGGCGGGCAACCGGCTGAATGGCGGAAACCTCCGAGACTTCGGTAACCTCAAGAAGCGCGCTGTTGATCCCGGATTGCAACGCGTCCGTGTCCAGTGCTGCCACTTGGATGTCTTCGACCTCCTCGGTGGCGTCCTGTTCGGGCACGACGGCTTCAGCCACCAACATTGCAGGATCAACCTCCGGAACGGGGCGGGCCCGAGGACGCAGGGTTTCCGAAATTACACCACTGACGCGAATGGTCTTGCCTGCAAGGCCATGGCTGTCTTCCTCTGCCAGACGGACCCCCAGGCCACTGTTGCCCGTGTACGGTGGCAGCGACGGTTTCTGCAGTTTCGCGTAGGCCGGGGCCCGGCGGAAGCCGAGGTCGAGAAGTTCAGCGATCTTGGCGTTGCGTGCTGCAGTCGAGGTGCCGCCAAAGACGGTGGCTATGATGCGTTCGTCGCCGCGTTTTGCCGAGGACACGAGGTTGAACCCAGCGGCGCGGGTGTAGCCGGTCTTGATCCCGTCAGCACCTCTGTAGGCAGCCAGAAAGCGCCGGTTGGTGTTGTAGACCACCTTCATTCCCGCATTGGTCGATCTGCGCGAGAAGAGGTTATAATATTCGGGATAATCATAGAGCATATGGCGCCCCAGAAGCGACATGTCCCGGGCCGTTGACAGATGCCCGCTCGCGGTGAGGCCATGGGCGTTCTTGAAGGTGGTGCGCGTCATGCCCAGGGCCTTGGCCGTACGGTTCATGCGGCGGGCAAAGGCGGCTTCGGAGCCAGAGATCGATTCGCCGATGGCGGTGGCCGCGTCGTTGGCGGACTTTACCGCTGCGGCACGGATCAGATAACGCAGTGCGATCTTCTGCCCCCGGCGCAGGCCCAGCTCTGAGGGCGGCTCTGCCTCGGCGTTGCGAGAGACGGTGATCATCGTGTCGAGGTCGATTTCGCCGTTCCGTACCGCCTCAAAGGCGATGTAGAGCGTCATCATCTTGGTCAGAGAGGCGGGATGCAGCCTGGTGTCGGCGTTGCGCGAATGCAGCACCTCGCCGGTGCGCGCGTCCATCACCATCGCCGCATAGGGCGCGGCCCTTGCCACATCGGGCTGCAGGGCCACCATGCCGACGGCAAGCGCCAGTCCCTGAGCGGCCCGCCTGCATGCACGCGTCGCTGTTTTGAGAATCGTTTGTCCTGCGTTTCGACGTTTCACGCGATCAATACCCGCCCAAAAGGAGGAGGGACGACCGCCATCGACCTGAAAAATCACTGCCATGTCTGCCTCGTGCCGCCGGTTTTTCGGCTGACCTTTTGTCTGCTCTGATAAGCGTATCATAGCTGGTATGCTGACGAAACCAGTTGTGAAGGAACAAAAAACGCCACGCGTCGTTCTGCGATATGCAGACGTTTTTGTGTGACGAGATGTAGTGGTTCGCAGCAGCCCGTTCTCTATATTCAGAGGCGCGACATCGCGGAGGGCGCGTAATTTTCTGTCACAGGCTACCGTGCTCGGCAGCAGTCTAGGCCATGTTTTCCTAACAGATGAGGCCTTCTGACCACAGTAGTGAACAAACGGTTAACAGGAATCGCCCGGATCGGCGGGAGTTAGCCGAGGCGCGCGACAAGTGAGGGCAACGCGCCCAGATTCGGGATTTCGTGAAACCTGGCGCTGTGAGCGGGGGCTTCGGCGTGTTCGACCTCCCACACCAGACCGTGAGGCACATATACGCCATGACCGCCGGCCTCGACCACGGGGACCACGTCCGAGCGCATGGAGTTTCCGGCCATCAGCGCATTTTCCACCCCGTTGCCGTGTCGATTGAAGATGTCGACATAAACCTGCGGCGTCTTTTCCGAGACGACTTCGACGGCGTCGAACAAATCACCCAACCCCGATTGCGCCAGCTTGCGCTCTTGATCCAGCAGATCGCCCTTGGTGACCAGCACCACGCGGTAGTCCTCGGCCACGGCCTCGACCGCAGTACGGGCATGGGGCAGCAGCTCGATCGGGAAGGACAACATCATCTGCCCGGCTTCCAGAAGTTCCTTGATCACCGCGGTGGGCACGCGCCCCTCGGTGACGTCGATCGCGGTTTCGATCATCGACAGGGTAAAGCCCTTTACCCCATACCCATAGGCGCCAAGGTTGCGTTTTTCTGCGTCCAGCAGCTTGCGCTCCAGGGTGTCGGGACCCATGTCATCAGGTGTGTGATCCATCAGCAGTTCGGCAAAGCGGTCCTGAGTGACGCGGAAAAAGCGTTCATTGTGCCAAAGTGTGTCGTCAGCATCAAAACCGATAGTGGTGAGCGCGCGTGACATTATCCTGACCTCAATCTCTTTTCCTTACTGTCTCTTCCTC
Source organism: Tritonibacter sp. SIMBA_163 (assembly GCF_046535935.1). NCBI lineage: Bacteria > Pseudomonadati > Pseudomonadota > Alphaproteobacteria > Rhodobacterales > Paracoccaceae > Tritonibacter > Tritonibacter sp. SIMBA_163. The sequence continues at coordinate 146,532 of NZ_JAWJBP010000003.1, forward strand.
TATATAAGCCGGTGAAGAACGCAGATGCACGACTGGAAACTTACGATCCCATGCTAAAGCACCCCGTGATGATGTCGGACAATCCGGATGACGAGAGCGACCTTGGTGTTCTGACCAAGACTCGCCCGCGGACGCAGCGGCCGCCGCGCTACAAGGTGCTGCTGCTCAATGACGACTACACACCGATGGAATTCGTTGTCATCGTGCTGGAGCGGTTCTTTGGCCTCAATCACGCGCAAGCCTTTGAAATCATGCTGACTGTGCATAAAAAGGGTCTCGCCGTTGTAGGTGTGTTCAGCCATGAAGTGGCAGAAACCAAGGTCGCGCAGGTGATGGATTACGCCCGGCGCCACCAGCACCCTCTGCAGTGCACAATGGAAAAAGACGACTGATCGCGCCCCCTGCGGAACAGTCCATGAAAGGTCCAAACCGATGTCCCAACGCCTGAGCCTTGCGGTTCAATCGGGCGATTTCGCTGTTCCCGAAACGGGGCGAATCGCCGTCTTTCATCCGCGTGAAGGCCATGACCTTTCTGCGTTGCCACAGGCGCAGGTGGAAATCATCCAACCGTTGAAACCAGAGTTCGACAGCTGGACCAGTCGCGGTTTCGCGTGCAGTGCCGAGGGAGATGCGGATGCACGCTACGCGGCGGCGGTGGTGTTCATTCCACGTGCCAAGCCGCAGGCGCGACAGTTGGTGGCTCAAGCGGCGGCTGCGACGGACGGGCCGATTCTGATCGATGGGCTGAAGACAGACGGCATCGATTCCATGTTCAAGGAATTGAAAAAGCACACCACGCCCTCGGCTGCGCTCTCTAAGGCGCACGGCAAGGCGTTCTGCATCGACGGTGGGCTGGACCTGTCAGACTGGATCATGGGCGCGCAAGAGATTGCTGAGGGGTATGTTACCGCGCCCGGTGTGTTCTCGGCAGATGCGGTTGATCCGGCCTCGCGCCTGCTGGCGCAGGCGTTGCCCGCCAAACTGGGCAAGGAGATCGCCGATCTTGGCGCCGGATGGGGGTATCTGGCAGCACAGATCCTGACCCGTGACAGTGTCGCAACGCTGCATCTGGTGGAGGCCGACCATATTGCGCTGGCCTGTGCGCGACGCAACATCGATGATGCGCGCGCACAGATCCACTGGGCGGATGCCCGTGATTGGGGCGCCAAGGGCAGTCTCGATGCGGTGGTGATGAACCCGCCGTTCCATACCGGTCGCGCGGCAGAGCCATCGCTGGGGCAGGCATTCATTGCCAATGCGGCGCGGCTGCTGAAACCGTCGGGGCAGCTGTGGTTGGTGGCCAATCGGCATTTGCCATATGAGACCACAATGGATGAGCTCTTTGTCACCGTGGAAGAGGTCACGGGTGACAACCGCTTCAAGATTCTGCGTGCAGCGCGCCCCCGCCGAAGCCGCTAAATATCGGGATCCCGCCGCCGCTCTATGCGCCGTGCAAAACCTGTTCTATTCTCAGTGTCTTCCGGCTATCGTCGCCGGGACGCGTGGCCCTGACCGGGCCGCCGATCTGCAACCTGGCCCAAGGAACAGGCGCGACGCCTGACGCAAGCAAGGATCTTTCCCATGAGTTTTTCCATCTCCGGCAAAACCGCCATTGTGACCGGCGCGGCCAACGGCATCGGTCTGGCGATCGGGCGGCAATTTGCGCGCGAAGGCGCCAATGTTATGTTTGTGGATCATGACGAGTCTGCGCTGTTGCAGGAACTCGGCAGCGATGTGGAGGACAGCAACATCCGGCACTTTGCCGGGGATTTGCGCGAACGCCTGACCATCGCCAATCTGCTGTCGGCGACGATCGACGCCTTCGACCGGATCGACATATTGGTCAACGGGGCCCGCAGGGTCGTCCCGAGTGACCCGCTCAACCCCGATGATGACAGTCTGGACTTCCTGCTGAATCAGAACCTGATGTCCACATTGCGCCTATCGCAACATGTGGCGAAGCGGATGATCCGTCAGGGCGAAGAACGCGACGACGAAGGCGCCAACGGGGCGATCATAAACCTGTCGTCGATCGCCGCCCGCCGCACCCACCCGGACCTGATGGGCTATTCCGTGACCTCTGCCGCGCTGGACCAGATGACCCGCTCGCTGGCGGTTTCGCTGGCACCGCACAAGATTCGGGTGAACTCCATCGCCTTCGGGTCGGTGATGAGTGCCTCGATGCAGCTCACACTGAAGGGCAACAGGTCGCTGCGTCAGGACATCGAGGAGCACACGCCCCTGAACCGCATCGCGCCGCCAACCGAGTTGACCGAGACGGCGCAGTTCCTGGCCTCCGAGGCCTCTGGCTTCATGACCGGACAGGTGCTGACGCTGGATGGTGGCCGCACCCTGCTTGATCCCGTCACCGCGCCGGTGCATTGAGGGCGCGACCCGAATTTCGATCCCATTCAGGAGGCCCAGATGGCGGAGAACACGACAGAGATGCGTGCGGAAAAGGCACGCGCGGCGGCCTGGTTCCGCGAGTTGCGTGACCAGATTGTCGCCAGTTTCGAGGGGCTGGAGGACAGCCACGCCGAGGGCCCTTTCACAGAGATGGACGCGGGCCGGTTTGATGTGTCCGAAACCAAACGCACAGCCGAAGATGGATCGGACGCGGGCGGCGGTTTGATGAGCGTGATGCGCGGCGGTCGCGTGTTCGAGAAGGTCGGTGTCAATATCTCCGAGGTGTACGGCACCCTTGGGGAGCGTGCGCAGAATGCGATGGCCGCACGTAAGGGCCTGCCGGGCATGAAGGATGATCCGCGCTTCTGGGCGTCGGGGATTTCGCTGGTGGCCCATATGCGCAACCCGCATGTGCCTGCGGTGCATATGAACACCCGGATGTTCTGGACGCCGCATGGCTGGTGGTTCGGCGGTGGTTCTGACCTCAATCCCTGTATTGAATATGCCGAAGACACCGCGCATTTTCATGGCGTGCAGCAGGCGCATCTCGACCCGCATGGCGGCGATCTCTACCCGCGACTGACGTCCTGGGCGGACGAGTATTTCTACATCCCGCATCGGGGCCGTGCGCGCGGTGTCGGTGGCATTTTCCTCGACGATCACAACACCGGTGACTGGCAGGCGGATTTTGCGCTGATCCAGGACATCGGCCGCGCCTTCCTGCCGGCCTATGTGCCACTGGTGGAGGCGCGTCGCGGCATGGCGTGTGATGATGCGGACAAGGATACGCAGCTGATCCACCGGGGGCTCTATGCGGAGTATAATCTGGTCTATGATCGCGGCACCAAATTTGGTCTGGAGACCGGTCATGACGCCAACGCGGTGCTGATGAGCCTGCCACCCTTGGCAAAGTGGGTTTGATTGTCGCATCGGTGTAATCCCGCGCATTCTGCGCGGTTGGGGCGTGTCGGCCTCATTCGTCGTTGAAGAAACTGCCTGCCTTCGGCTCTATGAAGGCAGGCAGTGTTCTTTGGCAGGTATATGATGACATTCCGTCGCATTATTGGATTCGGACTTTTGGCTGTACTCACGGCCTGTGGCAGCACAACGCGCGAACCGGTGCCGCCACCGCCGTTGGAGGGGCAGGTTGAACGGGTGATCGACCCGGTGTTCTCCCGAGCCTATGCGGCGCTGGCGACCTATCCGAAATACGGCGACAATGACCCCCACGATTGGGACATGCGAGAGCCTTGGGCCTATCCGATCCATGGTATCGACGTGGCCCGCTATCAGGGTGATATCGACTGGAGTGCAGTGCGCGGAGCGGGCGTGTCCTTCGCCTGGATCAAGGCGACCGAGGGCGGAGATCATTTGGACCCGGAGTTCAAGTCGAACTGGCGCGGCGCCCGTCGTGCGGGGATGAGGCGCGGGGCCTATCACTTCTACTACTTCTGCCGCACACCGGAAGAGCAGGCGCGCTGGTTCATCCGCAATGTGCCCAAGGAGGCGAGCAGCCTGCCGCCGGTGCTGGACATCGAGTGGAACCATGCCTCGCCCAGCTGCAAACGGCGTCCTTCCGGCGCCGAAGCCCGGCATGAAGCCGAGCGATTCATCAAGAAAATCACTGCCCACTATGGCCGCCGCCCGGTGGTCTACACCACGGTGGATTTCTACCGCGACACTGACATCGGTCGGCTGAAGGGGGTGGATTTCTGGCTGCGCTCGGTGGCCGGGCACCCGGAGCAGGTCTATCCGGGTGCGCATTGGGCGTTCTGGCAATATACCGGCACTGGGTCGGTGCCGGGGATCAAGGGCAATGTGGACCTGAACGTCTTCGGGGGCGGTGCCGAGAACTGGCTGCAATGGCTGGGCTATCGCAAGTATCTGCCACTTGAGGCGCCCGCAGGCGGCGAGGCGCAAACGGTGACGGTGTCGAACTAGGCTGCAAGGAAACCAGGAGGTTTTGCGCTCCGCTTGCGCGGATCGCCGGGGGCAGGGGCGGCGCCTTCGGCGCCGCCCCTGCCGGGCCCAACGCTTTTGGGGAGCCTTTGGCTCATCCACAAAGGGGCGGGAGCGCGCCCGCCAGCCGAAACCGGACGGCACTGAAGGCGGATAGGCGTTGTGTCGGTATGGTCAGCCTCGATCCGGGACCAAGCCGAGCCCGTTGCGATCCGCAGGCGGTTGGTCTCCCGGCTTTTCAGCCTCCGCGCGCGAACCTTGGGAGCTGCCAGCTGGACACATGATTGACCATGTGATGTGCGAAAAATCCTTCACCTGATTTGATGCCAGCACTGCCGGGCGAAGCGGCATAGACGCCGCGCAAGCTCAGAGGCTGTTTTTGATGTTTTTGCCGCGCCATGTTTGGCGAAAATGCACCAGCGGAAGCCGCCCAGTGGCCTGGTCGGGCCTGGCCACAGTTGGAAGGCCAGCGATCATTTGACTGCCAGCTTCAGTACATTGAATTCAACCAACGGATGCCGTCGCAGGGGTGTGCCTCGGCCGTGCTGGCAGGTCAGTCTCGCGGGCGTCGGACGCGCGGGCCCCGGCGTCAGTGGCTGAAAAAACCGTCGCCCGCCCGCGCCCGCAGCGCCTCGCCCATGCCGCGACCGAGGTCGGCGCCATCCTCAATGGCACAGCTCTGGTCATCCGCCAAAGCCTCGGACCCATCGGGGCGCAGGATTTGGCCGCGAAGACGCAAGGTGCCGCCGGACAACTCTGCCAGCGCCGCGATCGGGGTTTCGCAAGACCCATCAAGCGCGGCGAGGAAGGCCCGTTCGGCAGCCAGCCGCAGGCTGGTCTCGGCGTGGTGGATCGCCTCCAGCATGGTGGCGGCTGTCATATCGTCGCTGCGCCGTTCGATGCCGATGGCGCCCTGTGCCACTGCGGGGAGCATGTCTTCGACCTCGATGGGGGTCGCTGGGACCTCTTCGGCCATGTTCAGGCGGCGCAAGCCGGCCATGGCGAGAAACGTGGCGCTGGCAACGCCGTTGTGGAGCTTCTGGAGGCGGGTCTGCACATTGCCGCGAAACTCCACCACCTGAAGGTCCGGACGACGGTTCAGCAGCTGCGCACGGCGCCGCAGGGAGGACGTGCCCACCACCGCGCCGGTCGGCAAATCGCCAATCCTGCGGATCCCGGGTGAAACAAAGGCATCGCGCATGTCCTCGCGCGGCAGATAGCAGTCCAGCATCAGCCCCTCGGGCTGCTCTGTCGGCATGTCCTTCATCGAATGCACGGCCAGGTCGATGGCGCCGGAGGTCAGCGCCTCTTCGATCTCCTTGGTGAACAGCCCCTTGTTGCCGATCTCCTTCAGCGGCCGGTCTGCGTCGATCATGGCGCGGTTGTCGCCGGTGGTCTTGATCACCACGATGTCAAAGGCTGCGGGCTCCAGCTCAAAGGCACGGGCCAGCCGGTCGCGGGTCTCATAGGCCTGGGCCAGCGCCAGCGGCGAGCCGCGAGTGCCGATCTTCAGGGGCGAAGCGGGAGAGGGCAGGGTCAGGTTCATGGGCACAGGATTAATCGCGACATTATGCCGTGGCAAGCACTCGACGCGCGAAGAGGGGCGAGCCTTGACAATTTGCCGCTGAGGCTAGACCTCAGGGGGACCGCAATGAAAGGGGCAGAGCATGGGCCAACAGAAGACGATCCTGCGCGCATTGGCAGGCGAAACACAGGATGTGCCGCCAATCTGGATGATGCGTCAGGCGGGCCGCTACCTGCCCGAGTACCGTGCGACGCGGGCGCAGGCCGGTGATTTCCTGAGCCTGTGCTACAATCCGGAACTGGCCGCCGAGGTGACGCTGCAGCCGATCCGCCGATACGGATTCGACGCGGCGATTCTGTTCGCGGATATCCTTCTGGTGCCGCAGGCGCTGGGCGCGGATCTGTGGTTCGTGACCGGCGAGGGCCCGCGGCTGTCCACCATCACTTCGGAAGCGGATTTTGCCAAGCTTGGCCCCGCGAGCGATGTGCACGAGACCTTGAACCCGATCTACGAGACCGTACGCATCTTGTCGCGGGCGCTGCCGTCTGAGACTACGCTGATCGGCTTTGCCGGCGCGCCCTGGACCGTGGCCACTTATATGATCGCCGGTCGCGGCACCCCCGATCAGGGGCCCGCGCACGCGCTGAGAATGGAGAATACCGCCCTGTTCGAGGCACTTCTGTCGCGCGTCACGCAAGCCACCATCGCCTATCTGTCCGCCCAGATTGAAGCGGGCGCTGAGGTGGTGAAGATATTCGACAGCTGGGCTGGGTCGTTGAAGGGCGACGCGTTTGAAAAATACGCGCTGGAGCCTGCCCGCGAAATTACCGCGGCGCTGAAGGCGCGCCATCCCGGCATTCCGATCATCGGTTTCCCGCGCGAGGCGGGTGAGAAATATGTAGGCTTCCACGCCGCCAGCGGTGTGGATTGCGTGGCGCTTGATAACTCCGTGGACCCGGAATGGGCAGCGGCACATGTGCAGGTTGATGGCTGTGTGCAGGGCAATCTTGCGTCGCGTCACATGGTCACTGGGGGTGACGAGCTGGTGGCGGATACGCGCCGGATCGTGAAAGCGTTTTCCAAGGGGCCGCATATCTTCAACCTCGGTCACGGGATCACGCCTGATGCGGATCCCGAGAACGTGCAGCTGATGATAGACACCGTGCGCGAAGGCGCGGTCGGGTAGGTCTGGCAACCCATTTGGCGTAATCCAGCGGAGCGCGGGCCTGTCGGCCCGCGCGCAGATGTTGGGGGAGTTCGACGGGGCGATGCCCCCTCAAACTCCCCCCGAGCGGTTGCGCCACGATGCCTCAATCATACGACGGAAAACGCTGGGCGAGATCTTCGAGGATCTCGGCGCGATTCTGATCCCGGACGGGCACCGGCCCCGGCGTGGAGGTTTTCCTGTCAAAACGTGGTGCCGGGGCAGCCTGCAGATGACCGCCTTGGGTGATCCAGGTGTTGCGGTCATTCATCGGGTCTAGCGCAGCCTCTGATGGGGACAGCACCGGTGCGACACAGGCATCCGACCCTTCGAAAAGCGCCGTCCAGTGATCGCGGGTGTGTTCTGCAAAGCGCCCCGCAAGGCGGGCGGTCAGTTCGGGCCAGAGAGGTCTTGCGAACTGTTGGGCAAAATCCGTGTCCTGCGAAAGGCCCATCCTGTCGAGGAAGATCGCGTAGAACTTCGGCTCCAGACACTGCACCGAAATGTGCCCGCCGCCGCGGCAGGCGTAGGTGCGGCTCCAATGTGGGCCGTCGAGCAGGTTCTCGCCGCGCCTGTCGCCAAAACCGCCCGCCTGACGGATCGCCATCAGCAGGTTCATCATATGCGCCGAGCCATCGTAGATCGCCGCGTCGACCTCGGCGCCCACGCCGGTACGCGCGGCGCGCAGGAGACCGGCCAGCATCCCGGCGACAAGGTAGAGCGCGCCGCCCCCGATATCGCCCACCAGTGTGGGCGGCGTCAGGGGCACATCGCCCGGCGCTGAGGCGGACCAGAGCGCGCCCGACAGCGCAATGTAATTGAGATCATGGCCCGCCTGTGCAGACCGCGCACTGTCCTGCCCCCAGCCTGTCATGCGGCCATAGACCAGGCGCGGGTTCAGCGCCTGCATCTCCTTCGGCCCAAGACCCAGCCGTTCCATAACCCCAGGGCGGAAGCCTTCGATCAGCCCATCGGCGGTGGCAATCAACGCGCGGGCAGTGCGGGCGTCATCGGCGTCCTTGAGGTCCAGCTCAATGGAGGATTTGCCGCGATCCAGCAGCGAATGCTCAGGCATCCCGGGGGCCACACCGCCGCCCTTGCGGTGGATGCAGATCACCTCGGCGCCCAGATCGGCGAGCATCATGGCGGCAAAGGGCGCCGGTCCCAGCGCCTCGATTTCAATGATGCGGATACCGTCGAGCATTTGTGTTCTCCTTATGGAGCCTGGGGGGGAGGACCTCCTCCATTCGCGCAATTTGAGGGCCGGTCTGTCAATCGCGCCTGGTCTCGTTGACGCTGCGTTACTGCGTTTGCTGCGGCAGCGCGATGTCCGTGCTTAGTCGCGGATGCCGTCCATGGTCCTTGGCAGTTGCTGCCAAATGGGGCTAGGTGTGAACAACCCAGAGTGAGACAGAGGGAGATGCGCCATGCAGATGAGTGATCAGAAGGAAATTGCGGCGGATCCCGCCCGTGTGTACGCGGCTCTTCTGACCGCGGACGTGTTGCAGGCCTGTGTGCCGGGCGCGCAAGACGTGACCGGCTCGCCCGAGGAGGGATACGAGGCCAAGGTGACCCAGAAGGTTGGGCCCGTAAAGGCGACGTTCACGGGCAAGGTGACGCTGTCGGACATGGTTGAGAACGAAAAACTCACCATCACCGGTGAGGGTAAGGGTGGTGCGGCTGGTTTTGCCAAGGGCGGCGCTGTGGTCACGCTGACGCCGAGTGAGACCGGTACACTACTCTCCTATGATGTAGACGCAAAGGTGGGCGGCAAGCTGGCGCAGCTTGGCAGTCGGATCATCGACGGGTTTGCCAAAAAGATGGCGGATCAGTTCTTTACCAACCTGCAGGACACACTGGCCCCCGAGACAGCCGAGGCTGCGGATGAGGAGAGCACTGACGCGGGTGCCGAAAAGCAGGGCTGGTTCAAATCACTCACGGGTAAAAAGTCCAGCGACGACGGATAACCTGCGGCGACTGCAGGGAATTGCTCCGGGTGAGTTCAAGACTGCACCCATGCACATGGGCCTGCGCGGGGATTGGGGGTGGTCCCGCTACCCTTGCGCCGTTACCACTAACATGAAGCGTGAACTGTTTTGTTCACCCGTCATCTGTCCCTATACGCGCACTATCCGAACCGGAGGCCGCATGAGCACCATCCTGTCCATTTCCGATCTGCGAAAGTCCTACGCAGGTGGGTTCGAGGCGCTGAAAGGCGTGAACCTCGAGATCGAGGAAGGCGAAATTCTTGCGCTCCTTGGTCCCAACGGCGCTGGCAAGACCACTTTGATTTCAACTGTTTGTGGCATCACCACGGCGACCTTCGGCAGCGTGACGGTTGGGGGGCACTGCATCGAGAAGGAGTATCGCGCGGCGCGCGCCATGATCGGTCTGGTGCCGCAGGAAATCAATCTTGAGCCCTTTGAGACCGTGTTGAACACCGTCAGGTTTTCGCGCGGCCTGTTCGGCAAGCCAAAAAATGAGGCGCTGATCGAGGACATCCTCAAGAAACTGTCGCTCTGGGACAAGCGCAGCAGTCAGATCAAGGAACTCTCCGGCGGTATGAAGCGCCGGGTCTTGATCGCCAAGGCGTTGAGCCACGAGCCGCGGGTTCTGTTCCTCGACGAGCCGACAGCGGGTGTTGATGTGGAGCTGCGCAAGGACATGTGGGAGGTGGTGCGAGAGCTGCGCGAGAGCGGCGTCACCATCATTCTCACCACCCATTACATCGAGGAAGCGGAGGCCATGGCCGACCGCGTCGGTGTCATTGCGGGGGGAGAGATCCTGCTGGTGGAGGAGAAATCCGACCTGATGGCCCGCATGGGCAAGAAGGAGCTGCAGGTGATGCTGACCGAGCCGATCAGCACTGTGCCGGCGGCGCTGGCGGAACATGACTTGCGGCTGGGCGCCGATGGGCAGTCGCTGGTTTACACATATGACGTGACGGCCGAACGCACCGGCATCACTGCGCTGTTGAACGATGTGGCGGCGGCGGGGCTGGTGCTGTCGGATGTGGCGACGCGACAGTCGAGCCTCGAAGACATATTTGTCGATCTTGTTTCGGGAGAAGACGCATGAACTGGACAGCTGTTGCCTCAATCTACAAGTTTGAAATGGCGCGCTTCTTCCGCACGTTGGCACAGAGTTTCCTGTCGCCAGTGCTGTCGACCTCGCTTTATTTCGTGGTCTTCGGTGCCGCCATCGGCAGCCGGATCGATCAGGTCGAAGGCGTGTCCTACGGGGCCTTCATCGTGCCGGGGCTCATCATGCTGAGCGTGATCACCCAAGGCATCTCCAACGCGTCCTTCGGGATCTATTTTCCAAAGTTCATCGGCACAGTCTATGAGTTGCTGTCTGCGCCGGTGAACTTCCTCGAAATCGTGTTGGGTTATGTGGGGGCGGCGGCCACCAAGGCGCTGTTCATAGGGGTGGTGATCCTGGCCACGGCGCATCTATTTGTCGACATCACCATCCTGCATCCGCTGGCGATGGTGCTGTTCCTGGTGCTGACCTGCGTGAGTTTTTCGCTGCTGGGGTTCATCATCGGGATCTGGGCGAAGAACTTTGAACAATTGCAGCTGGTGCCGCTGTTGATCATCACGCCGCTGATCTTTCTGGGGGGATCGTTTTATTCGATCTCGATGCTGCCGCCGGTGTGGCAGACGATCACCCTGTTCAACCCGGTGGTCTATCTGATTTCGGGGTTCCGCTGGGCCTTCTTCGGGGTATCGGATGTGCCCGTGGGCTTCAGCCTCTTGGCGATCGCTCTGTTCACTGGCCTGTGCCTTGCAGTGATCGGCTGGATCTTCCGCACCGGCTGGCGTCTGCGGTCGTGATCTTGCGCGGGCGGGGCGGCTCCCACCCGGCGCGCCTGCATTGAAATGCAACCCCGCCCGTTGGGCCCGGCGCCGCCCCCTCCCTGAGAGGGCGGCGCGGTTGCGTTCGGACGCAGGACGGGCGTCATGTCCTCAGCCGGAAATGCGCGGGGCGCGTCGCCAGACGTTGCATAATTACCCGCCGGATGCCGCCAAAGGTAACATCGCAAGAATTCCTCCGTGCCGATCCCTTGTTTCCGGGGGGTGGGCATTCTACATCGGCGCCATGAGTATCAGATTGCCCTTCAAGAAACGCCCGCCCACCGTGGCGGTTGTGCGCCTCTCCGGAGCCATCGGCATGACCGGCCGTGGTAGCCTCAATGACACCACATTGGCCCCGGTGCTGGAGCGCGCGTTCAAGAAGGGCAAGCCCAAAGCCGTGGCGCTTGAAATCAACTCTCCGGGTGGCAGCCCTGTGCAAAGCGCGCTGATCGGGGCCCGCATTCGCCGTTTGGCCGAAGAGCACGACGTCCCGGTTATCGCTTTTGTCGAGGATGTGGCGGCGTCGGGTGGCTATTGGCTGGCGGCAGCGGCGGACGAGATTTTCGCCGATGCCAGCTCTGTCGTGGGATCCATCGGAGTGATCTCTTCCGGATTTGGGGCGCATGTGTTCCTGGATCGTCAGGGATTGGAGCGGCGGGTTCACACGGCAGGTGAGAGCAAGAGCATGCTCGACCCATTCCGACCGGAAAACGAAGAGGATGTGGCGCGCCTGAAGGTGCTGCTGAATGACATCCATACGAATTTCATCGACCACGTGACCGAACGGCGCGGACAGAAACTGTCGGGTGAGGAGAAGCTCTTCACCGGCGAAGTCTGGCTGGCGCGACGCGCTGAGGCGCTGGGTCTGATCGATGGGATCGGTCACTTGAACCCCGTGCTGGAGGCGCGCTTTGGCAAGAAGGTTCGCCTGCGCCGCTATGGTGTCAAAAAACCGTTCCTGAGCCGTTTTGGCCTTTCGCTGGCCAATGATGCGCTTGGGGCGGTCGAGGAACGCGCGCAGTTCGCGCGGTTTGGCCTCTGACGTGATTTTCAAGATTGTATCCTTGTTTCTAGTGGCCATGGCCGTCCTGGCCATGTTCGGACGTTTGCGTTTCCCGGGACAAAAGAAACTCAAATCAGCCCGCTGCCCGTCCTGTGGACGTTTCAGGATCGGCAAAAGCGGCTGTGACTGTGGACGAGGAGGTCCCAAGACATGATGCCCTGGCTGTTTTCTGCCCTAGGCCTGGTAATCCTGTTGCTGGCGGGTGATGCGCTGGTGCGTGGTGCCGTGAACCTGAGCCTGCGGATTGGTATCCCCGCGCTGATCGTCAGCCTGACCATCGTTGCTCTTGGCACATCTGCGCCGGAACTGCTGATTGCGGTGCAGGCGGTCCATGAGAACGCCGATGGTATCGCACTGGGCAACGTGGTGGGATCGAACACCGCGAATATCCTGCTGGTGCTGGGGTTGCCTGCAATGATGCGCGCCCTGCACACCAGCGAGTGCAACACGCGCAAGAACTACATCTTCATGATCGCCGCGACGGTGCTGTTCATCGCGCTGGCCTTCTTTGGCACATTTACCTGGGTGTCCGGCGTGATCCTGCTGCTGGCCCTGTTTGCGGTGTTGTTTGTCGCCTTTCGCGAGGCACGAGCCCATCGCGCCGCGGGGGTCGAGGACGACCTTGAGGACATCGAGGAAGCCGATCCGAACATGCCCTACTGGCGCATCGGGATCTATCTCGTGCTGGGTCTGGCCGGGCTGCCGCTCGGGGCGGAGCTGCTGGTCGAAAACGCCACCATCATCGCGCGCATGTATGGTCTGAGCGAGACTGTGATCGGGCTGACGCTGGTGGCCATTGGCACCTCCTTGCCGGAGTTGGCAACCACGGTGATGGCGGCCCTGCGTCGTCAGGCCGATGTGGCGCTTGGCAATGTGATCGGGTCGAATATGTTCAACCTGCTGGCGATCATTGGTCTTACCACATTTATCGGGCCAATTTCCGTCGATCCTGCGTTCTTGCAGTTCGATCTGTGGGTGATGCTGGCGTCCTCGCTGATCATCATCCCCTTTGTGTTCCTGCGACAGGACATCACGCGCCTCTGGGGTTTCGTTCTGACGGCGCTTTATGTGGTCTACATGTGGTTGCTGCTCTAAGTCTGGTTCAAAGCAAAACGGACTAAGGGGACGGACATGCGAGCATTGGTGACTGGCGCAGGGAAACGTCTGGGAAAAGCAATTGCGCTTGCCCTGGCCGACGACGGGTACGATGTTGCGGTGCACTATGCGTCCTCCGAGCAGGCGGCGGTGAATGTCGTCGCTGAGATCGAGGCGCGCGGCCGGCGGGCCGTTGCCCTACAGGCCGACCTGTTGCAGGACGCGCAGACCGAAATGCTCCTGCCCCGCGCGGCGGAGATGTTTGGTGGGCCGATCACATGTCTCGTGAACAATGCGTCGATCTTTGAATCCGATGATCTGGCAGGCATGACGCGTAGCAGCTGGGATCGCCACATGCAGAGCAATCTGCGCGCCCCTGCGCTGCTGTTGCAGGCGCTTGCGGCTCAGGACCTGCCAGACCTCAGGGATGCAGCCGGAGAGCCGCTGTCGGCGGCCGTCGCCATCAACATGGTGGATCAGCGCGTGCGCAAGCTGACGCCGCAATTCATGAGCTACACACTTGCGAAATCCGCGCTTTGGACACTGACACAAACAGCGGCCCAAGCGTTGGCGCCGCGGATCCGTGTCAATGCCATCGGGCCGGGTCCGACACTGGCTGGCCCCCGTCAGACGCCGCAGGACTTCGCTGCGCAGCGTGGCGCCACGCCGTTGCAGCGCGGAGCAGGAGAGGCGGATATCACGGCTGCCCTGCGATATCTGGTGACGTCTCCTGCCATTACCGGCCAATTGATCTGTGTCGACGGGGGGCAACATCTGGCCTGGCAGACCCCGGATGCGCTGCTGCCGGAATAGTTCAAAATTCCGGGTGCAGAGCGGCAATCGTGCTGAAGTCGTCCCAACTTATGCACGAGAGATGGGACCGTCACACAAGCGTTACAGAAACTCTAATACTTTCAATCATTTGCAAGGTGCATATGGAAATATTGAAAAAAATCAGCCCCTTGACTGTTCGCTTAAAATTTAGGCAATTCAGCGAAGTCGCCAAATCTAAAAGGAAATTCCAAACAAGCCCAAAGTTATCAGAGCAGTTATCCACAGGAACGGTGGATTCATCACAGCTTGAAATCCACGCCCGAAGATTGCAGCGGTGACGCCAGAATCATATGTCAGATACCATGGATGAACCCAGCGCAGAATCGCCCGGCCCTGCCGAGGTCCCCCGTACTGGCTACGGGGTAATTCAGGACTACCTGCGGACGCTCGACTCCTCGCCGGGGGTCTATCGGATGCTGGATAGCGAAAGCCGCGTGCTTTATGTCGGCAAGGCCCGCAACCTGCGCGCCCGGGTGTCGAACTATTCCCGTCCCGGTCACAGCCCGCGCATCGAAAAGATGATCTCGCTGACCGCGACGATGATGTTCCTGACCACCCGGACGGAGACTGAGGCGCTGCTGCTGGAGCAGAACCTCATCAAGCAGCTGAAGCCGAAGTACAACGTGCTGCTGCGCGATGACAAAAGCTTTCCCAATATCCTTGTCGGCAAGACCCATGACTATCCGCAGATTAAGAAGCATCGCGGCGCGCGCAAGGAGAAGGGGAGCTATTTCGGCCCCTTCGCCAGCGCCGGTGCCGTCAATCGGACGCTCAACCAGCTGCAGAAGGCGTTTCTCCTGCGTAATTGTTCCGACAGCATGTTCGAGGCCCGCTCACGTCCCTGCCTGCAATATCAGATCAAGCGCTGCTCCGGCCCTTGCGTCGGGCTGATCTCGCGTGAGGAATACGCCGAAAGCGTGCGTGATGCCGAACGCTTCCTGTCGGGCCGCTCAACCAAGATCCAGGAGGAGCTGGGCGAGCAGATGATGGCGGCCTCCGAAGCGATGGAGTTTGAGCGTGCCGCTGCCCTGCGGGATCGGATCAAGGCGCTGACGCAGGTGCAGTCGGCCCAGGGCATCAACCCGCGCGGCGTCGCCGAGGCCGATGTGATCGGCCTGCATATGGAGGCCGGGCAGGCCTGCGTGCAGGTCTTCTTCATTCGTGCCAATCAGAATTGGGGCAATCAGGACTTCTACCCGCGCGTCTCGGCTGACATGTCCCCGGCTGAGGTCATGGAGGCCTTCATCGGCCAGTTCTACGACAACAAGGACGTGCCGCGGCAGTTGATCCTGTCCGACGACATCGAGAACACCGACCTGATGAGCGAGGCCCTGGGCAACAAGGCCGACCGCAAGGTGGAGATCGTGGTGCCGCAGCGGGGCGAAAAGACCGAGCTGGTCTCTAGCGCCGTGCGCAACGCCCGCGAAAGCCTCGCCCGTCGCATGGCCGAGAGCGCCACGCAGGCGAAACTGCTGCGCGGCCTCGCGGAGGCCTTTGGACTGGAGGGGCCGCCGCAGCGGATTGAGGTCTACGACAACTCTCACATTCAAGGCACCAACGCGGTGGGCGGCATGATCGTGATGGGCCCCGAGGGGCTGATGAAGAACGCCTATCGCAAGTTCAACATCAAGGGCGACGAGCTGGTCCCTGGCGATGACTTCGGCATGATGAAGGAGGTTCTGAACCGCCGCTTCTCACGCCTGCTGAAGGAAGATCCGGACCGCGACAAGGGCATGTGGCCCGACCTGCTGCTGATCGATGGCGGTGCAGGGCAGGTTTCGGCGGTGGCGGAGATCATGCAGGAGCATGGGGTGATGGACATACCCATGGTCGGTGTGGCCAAAGGCGTGGATCGCGACCATGGCAAGGAGGAGTTCCACCGCCCCGGCGAGAATGCCTTTGCCCTGCAGCGCAATGATCCGGTGCTCTATTTTATCCAGCGGATGCGTGACGAGGCGCACCGGTTTGCGATTGGCACGCACCGCGCCAAACGGGCCAAATCCATGGCCGCCAACCCGCTGGACGAGATCCCCGGCGTTGGCGCCCGGCGCAAGAAGGCGCTCTTGACTCATTTTGGCAGTGCCAAGGCAGTGAGCCGGGCCAATCTGTCGGATCTGAAGGCGGTCGAGGGGGTCTCGGGGGCGCTGGCGGAAACCATCTATAACTATTTTCAGGACCGCTGATGAGACCGGTTCAGGATTGTGGGGCGCTGCCCCTCAAACTCCCCGAGATATTTGGCAATAGGTGAAGGGCCAAGTGGCGGTTCGGGACGAATTGACCCTTCCCGACCCGCGCGGCAGCCTGTAGGTATGCGCTCATGATCTGGAATTTACCCAATGTCCTCACAGTCCTGCGGTTGCTGGCGGCGCCAGCACTGGCAGTGATGTTCCTGTTCTTCTCGCGCCCGCACGCGGATTGGTTTGCCCTGATCCTGTTTGTCAGCGCGGCGGTCACTGATTGGTTCGACGGCTATCTGGCGCGCAGCTGGAAGCAGGAGACCAAGATGGGGGCGATGCTCGACCCGATCGCCGACAAGGCGATGGTGGTGATCGCGTTGATGATCCTGGTGGGCTATGCCACCTCGCATTGGACGGCTTGGCTGGTGCTGCCTGCGACGGTCATCCTGTTCCGCGAGGTCTTTGTCTCGGGCTTGCGTGAGTTCTTGGGCGACACGGCGGGCACGCTGAAGGTGACCAAGCTTGCGAAGTGGAAGACCACGGCCCAGATGATTGCCATCGCGACCTTGTTCTCGCAGGGCATCTTTGAACATCATCTCGGCATGGGTGGCTTTGGCATGGATCGCCAGATGGTGCAGGATGTGCTGTCCGGCGCGGTCGAAGATACACAGGGGCTGCGGTTTTATTACGAGGGCATGGTCTGGTCCGGTCGGCTTGGGTTGTGGCTGTTGTGGATTGCCGCGGCGCTGACGCTGATCACCGGCTTTGACTACCTGAAGAAGGCCCTGCCACACCTGAAGGAGACGCGCTGATGGAGGTTCTGTATTTCGCCTGGGTGCGCGAGCGCATCGGCCTGCCGAAAGAGCGCGTTGAGACGTCTGCCGTAACCGTTGCGGAATTGGTCGAGGAACTGAAGGCGCGCGAAGAACGCTATGCTGCCGCCTTTGCCGACCTTTCCGCCCTGCGGGTGGCGCTGGACCAGGAGCTGGCGGAGTTTGATGCGCCGCTTGCGGGCGTACGTGAGGTGGCCTTTTTTCCACCAATGACCGGTGGCTGAGGCCATGCGGGTCGCTGTGCAGGAGGCGCCCTTCGATTTCGGCGCCGAAGCCGAGGCCTTTGCCCGCGGGGCGGGGGGCGCCGGGGCCGTTGTGACGTTTACTGGCGTGGTCCGAGAGGCTGACAGCGGCGCCATGGCGTGTATGGAAATTGAGCATTACCCCGGCATGACGCAAAAGGCGCTGGAACAGATCGCAACAGAGGCGATGAGCCGCTGGGATCTGACGGATGCGCTGGTGATACACCGCTACGGGCGGCTTGCGCCCGGCGCGCAGATCATGATGGTCGCCACCGCCGCGCGCCACCGCGTCGCCGCCTTTGATGCGGCGGAATATCTGATGGATTACTTGAAGTCCCGCGCTCCGTTCTGGAAGAAGGAAATCCTTCAGGATGGCAGCGCCGACTGGGTTGCGGCAAAGGATGCCGACGAGGACGCGCTCCGTCGCTGGTAATAAGCCGTTGCAGGCCGACCGGTGGAGAGGCGCTATGAGCCGTGACGCCCGGCCACTTTCTATCCCAAGTTTTATATCGCTTGCTGATCCGGACGGGGGAGGCTCCCGCCCGTTGCAACTGCATTGAAAATGCAGCCGCGCCCGTTGGGCCGGGCGCCGCACCTGCGGCGCGGCGATGGCCGACTGTAACGAAGGGGCATGCGCGTGCTGCGGTCCTGCAAAGACGGGACGGAACGGCTGCCATGCTCGCCTGGGGCGAGGCCAGTTTCAAAAGCTATGCGCGCGCAGCAAATCTGGCTCGATCATCATGGCACATTCGCGCCGATACTGAGCTTAGATTGGCGTCGGCTCTGAGGACGCACGCTGTATTCCATCGTGGGTCTCGGGCAGTGCGGGGGTGTCTTGGCTGAAAATGTTGATCCAGCCTGCGCCCCGGCGTTGCCAGATGGAGCTGACGAACATCACCTCCGGGTTCTGGCGGCCAGTCCGCTGAAACGACGCGCGATAGCTGAGCAGGCCGTGGCCCGCCCCCAGTGCCCGTGCCTGCAGCTCAGTAAGGTCGTAGGCCTCTACTGTGGGGCCGTGGTGTAGCTGTGCGCTGTGGTCGGCTCGATCTGCGAACCCGCTCGAATAGACCCCGAGAAAACTCTCGCAGAGCAGCGCGGCATCAGCATCGGCATCCCCCCGGACCAGCGCGTCCCAGACTGCCCGCTCACAGGCGGATAGCTCTTGCAGCAGCACATCGGCGTCCTGAAGAGCGCCCACGCGGGTCAGCCCGCGCCATGCAGCTGATTGCGCAGCTCTTCCGCCTCGTGACGCGCCTCGCGCAGCCCATCCATGGCGGCGCGCAGCTCGGCTTCGGTCTGGCTCAGCTGGTTGGTCAGTTCGGCTTCGCGCTGCTGCAGATAGGTGATCGCCTGATCGCGGGTCTCTTCCGCCTCGTGCAGCTCCTGGCTCATGCGGTCCAGATCGGCCACGTCGCTCTGCCGCACACGGGTAAAGCGGTGCATAAGCCAATTGGCAAACCACCCCATCGCAAAGGCGACAAAGAGGATGATGGCTGTCGTGAGGATGAACTCTGTTCTGTTCATTATCCGTCGGTCTCCTCGTTGGTGCCGGCGTCAGTGGAATCGGCTTCGGCGTCGTCAGGCTCTGCCGTATCGTCCGTATCTGGGGCTGCGTCGCCGCTGCTAGCCTCGGGCAGTTCGCTTTCAATCAGGCGGAACTCGATGCGGCGGTTGGCCTCGCGGCCCTCTTCGGTGTCATTTGTGGCGATAGGGGTGTCTTCGCCATAGCCTTTGGCGACAAAGCTACCGGTCAGAATGCGCCGGGCGCGCAGTGCGTTCAGCACCGATTGCGCCCGTGCCTGGCTGAGGTTCTGGTTCATTTCCTCGCGGCCCTGACTGTCGGTGTGGCCCTGGATTTCCAACGGGATTTCGCCACATTGCTGCAACAGCTTGGCGATCTTGTCGATCACGCGGGCGCTGTCGGCGGCGACGGTGGCAGAGCCCGGTTCAAATGCGATCTTGTCCGCCCGCTGGATCGCGGCCAGCTCGGCCTCGCAGAGGGCGGGTGCCATCAACCGGTCTTCTGGCTCGGGAGGCGCCTCATAGGTGATGTCCAGCTCGTAATCCTCGGCCTCGCCCAGCTTGGCCGACAGCATGCGCGAAATCTCGGCGCTGGCGTTTTCCAGATGGGTCATGCCGCGCACGGTCACCAGATCCGGTGTGACGGTGACTGCGCCACGTTCCAGCTGTGCCAGCGCATCCAGTGCGGCCAGCACGCGGATCGGCCAGGCAGCTGGCAAATCGGGCACGTTGCGGGTGGCCAGATGGATGGCACCGGTGCCAAACCGGGCCTTCGCGTAGCTGTCAACGGTGCGCCGCTGGGCATCATCGCTCAGTCGCCCGCGCAGCTGTACCTGTCCTTCGGGGCTGAGGGTGGCGGAAAACTCCGGGGTGGCATCGGATGTCTGTTCCTCGGGTTCCGGCAGCACGGCGTGCAGCACGAAGACCTGCGGCAATGCATTCTCCAGCTCGCCCACCACATGGTCGAACCTTGCTTGCGCCGTGCCTTGTGCGGCCACCAGCGTCACCTCGCCGTTAGAGTAGGTGATCGAGCCCTGACCGAGCTCTTTGAGTGCCGAAAGGCCGACCTCAACTGCACGAGACCAACTGGCCGACGGGACGCCAAGGCCAATGGTGCATTCTGTCTCCACCCGCAATTCGGCGTCTTTTGCGGCTTTCAGAATACGGCGACGGCTGTCTTCGCTCTCGGCCGAACAGGCGTCAAAACGCCCCCCTTGCGGGCCCAGGACATAGCGCAGGGTGAACGGAGAGATGACCGGGCGCGGGGCGGCGATATCAAGTGTGACATGCACATTCGGTGGCAGCATGCGGTTCAGCTCGGTTTCCAGCTGTTCCTTTGCCTCCGGGCTGTCCGCAATGGCGGTGATGCGCACCGCGCCCGCCTCGACCGAGATCTTGGTCCGCGGTAAAAGCGCCAGTGCCTTCAATGCATAGGCCATCGCGTCGGCCCAGCCTTTGGGCATCGGATGGTCGGCTGTTTCGACAAAATCGGTGACCTGCGGCGTGCCGCGAATGGCGCTCAGGCGCTTGATCAGCGCGGCGTGATTGCTGGCGGCAGGGATCAGGCCGATGATTGAGATGCCTGCATCGTTGCGCAGGATCTCGGTCGAAAACCGGGGCGGCGCGATGCCCTTCGATGGGGTGATTTCCATCATGTCGATGATCCGCGTCGCGTCGACCACGGCACCCACACGCGAAATCGCAGTAAATCGCTTGGCCTCGTCCGGGGCCACGCCTGAAAGCTCCACCCGCAACCCATCCGCGACCACTTCGGCCCAGGACAGTCCGGCCTCGTCGAGGGTACGGCGGACCACGATTTCCGAATTGTCCTCCAGTGCGGTCGCTGCAAACCCCGCCACCACCAGACTAAGACCGGCTGCACCGGCAAAAGCGGCGGTAGAGAGCAGAAGCGAAGATAAGCGCATGAGGTAAGGAATTCCGGCAGTTTTGATGTTAACGGTCTTACAAGGGCACCCGCGAGGGATCAATCACAAGGCAGCGCGCAGTCAGGCAAACAGAGCCAGACCAAGGAATATGAGCGGAATCAAGCCGGTGTCACGGTTGAGGCGAAACAGGGAAAGCAACCTGTCGTTGTTTTCCGCATCAAAGGCGCGCAACTGCCACGTCATGTGCCAGCCCATCGCCCATGGGGCACAAAGTGCCAGCGCCAGCGCCAGAACCGATCCTGCGGGCTGCACCGCCACGAGGATTGCCAGTCCCATCAGGCTGACGGTGGCCACGATAAAGCGGCGCAGCCAGGTCGGAGAGCGCTCCCCAAACAGCCGCGCGGTGGATTTCACCCCGATCAACGCGTCGTCCTCGGTGTCTTGATGGGCATAAATGGTGTCATAAAACAGCGTCCACGCCATGCCTGCCATATACAGCACCACCGCAGGCCACTCCAGGCGACCACTATGGGCAACCCAAGTCAGCATCGCGCCCCAGTTGAAGGCCAGGCCGAGGAAGATCTGCGGCCACCAGGTAAAGCGCTTGGCAAAGGGGTAAATCGCCACCGGGAACAGCGCGAGGATGCCCATGGCAATGGCAGCCTGATTGAAGGTCAAAAGTATGCCGAAGGCCAGCAGGCACTGCAGTGCCATCCAGGTGAGAGCGCCCTTTACGGAGACTTGGCCGGAGGGAATGGGGCGAGAGCGCGTGCGCTCCACCCCGCCATCGATGTCGCGGTCGGTGATGTCATTCCATGTACACCCCGCCCCGCGCATCAGCCACGCACCCAGTCCGCAGCCGACAAAGATCCACAAATCCTCCCAGCGCGGATTCTGCCCTGCGATCATGGCCAGCGCCAGCCCCCACCAACAGGGCAGCAACAACAGCCAGGTGCCGATGGGGCGGTCGGCGCGGCTCAGGCGCAAATAGGGGCGCGTCCACGCTGGGGCATAGATGTCGACCCAATTGTCTTTCACCGCATCCGCGACACGTCCATCTGGTGTTGGCGACTGGCCTTGCATATGTAGGACCTCATGAATGCTAAAGTCAGACTGTATGTAGATCACCCCTTGGGGGCAGGGCAAACGGTTCCTCTGGACCGCGATCAGGCGCATTATCTCTTTGGGGTGATGCGGCTGGCCGTTGGCGCGCGGGTGGCGCTGTTCAACGGGCGCGACGGGGAATGGCAGGCCGAGGTGGCCGAGGCGAGCAAGCGCAGCGGCGTGCTGAGCTGTGTGGAACAGTCCAAACCCTTGCAGATGCCGCCCGACCTCTGGCTGATCTTTGCTCCGATCAAGAAGGCACGCACGGATTTCATCGTCGAGAAGGCCGCCGAGATGGGGGCTGCGCGGATCTTGCCGGTGGGGACGGAGTTCACCAATTCCGAACGAATCCGCCAAGACCGCCTGCAGGCCCACGCGGTGGAGGCCGCAGAGCAATGCGGCGGCACCTATGTACCAGAGGTCGCGGATCTGCAGAAGCTCTCCGGCCTGCTGGATCACTGGCCCGCCGAACGTCAGCTGATGTTCTGTGACGAGGCCGAGGTAGGGCAGCAGTTGTTTCTGGATGTGACACTTGGCGAAGGTCAGGCCTGGGCGATTCTCATCGGCCCGGAGGGCGGGTTCTCGCCCGCCGAACGCAAGCGCCTGCACGGAATGGCACAATCGCATGTGGTCAGTCTCGGCCCGCGCATCCTGCGGGCGGATACCGCCGCCGTGGCCGCGATGACCCTGTGGCAACAGAAACTCGGAGACTGGTAAGATGTGGCGCGCCGCAGAGCCTTCTGACCTCGGTTGGATCGAGGCACTGCTGTTTGCCCATATCGAAGGGTCGATGTTCCTGATCGGCAACCTGCGCACCCACGGGTTTGCGTCGAGCCATCCCAATGGGCTGACCCTCTGGGCGCGGGAGGGGCGGGACGGGGTGTTTGGCATCACCAACGCAGGCTCGGTCCTGATGATGGCGCCGAGCTCTACGCCAGAAGACTGGCATGCTGCGGGCCAGCTATTGTGCGGGCGCGACGTGACGGCAGTGCTGGGCAATGCCGCGCAGGTGCGGGGTTTTCTGGCCGCCAATGGCCTGCAGGATCATCCACGCCAGCTGGACAGCGATGATCCGGGCTTTGTGCTCGACATGGAGGATCTGCAAGTCGAGGTCCGCGCCGGGGAAGACATCATCCCTCTGGGAGATGCGCCGCGCGCCCTGGTCGAGGAGTGGCGCACTGCCTATGAGATCGAGGCGCTGAACATGGCACCGGAGGCCGCCCGCAAAAAGGCCGCGAAAGATATCGCGACCTTCATTGCCAATGACAGCCACCGGGTGCTGCTGGCAGAAGGGCAGCCGGTGGCAATGAGTGGTTACAACACCGCGTTTGACGAGGCGGTGCAGGTGGGCGGGGTCTACACGCCGCCGGCGTTACGCGGAAAAGGCTACGCGCGCCGCGTCGTCGGTCGGCATATGGCGCAGGTGCGCGCTCGCGGCGCGAGGCAAGCGGTGCTCTTTGCCGCCAGCGCAGCCGCCGCGCGTGCCTATATCGCCGTTGGCTTCTGCCCGGCAGGGACATTTGCATTGGTTCTGTTTTCCAAGCCTGCGCAGATACGCGCAGCCTCTGTGGAGGGACGCACATGAATTTTATCCGACCGGAGGCGCGCGCTGCATTGTGGCGCTGGCGAGAACTTCTGGGAGCTTTGGCTCTGTTGGCGCTGGGGCTGCGCTGGGCGCTTGCTGGTGTTGGTTTTATCCAGATGACCGGCTGGGCCTGTGTCGCCCTAGCGGTGATTCTCGGCGTTGTCGGCGCGCAGAGGATGCGCTTCCGGCTCGGCTCAGGTGGGCCGGGGGTGGTGCAGGTCACCGAAGGCCAGATCAGCTATTTCGGGCCTCTTACTGGCGGTGCGGTTGCCCGTTCAGAGATCGAAACGCTACGGCTCGATCATACCGCACGGCCCTCGCACTGGGTGCTGGAGCAGCCCGGTCAGCCGCCGCTGGCAATCCCGGTCACGGCGACCGGAGCGGAGGCGCTGTTTGATGTCTTTGCCAGCCTGCCGGGGTTGAAAACAGAACGCATGCTGAGTGAACTACATCACAAAGGTCCTCACCAGGTCGTGATATGGCAGAGATCACCGGAGCCGCGCAGCCTGCACCGCCTGCATTGACACCGGGCGCGTTTCGCAGCACCAGTTTAACCTCGGGCTTCGGGCCCTTTGTCAGAAATGCCACGCCTGCCTTTGGCGGCGACCTACGAAGGGGGCCTACCCATGTCCATTCCCCAGTCCGGCGGCGGACCGATCGAAAGCCATGCGCAGCTGGCGGAATATATGGAAGCTGGCTGCAAGCCCAGCGATGACTGGCGCATCGGCACCGAGCACGAGAAATTCGGCTACTGCAAGGACACGCTGGCGCCGCTGCCTTATGCGGGGAAACGCTCCATCCAGGCCGTGCTGGAAGGCCTGCGCGACCGTCATGGCTGGGATCCGGTCACTGAGGGCGACAAGCTGATTGGCCTGACCAAGGGTATGGGCAATGTCAGCCTGGAGCCGGGTGGCGCGCTTGAACTGTCGGGCGCACCGCTGGAGACCATTCATGAGACCTGTGACGAGGTGAACACTCACCTGCGCGAGGTGAAGGACATCGCCGATGAAATCGGCGTCGGCTTCATCGGTCTGGGCGCGGCTCCGATCTGGCAGCATGACGAAATGCCGCTGATGCCCAAGGGGCGCTACAAGCTGATGAACGACTACATGGAGCGCGTCGGCACCATGGGGCGGTCGATGATGCGCCGCACCTGCACGGTGCAGGTGAACCTCGATTTCGCGTCTGAGGCGGACATGGTGCAGAAACTGCGCGTGGCGCTTGCGCTACAGCCGGTGGCCACGGCGCTCTTTGCCAATTCGCCTTTCTTCGAGGGCAAGCCCAACGGCATGAAATCCTGGCGCAGCCACATCTGGCGGCATCTGGATGATGCCCGCACCGGCATGCTGCCGTTTGTCTTTGAGGACGGCATGGGGTTCGAGCGCTACGCCGACTATGCCCTCGATGTGCCGATGTATTTTGTCTATCGCGACGGCAAATACATCGACGCGCTGGGCCAGTCCTTCCGCGATTTCCTGAAAGGTCAGCTGCCGGCACTGCCGGGTGAAACCCCGACGCTGAGCGATTGGGCCGATCACCTGACCACCGCCTTTCCGGAGGCGCGGATCAAGAAATACATGGAGATGCGCGGCGCCGATGGTGGCCCCTGGCGCAGGCTCTGTGCCTTGCCGGCGTTCTGGGTCGGTCTGATGTATGACCAGAGCGCACTGGATGCGGCCTGGGATCTGGTCAAGGGCTGGGATGCGGAGACCCGCGAGGCGCTGCGCGTGCAGGCCGCCATCGGCGGGCTGCAGGCCGAGGTCGGCGAAGTGAAAATGCACGACCTGGCCCGGGAGGTGCTCGCCATCGCCGAGGGCGGCCTGAAGGCGCGGGCCCGTCAGGGGGCCGGTGGACTGGTGCCGGACGAGACCCATTTCCTCAATGCGCTGAAGGAAAGTGTCGAGAGCGGCAAGGTCCCGGCGGACGAGCTGCTCGAGCGTTACAACGGTGACTGGAGCGGCGATCTGAGCCGCATCTACGCCGACTACAGCTACTGACCGGACCGCGTCAGCCGGACCGCGCAGTCAGACCGAGAAGGGGCGCCGCTGAGACGCCCCTTTTTGCTGCGCGCGGCGGATGTGCGGCGCCCGCGAGGCGTGTGGGCGCCGTGAGGGTGGCTGGCGCGCAGGTTGCGATCCTGATGCGCGCCGCGGAACTTTCCCCGCAGCCTGCGCTTGCCCGCTGTTCACCGGCGCCTTAAACGCGCGTCTTCACACGCTCCGAAAGGTACTGTCATGGGCAATTTCTTTATCTCTGCATTTGAAAAACTTGTTGGTCTTGTTGTTGTGCTGCTGCTGCTCGCGGTGGCGGTGGGCGCGGTTTTCGCCCTGTTGGAGCCGATGGGTGGTGGTCTTCTGCCGGCGCTTCTGGTGCTGGTCGGCGGCTCGCTCTACGTCATCCTGATCGGCGGTTCGCTGTATCTGGCGCTGGGGATCTACAACAACACCAAGCGCACGGCCGAAGCGGTTGAGCGTCTGGCCGCAAAGTAAGCCGCATCCCGCGCGGTGCGGCACCTGAGATCCAAACGACAAACCGGCGGCAGAAATCTCTGCCGCCGGTTTTTATTTGTGAGCCGTGAGTGGCGGGCAGCAATTACTGCAGCAGTTCGGCCGGTTCGGCACCTTCGATTTCGTCCCAGTTCACATCGGCCTTCTCGATGTAGCCCGGGATGTCGGTGACCCAGCGTTCCTGAATGTCCTTGGACAGGTTCAGATACAGCACGTCATCGACGATCTTCCACTGGTTCGGGTCGCCATCGAACTTGAAGCCCATCGCGGCACCAAAGGCGCAATAGCCGCCATAGGCCGGGACATAAGCCTCCGGGTTGGCCTCGAACAGCGCCTTGTTCTCTTCGGAAGCGAACCAATAGGTGGCCTCGTCATGGGTGGTGGTCAGCTTGTAGCTGCCCTTGTTTGCCTCGCCTTCGGTGAAATAGGCCACCGGGTCGTAGCCCTGCATCGCGAGGCCAGTGGAGGAGGCGTTGATCTCGACACCTGCTGCCAGTGCGGAGGTTGCCAGGGCAACGGAGAGGGCGATGCCGCCCAGGAAAGAAGTGGTCTTGGTCATCGGTTTGAACCTTTCAATCAGCCCGGGCGAAAATGCACCCGGTGTGGAGGGGGACTATGAACAGATGTTCGAAATCCGGACTTGGTGTGATGGGTGAGTGCCGCCACGATGCTGATCTGGGGAGGCCGCGCATCACATGCAAAACAACTCCTTTTGTCTGTGCAGAAACGCGGAATACCCCTGCGCAGGTGCGGTGAAACGATCCCGTGAGCCAAATGTGAAACGCCCCGCCGGATGGGGCGAGGCGTTTGAATTCAACAGGTTGTTCGGGATTCGGGTCGCGCTACTTCTGACCGATCTTTGGCTCGGTGCCAGCGCGCAGCCGGGCGATATTGTCCTTGTGGCGCCACAGGATCACCGCCGCGAGAGCAACGGCGAGCAATATGACAGGCTGGTAGCCGAGCAACAGACACCACAGCGGAGCGCTCACCGCCGCCGTCAGCGCGGCCAGCGAGGACATCCGGCGCAGCAGCGCCATGGCCAGCCATGTCAGACAGCAGGCGATGCCGACGGGCCAGGCCAGCGCCAGCATCAGCCCGAGGAAGGTCGCCACCCCCTTGCCGCCTTTGAACCCCAGCCAGACCGGAAAGCAATGGCCAACAAAGGCCAGAAGCCCGGCCAGCTGTGCCGCATCCTCGCCCGCCAGATCTCCGGCCAGCGCGCGCGCCAGCAGGACTGCCACGGCGCCCTTGCCGCCATCGAGGATCAGCGTTGCCGCCGCCGCTGCCTTGCTGCCGGTGCGCAGCACATTGGTGGTGCCAATATTGCCCGATCCGATCTCGCGCAGGTTGCCAAGCCCAAAGGCCTTGGTGACCACCATGCCAAAGGGGATGGAGCCGAGAAGATAGCCGAGGGCGCCCCATAGGAGCAGGAGCGGCAGGGCGGTCTCGATCACGGGCAGCATCAGTTGTCCTTTCGGTAGACGGGTTCACCCGCAACATAGGTCGCCAACACCCGCCCCTGCAGACGCTGGGTGTCAAAGGGCGTGTTCTTGGATTTCGACTGCAGCTTGAACCGGTCCAGCACCAGCGGCGCGTCCGGGTCAAACAGCACCAGATCCGCAGGCGCACCATCGCTCAGACGCCCGGAGGTAAGGCCAAGCCGTTTCGCCGGGTTCAAAGACATGGCGCGGAACAGGGTTGGCAGGTCCAAAAGCTCCGCATGATAGAGCCGCAACGCCGCGGGCAGCAGCGTTTCCAGCGCCACCGCACCTGCGGCGGCTTCTTCAAACGGCAGGCGCTTGCTTTCTTCGTCTTGCGGCGTGTGCATCGAGGAGATCACGTCGACCAATCCGGTGCGCACCGCTTCGACAACCGCAAGGCGGTCGTCCTCGGAGCGCAAGGGCGGCTTCACCTTGAAGAAGGTGCGGTAATCGGCCACGTCCAGCTCGTTCAGGGTCAGATGGTGGATTGAGGTGCCAGCGGTGATGTCGAGCCCGTTGGCCTTGGCCCGTTCCAGCGCGGGCAGGGCGCGGGCGGTGGTGATCTGGTCGGCATGGTAGGCGGCGCCGGTCATCTCCAGCAATGCGATGTCGCGGTCCAGCCCCATGCGTTCGGCCATCGGCGACACCGAGGGCAGCCCTCGGAGGGCGGCGAACTTGCCGGAGGTCGCGGCGGCGCCTGCGGACAGGCCCGGCTCCTGCGGGTGGGCCATGACCAGCGCGCCGAGGCTGCGCGCATAGGTCAGCGCGCGCGAGAACACCTTGGTGCTGGTCACCACATGGTCGCAGTCAGTAAAGGCCACGGCACCTGCATCCATCAGCAGGCCGATCTCGGTCATCTCGCGCCCGTCGCGGCCCTTGGTCAGGGCGGCCATCGGCAGCACGTTCACCGGCGCGTCGACCTGAGCGCGGCGGGTGACGAACTCCAGCGTCTCGGGGCTGTCGATGCACGGGGTGGTGTCGGGACGGGTCACGATGGTGGTCACGCCGCCTGCCGCCGCCGCAAGCCCTGCGGATTTATAGCTTTCCTTGTGACGCTCGCCCGGCTCGCAGACCTTGACGCCAATGTCGACGATCCCCGGCGCAATGCATTTGCCGCCGCAGTCCACGACCTGCACGTCCGCCGCCGCGAGACCATGGGCGGCGAGGATCGTCTCCACACCCTCGTCGCCGTTGGTCCGGGCAACGATCTGGCCGTGCCGTGTGAGAAGGCTGCCAAGATCATCTGTCCCCGCCTCCGGATCGATCAGGCGCGCATTGATGAAGAGAGTGGACATCTATCGGTTTCTCCGTTGTCGCGGGTATTGAGCCTTCGCCTGAATATCGCACAAAAGCCGGTAGACCTTATGGCCTTCGGAAATGCGTTCAAACCCGATTTTAAACGATACCTCTTGACCATCGCGTCTATCGACCCCGGTGGCGAAGTACACTGTTTGCAGAGCGCCATCGACAAGCGCAATCTCGTTTTCCGTCGATATGGGGTACGTGTCCAGCCGTCTGTCCAAAAGCGGAACCGCGGTTGCGATCATGGCGCGTTTCTGGGTCACCGTGTACCAAGTGTATTTTTGCACATAGGGCGGCCAAACAGTCGCGCCCGCAATCATACTGAGCCCGGCAGCGAGAAAAGGTAGCCCGAGCATCCACAAAAGCACCTTGTCCATAGATACCATGATCGTGATCATGAACCAGGCGCTGCCTGAGAAGACCAATCCAAAGACGAACATCGTGGTGGTGCGCGCGGTCAGTGTGAAACCGGGCACCGGCTGTCCCTGCCAAAGAACGGTTTCGCCCGGCTCAAAAATGCCGTCCCATCCATCGCGCGCCGTCATCAAAAGCCTCCCCCAAATGTCGCAAGGCGACCGATCAGGCGGGCCTGGAGCTGGGAGACACCAGTGCCCAGACGACACCGGGTGGCCGGCATCAGGTCTGAGAGAAATAACCGGCGATATATGATGGCATGGTTGCAGGAGGCCGGGCTGGTATCAGTCATCTCCGCCTCACCGAAGCAGAAGAAAAAGAACCAGCGCAAGCAACAGTCCCATCACGATTGCAAAAAGCGTACTGCCTATACGCCGGGCCCGGTTGCGGGCCTCGCGCGGGGCGACGCGCAGCTTGGGTTGGGCGGCGTCACTTCGCAGCGGCGTTCCCGCGCTCCAGTCGGTCCGGGATTCCCCAAGGCGCGCCACCAGTGTCAGGCTGTCGGCCGGTGTCAGCCGGGTCTCCGCGCCATCAAACGCGCGGGCGCGCAGCACCAGCACCCAGCCCGTGATCCCGTCAAGCGCCATGCCATGCTCGGACAGATCCGCCTCGGGCACGCCGAGCCCCTCGCGCAGATATCCCAGCAATCCCAGCCCTTCGAGATCCTCAACCGGGAAGATTTCGGCCTGCTCCATGTCGAGCTCCGCAAGGCCCAGCACCTGCGCCAGCGCACCGTCTTCTTCGCGCAGGAACCGGGCCTGCTCGGCGGGCATGTCGAGGGCAAAGACCAGCACCTGATCGCGCGCGCCTTTCGGGATTTCGATCACATCCACCATCGCTCAGGAGGCCTCCGCCTGCCGGGCACTGCGCAGGTTGCGGGCCAGCAGGTCCATCGCGGCCATGCGTACGGCGACGCCCATTTCCACCTGCTCTTGAATAACGGAGCGTTTGATGTCGTCGGCGATGGTGCCGTCGATCTCGACACCGCGATTCATCGGGCCGGGGTGCATGACGATAGCGTCGGGTTTGGCCTGTGCCAGCTTGTCGGCATCCAGACCGTAGCGGTAGAAATACTCGCGTTCCGACGGAATAAAGCCGCCGTCCATCCGTTCCTTTTGCAGGCGCAGCATCATGACCACATCGACGTCCTTCAGGCCTTCATGCATGTCGTCGTAGATCTCGGCACCGAATTCGGCAAATTGCTGCGGCACCAGCGTCGGCGGGCCGATCAGGCGGATGCGGTTCTCCATCTTGCCCAGCAGGATCAGATTCGAGCGCGCCACACGGCTGTGCGCAATATCACCGCAGATGGCGATATTGAGCCGGTGCAGCCGCCCCTTGGCGCGCCGGATCGTCAGCGCATCCAGCAGGGCCTGGGTCGGGTGCTCGTGGCGGCCATCACCGGCGTTCAGCACCGCGCAGTTCACCTTCTGCGCCAACAGATCCACTGCGCCGGAATGCGGATGGCGCACCACCAGCAAATCCGGGTGCATCGCATTCAGCGTCATCGCCGTATCGATCAGCGTTTCGCCCTTTTTGATCGAGGAGGCCTGCATCGCCATGTTCATCACATCGGCGCCAAGACGTTTTCCCGCCAGCTCGAAACTGGCCTGCGTGCGGGTGGAGTTCTCGAAGAACATATTGACCTGAGTGAGGCCCGCCAGCGCATCAGAGTGCTTTTCCGTCTGGCGGTTCAGCGTCACGTAATCATCGGCCAGATCCAGAATGGCGGTGATCTCATGCGGGCGAAGCGGCTCTATCCCGAGGAGGTGGGGCTGGTCGAAAGAGGGGGGCTGCATGGGCGAACTCCGCGCTGTTTCGGCCCTTATAGGAGGGCGGCGCTTTTGGGGCAAGCGGTGGGCGCGCTCACCGACCAGCGCGGAGTGTGGCGGAGGGTGGGATTTGGATATTTGCAGGAAGCTGAAAGCGTTAAAGGGGCGTTTTCCTTTGTGACGCAGGGGGCTACTGTAGCCGGATGGAATCGGAGCTGGATTATTGGGGCGCCAAGGCGCTGTTGGATTGGCAGGTGGAGCTTGGCGCCACCGAGGCCATGCTTGACGCGCCCATTGATCGCTACGGGTTGCAGGATCAAAAACCCAAGCCCGCGCGCGCCACCGATGCGCCGCCCCCTCCGGTGCGGCCAAAGAAAATCGACCCGATTGCCGAGGCAACCAAGGCCGCGCGCGCCGCAGATGCGCTGCCCAGCCTGCGCGCGGCGATGGAGGCATTCGAGCATTGCGACCTGAAGCGCGGCGCGCGCAATCTGGTGTTTGCGGACGGTCAGGCAGGCGCGCGGGTGATGATCATCGGCGAGGCGCCGGGGCGGGACGAGGATCTGGAGGGCAAGCCCTTCGTGGGAAGTGCCGGGCAGCTTCTGGACAAGATGCTGGCGGCCATCGACCTCAGCCGTGACAAGAACGTCTATATCACCAATGTGCTGCCCTGGCGGCCGCCGCAGAACCGCGACCCGCTGCCAGCGGAAATCGCCATGCTGGTGCCCTTCGTCGAGCGTCACGTGGCGCTGGCGCAGCCGGATGTGCTCGTTTTGATGGGCAATATCTCCTGTCAGGCAGTGCTGGGCAAACGTGGCATCACCCGTCTGCGCGGCACCTGGGCTGAGGCCTGGGGCAAGCCGGTGTTGCCGATGTTCCACCCCGCCTACCTGCTGCGGCAAGCACCGGCAAAGCGGCAGGCCTGGGCGGATCTGCTGGAGTTGCGCGCCCGTCTCAACAGTCTGAACTGATCCTTGCGGCCCGATCTCTAGAAAAGGACCCACGCCCATGAAAATCCTCGCGTTTTCCGACCTGCATCTGGTCGAGGAGCTGGCCGCCGATCTGGTCTCGGCTTGTGTCGAGGCTGATCTGGTGGTTGGCGCCGGGGATTTTTGCAACACGCGGCAGGGGTTGCCACGTGCGATGGAGATGCTGGCCGGCATCGCCGCACCGATGGTGGTGGTGCCCGGCAATGCCGAAAGCGCCGAGGAACTGCGCGGCTGTGCGCTGGCCTCGATGACCGTTCTGCACGGGCAGGGCACGCAGGTGGAGGGGCTGCGGATCTTTGGCCTTGGCGGTGGAATTCCGGAAACACCCTTTGGCGACTGGTCTTTTGATCTGTCGGACCGGGCGGCGGCGCGCGAACTGGCGCAGGCGGGAGAGATCGACCTGTTGGTGACCCACTCGCCGCCAAAAGGGGCGGGCGATACCACCTCTGCGGGGTTGTCGATCGGGTCCGACAGCATTCGCGCGGCCATCGAGACACTGCAGCCCAAGCTGGCCGTCTATGGCCATGTGCATGACTGCTGGGGGTATCGCGGCCAGATCGGTGCCACGCAATGCGCCAACCTCGGCCCGACGCCGAACTGGTTCGAGGTTGCGCCATGATCGCGCTGTCGACGCTGGTGGCCTTCGTCCCGGCTGCCCTCGCGCTCAATATCACCCCCGGCGCGGACATGATGTTCTGCCTGGGTCAGGGTTTGAAATCCGGCCCGCGCCCGGCCGTGGCCGCCAGTCTCGGCGTGGCGGCGGGCGGCATGGTGCATGTGGCGCTGGCGGGTCTTGGGGTGGCCGCCGTGGTCGCGACGCAACCGGGGTTGTTCGACATCATCCGCTGGGTGGGTGTGGCCTATCTTCTTTATCTGGCGTGGGGTGCGATCATGCATCCGGGTGGAGCCGAGGCCCCGGGGCAGGCGGTGCCCGCCAGACGTGCGTTCCGCGCCGGGGTGATGGTCAGCCTCACCAACCCGAAGGTGATCCTGTTTGTGCTGGCCTTCGTGCCGCAATTCATCCACCCCGAGGCCGGATCGGTTCTGGGCCAGTTTCTGATCTTCGGGGCCATCATCGGATTGGGCGGCGTGCTGATCAACGGCGGCGTGGGTGTCTTTGCCGGCCGCGCCCGCAGCTTGTTTGCTGGCGGTGGCGCTGCCGCGCGCTGGATGAGCCGCATCACCGGCGGCATATTTGCAGGCCTCGCCCTGAGGCTCGCGTTCTTGGAAAGGGCCTGACAGCCATGTCCCGTATCGACGACAGCAAGGACTTCATCCCGGTCCGTATTGCCATTCTCACCGTTTCCGACAGCCGCAGTCTTGACGAGGATCGCTCCGGTCAGGTGTTGGTGGACCGGCTGCAGGCAGCGGGCCACAGCCTTGCAGATCGCCAGATCCTGCCGGACGAGCGGGACGAGATCGCAGGCCAGCTGCGCGCTTGGTGTGCAGATCCGCAGATTGATGTGGTGATATCCACCGGCGGCACCGGGCTGACCGGGCGCGATGTGACCGTGGAGGCGCACCGTGATGTCTATGAGAAGGAAATCGATGCCTTTGGCACCGTGTTCACCATCGTGTCGATGCAGAAAATCGGCACCTCGGCGGTGCAAAGCCGTGCCACGGGGGGCGTCTCACAGGGCACCTATCTCTTTGCGTTGCCCGGCAGCCCCGGCGCCTGCAAAGACGCCTGGGACGAGATCCTGCTCAAACAGCTCGATTTCCGTCACCGTCCCTGTAATTTCGTCGAAATAATGCCCAGGCTTGACGAACATTTGCGACGGAAGTGATCCGGTGGCACGTATAAAGACGTAGTATGGACAAACCGTGCTATGGTCGCATGTGGCTCCGTGACCTCAGGCCAAGGCGAACGGAAGAGGATTTTCTATGCGATTTCTGCGACATAGCGTGATGGGGTTGTTCCTGCTCGGCTTGGCGGCAGCGCTGGCGCTGTTCGCGGTGCAGATGATCACATCCGCCGTGCAGCAGAGCCTGTCCGAGGAACGCCGTGCACCGCCCGCGCGCGAGCGTGTTTTTGCGGTCAATGTGGTCACTGCGACATTGGGATCAGAACGTCCAGAGTTGGTGGGGTTTGGCCGTGTCGAAAGCCGCCGCACGCTGGAGCTGCGGTCGGCCGTGTCCGGTCGGGTGATCGGGCTGGCGGATGGGTTCCAAGACGGCGGCAGAGTGTCCGCAGGCGATATTCTGGTGGAGATCGACAAGGCGGATGCCCGTGCTGCGCTGGAGCGGGCCGAGGCGGACCGAATGGACGCACAGGCCGAAAGCCGAGATGCCGGGCGGGCCCTGGGCCTTGCAATGGACGAACTGGAAACAGCCCAGATGCAGGCGGAGCTTCAGCAGCGCGCCTATCAGCGTCAGGTAGACCTGAAAACCCGCGGGGTCGGGACCGAAGCGCTGGTGGAGGCGGCGGAGCTGACCGCCACGCAGGCCCGCCAATCCGTGTTGACCCGCCGCCAAGCCGTCAGCCAGGCCGAGGCGCGGGTGGATCAGGCCCAGACGTTGGTGGCACGCGCACAGATTGCGCTCGACGAGGCGCAGCGCGATTTCGAGGACACCACCGTCACCGCGCCGTTCACCGGAACTCTGCAATCTGTGACGCTGGTGGAGGGCCGACTGGTCTCCGCCAACGAGATCCTGGCACAGCTGGTGGATCCGGACCGGCTGGAGGTTGCCTTTCGCGTCTCCACCACCCAATACGCGCGGCTGCTGGATGAAGCGGGCGGGCTGATCCCGGCGGAGGTCACGGTAACGCTGGATGCGGCAGGTGCGGGGATCAGCGCAGAAGGCACGCTGGCGCGCGCCAGCGGGGCCGTCGGGGATGGTCAGTCCGGGCGGTTGATCTATGCCCGGATGGACAAGGCCGCCGGTTTCAAACCCGGCGATTTTGTTACCGTCACCGTGCGCGAACCGGCCATTCCCGGTCTTGCACGTCTGCCCGCCTCTGCGATGGATTCACGCCGGACGGTGCTGGCACTTGGCCCGGATGACCGGCTGGAAGAGCTGCAGGTAGAGCTGGTGCGCCGTCAGGGGGATGACATCCTCGTGCGGGGCGAGGGTCTTGCGGGCAGGCAGGTGGTGACCGGGCGCACGCCGCTCCTGGGCGCGGGCATCAAGGTGCGGCCACTGTCCCAGGGTGCCGACAATGCCGCAATCACCGAGCCGACCCTGATCGAGTTGACCGAGGAACGCCGCGCCCGCCTGAAGGCCATGGTGACCGACAATGGCCGCATGCCCCGCGAGGTGAAAACCCGCATGCTGGCACAGCTCGACCAGTCCCGCGTCCCTGCGACGCTGGTGTCTCGCATCGAACAGAACAAGGGGGGCTGAGGCCCGGCCTTCGCCCCATTACATCGTCCCGCCCGCCGCGCTGAAGCTGCGGCGCGACAGCCACAGGTGAATTCTCATGGCGACGTCTCCGATCCAGAAGGCCAGCGGTATCCTGAGCTACTTCACCCGCCACCGCACGGCGGCGAACCTGCTGCTGATGCTGCTGCTGATCCTCGGCGCGGCGGCAATCCCCAACATGCGGGCACAGTTCTTTCCCGATGTGATCGTCGAATCCGTCGATGTCAGCGTGGTCTGGGAGGGCGCCGGTCCCGAGGATGTGGACAGCGCCATCGTGCAGGTGCTGGAGCCAGCGCTACTGGCCGTCGACGGGGTTGAGGAGACGCAATCCTCCTCCCGCGAGGGGCGCGCGGTGATCGACATCGACTTCGAGCCGGGCTGGGATATGGCCCGCGCCACCGATGACGTGCAGAATGCGGTCGATGCGGTCACCACCCTGCCCGAGGACGCCGAGGACCCAGAGGTTGAACGCGCAATCTGGCGTGACCGGGTCACCGATATTGTCATCACCGGCCCGGTTGGCGCGCAGCAACTGGGGCTTTTGGCGGACGAGCTGATCCTGCGGCTTTTTGAGGTGGGCGTCACCCGCACCACCATTCGTGGCGTTGCCGCGCCGCGCACCATCGTCGAGGTGCCGTCCAGCCAGCTCATTGCCCATGACATCACCATGGCCGAGATCGCATCAGTGATCGCCGCCGAGGTGGAGATCAATCCGGCGGGCGAGGTTGAGGGCGCCAATGCCCGCGTGCGCACCGGCACCCAGAAACGCACGCCCGAGGAACTGGAGGCGGTGGTGCTGCGCTCCGAGGCGGATGGCTCGGCACTGACCATTGGCGATGTGGCCTCGATCCGGGTTGAAGGCGTGGACCGTCAGCGCAGCTATTTTGTCGGCGAAAACCGCGCCATGTCGATCCGTGTGGACCGCTCAGACAAGGGCGACGCGATCAACATCCAGCGCCAGGTCGAGGAGGTGGTGGCCGACATGAACCTGTCGCTGCCGCAAGGGGTCGAGGTGTCCCTGATCCGCACCCGCGCCGAGGCAATCACCGGGCGGCTCGACATCCTTGTCGACAACGGGCTGATGGGGCTCGGGCTGGTGCTGATCCTGCTGTTCCTGTTTCTGAATGCGCGCATCGCCTTCTGGGTGGCGGCGGGTATTCCGGCGGCGATGTTTGCCGCCATTGCGCTGATGTATCTCGGCGGGCTGACGATCAACATGATCTCGCTCTTCGGTCTCATCATCACGCTGGGGATCGTGGTGGATGACGCCATCGTGGTGGGCGAACACGCCGATTTCCGCGCCCGCCGATTGGGCGAGCCGCCGATGGTCGCTGCGGAGAATGCCGCCCGGCGCATGGCAATGCCGGTGTTTGCCGCCACGCTGACCACCGTCATCGCGTTCTTCGGGCTGGTGTCGATCGGGGGGCGCTTTGGCGAGCTGATCGCCGACATTCCGTTCACCGTGATCGCGGTGCTGGCCGCGAGCCTGATGGAATGTTTCCTGATCCTGCCCCACCACATGGCCCACGCGCTGACCCACACGCAAGAGCAGCATTGGTACGACGCGCCGAACCGTGTGGTGAACCGGGGCTTTCGCTGGTGCCGCGACAGGCTGTTCCGCCCGCTGATGGTGGGAGTGGTGCGTGCCCGCTACGTGGTGGTTGCCGGGGCATTTGTCCTGCTGGCCAGCCAGATGGCGCTGTTCATCAAGGGCGATGTCACCTGGCGGTTCTTCAACGCGCCGGAACGCGCCTCTGTTTCGGGTAACTTCGCCATGGTCGAAGGGGCCACCCGCGCCGACACGCTGGCGCAGATGCGCGAGTTTCAGCGCGCGGTGGAGGAGCTGGGCGCCGAGTACGAGGAACGCCATGGCCGCAACCCGGTGGATTTTGTCATGGCGGAGGTCGGCGGCAACACCGGTCGCGGTCTTGCAGGCACCGACACCAAGGACCGTGACTTGCTGGGCGGCATTGCGATCGAACTGATCGACGCCGATCTGCGGCCCTATTCCAGCTTTGCCTTTGTGGGCGAGCTGCAGGAACGGGTGGTGCAACTGCCCCTGACCGAGGTGGTTTCCTTCCGCGGCTGGCGCTCCGGTCCCGGCGGCGATGCGCTCGATGTGCAGTTCTACGGCGCCGATGTCACCACGCTGAAGGCCGCCGCCGAGGATCTCAAGACCGCCATGACCCGCTATCCTGAGGTCTCGGCGGTGGAGGACAACCTCGCCTATGACAAGGAGGAGCTGGTGCTCGACCTGACCCCGCAGGGGCAGGCGCTGAACTTCACCATCGAAAGCCTCGGTCAGGCATTGCGTCGCCGTCTCAACGGGATCGAGGCCGCCACCTATCCCGACGGGCCGCGCTCCGCCCAGATCCGGGTGGAGCTGCCGGAGGGAGAGCTGACGGCGGATTTCCTCGGTCGCACGCAGATGCGCGCGCCCTCAGGCATCTATGTGCCGCTGGCCGATATCGTCACCGTCAGCCAGCGCACCGGGTTTTCGACCGTCAGGCGCGAAAACGGCGTGCGGCTGATCTCGGTGACGGGCGACATCTCCGAGGATGATCCGGTGCAGGCCGAGGCCATCATGACTGCTCTGGAAACCGAGATCCTGCCGAAGATCGCCGAGGAGCGGCAGGTCGAAACCCGTCTCTCGGGCCTCAGCGAACAGGAGGACGCGTTCCTCACCGATGCGCGCAACGGTTTCGTGCTTTGCATGGCGGGGATCTACCTGGTGCTGTGCTGGGTTTTCTCCAGCTGGACCCGGCCATTGGTGGTGATGGCAATCATCCCCTTCGGCCTGGTCGGCACCATCTGGGGGCATCACCTGTGGGAGCTGCCGATGAGCATGTTCACCGTGGTGGGGCTGCTGGGCATGACCGGCATCATCATCAACGACTCGATCGTGCTGGTCTCCACCATCGACGAATACGCCACAGAACGCGGGCTGGTGCCCTCTATCATTGACGGCGCGGCGGACCGGCTGCGTCCCGTGATGCTCACCACCCTGACCACGGTTTTGGGGCTGGCTCCCCTGATGTACGAATCCTCGCAACAGGCGCAGTTCCTAAAGCCGACGGTGATCACGCTGGTCTATGGCCTTGGCTTTGGCATGTTCCTGGTGCTGCTGGTGGTGCCGGCGTTGGTGGCGATCCAGGCGGATATCTCCCGCCCGATCCAATCGCTGAAACGGGCGCTGGCGGCGGGGCAGCACGCCGGTGCGCGCCGTCTGCGGCTGCTGATGGGGCTGAGTGGCGCGGCGCATCTCGGCTGGCTGGCGGTGACGCTGGGCCAGACCATGGCAACCGGCATCCTGCCCGCAGCGTTCCGGCAGATGCTCCCGGCTCTGGCCGAAATGGAGCCGGTCCGCGCGGCGCTCGTGCTCTGTCTGCTTGGTTTTGCGGTGCTGTCGTTCTTGACCTATGTGATTGGTGCGATGGGGGCGCTGCGCGGCTCCTGGCGCCAGCGTGCCTGAGCCAACCGCGCCAGTTCCGCCACCCGGTCTAGAAGGTCGAGGCCAAGCGCCTCGATCCGCGCCACTGGCACCCAGCGGGCCTCCAGCGCGTCATCATCGGGCACCGGCTGGCCGGACACATAATGACACAGCGTTGCCACCAGGAAGTACTGCCCGCCAACCACACCATCCGCATCGCGTGGAATTACATCCAAGGTCATCAGCTGCGCACCTGGCTCTGCGATCACGCCGGTTTCTTCCTGCAACTCCCGCGCCGCGGCCTCGGCGGCAGTCTCGCCCAGTTCCACATGACCGCCGGGAAAGCCCCAGGTCCCAGCGTTTGGCGGGTTCTTTCGCTTCACGAGGATCACGCAATCCTCCCCCTCTACATGCGCACAAACCACCCCAAGGGCACCAAGGATCGGGCGACGTGGCGGGGCCGTGGGGGTTTTGGTCATCGGGACGAGGCCTTCTGTCGAGAATCTGTCGGAACAGGGGGCGGCGGCGACATCAATGCTGCATGAATTCAGACGCTTAGCCTGATGTGCAGCCCCGAATGTCCACAGCATGAGATGTTCCCAGCACCGTAAAGCGCAGAGCGGAGCGGTCAACCGCAACCGGGCCGTCACGTGCAGGCAAAAGCTCTGCCTCAGCCACCAATTCAGATCCTTCGCGCCAGGATTTGGTTTCGGTGGCCACCAGGGCTGCGCCCCCGCCCTCGATCACGGCGTATTCTTCCGCGCCGGCGGAGGGCATGGAAATCCGGGCCGATACCTTCATGCCATAGGGGGTCGGCGACAGGTGGCAGGTGACACCGCGCACCCTTGCCTCGGACGCTGAGTATGGTCGGGCCGCCAGAGCAGCGGCAATCGCGGGGTGGCGCCCGGCCGCAAGATCGGCACGGTGATCAAAGCGCAATTCGGAAGGAATGCAGACATCCTTGCACAGGCCCAGTTCCATGCGCCCCTTTAGGCGGATTGGCTTGCCGGGGCTCTTGGGCGTGATCTCGATCGGCAGCACCAACTCGTCGTGATAGCCAATGGTGCGCATGCCCGAGGTCAGGAAAACCTCTGGCGTTGGCCATGTAATGCGGAGATCGGCGACGTTCCGGGAGCCTTGCCAGTGGAATTGGGGCGGAATGCCCGCATCGCCCGGCGCGCGCCAATAGGTCTTCCACCCGTCTTCAAGTCGCAGATGCAACGCACCGAGATAGCGCCCGTCCGCAGTCGGGCCGCCATCCAACACGTTGATCGTCGCCACATTGTCCCAGTTGTTGCCGGCCATCGATGGCACGGCACCAGAGGTCAAAGACGCCAGCGCCAGTGCGGCAGACGCCAGAAAAGATCGCAGATTTACACTCATGTCAAAGCTATCGCCGGAGGCTCCGTAAAAGCCAAGTCACATCCGGGCGAGGCTACCGTAATGTCACCGAAACGTGACAGGCGGCGACGGCGAAGGGGGGCAGGGCGGAGGGTTGCAACTGCTGTTTCCGCGCGTCATGCTGGGTGCAAAGGCCGCGCGCCGCAACAGAGGCAGTCATATGGAACTGACAGGTAAGTTGCTGATCGCAATGCCGGGAATCGGCGATCCCCGGTTTGACAACTCGGTGGTATTGCTGTGTTCGCACGGGGATGAGGGGGCAATGGGCTTGATCATCAACAAGCTCGCCCCGGGTGTTGTTCTGAAATCGCTGTTTGACCAGTTGGAGATAGAGACGCGGCCCGCCGCAGGACACACGCCGGTCTATTTCGGCGGCCCGGTCGAAACCCAGCGCGGGTTCGTGCTGCATTCCGATGAATACATTTCCACCGTGAATTCGCTCCCGATCAAACCGGGGGTCTCGATGACCGCCACACTGGATGTGCTGGAGGAAATCGCCGAGGGGCGCGGCCCGGAGCAATATCTGGTGATGCTTGGTTATGCCGGTTGGGGGCCAGGGCAGCTGGAGGACGAGATTGCCCAGAACGGCTGGCTCACCGCAGATGCGCAGCCGGAGATGATCTTTACCGACACCGCCGATGACAAATGGGAGGCGGCCCTGGCCAGTATCGGCGTGACGCCGCTGAACCTGTCGATGGACGCGGGGCACGCCTGAGCAGGCCCTGACGCAAGACGGTAAATCTGAGGCTTGCAAGGCCGGGGCGCTCCCGCCCGTCGCATCTGCATTGAAAATGCAGACACTCCCGTTGGGCCGGGCGCCGCTGGCGCGGCGCGGGAGCCATCCTCCCCTTCATCTTTTCAGAAATATCTCGGAGCGCGAGGCAGAGCCTCGCATCAAAGAGCGGTTTCAGGTGCAACCCTACCGTGGGGCCGCCGCCCGTCGCAGCCGGTCGTTAATCGCAACGCCCAGGCCAACCTCTGGCACCGGCGCCACGGCGATCGGCATGCCCCGCGCATCCAGCGCATGCAGGTGACCAAAGAGGTTTGCCGCCGCCTCCGCAAGATCACCATTTTCAGAGAGGTTGAGATCAAAAATGCCGGGCCCAAAGCCCAGGGAGACCTCGCCCGGGACATACTCCGTCGCGTTCAGTCGCACGCTGGCATTTGGGGCATAATGCGACAGCAACTGTCCCGGTGCGGTCAGCGGGTCCATTGCATCGCGATCCGCGACGGGGTGGCCGAGCACCGACCTGATGTCCTCCGCCGCCAGACCACCGGGGCGCAGCAGCACCGGCATATCGCCCGCCAGCCCCAGGATGGTGGATTCCACGCCGACAGCGCAGGGTCCATCATCCAGGATCGCGGCGATCTTGCCGCCCAGGCCGACCCGCACATGTTCGGCAGTGGTTGGACTGATCCGACCCGACGGATTGGCCGAAGGTGCGGCCACCGGACCATCCACCGCGGCCAGCAAGTCGCGTGCGCAGGCTTTGGCCGGCACACGCACTGCCAGCGTCTGAAGCCCGGCAGTCACTAGCGGTGACACGTCATGGCCCTCCCGCAGGGGCAGCACCAGCGTCAGCGGACCGGGCCAGAAGGCCGCCGCCATCGCCTCGGCCCAATCATTCCATTGTACCAGCTTCTGCGCCGCGGCCACATCTGCCACATGGGCGATCAGCGGATTGAACGAGGGGCGCCCCTTGGTGGCATAGATCGCCGCCACGGCCGCGCCATTGCGCGCATCGGCGCCGAGCCCGTAGACCGTCTCTGTCGGAAACGCCACCAGCTGACCGGCCCGCAGCAGTGCGGCGGCGTGATCAATGCCCGCACGCGAGGGCGTCAGCGCCTCGGTCTCTATTCTGGTCTCGCTCATCGGTGCATGTCCCGGCGTCATATTCCGTTTGGTCGCTCCGTCACATGGCTCCTGACGCGGCGTTCTGATTGCGCGGACACCGGAGCTGTTTACCTAAATGACCAAGGCACAGTAGATAACGGGTAGCGGACCGGATGCCAAGGTACTCCGCACCCCGTCGATGTGCTCCGTTTGAGACGCCCGCCCGATCACAAGAGGTCCCGCCCGATGAGCTACCGCGCCCCCGTTTCCGAATATCAGTTCCTGCTGCAGGATATCCTCGGTTACCAACAGATCACCGCCACCGACCGGTTTGCCGAGGCAGATTCCGATGTGGCCAGCGCCATCCTGACCGAAGCGGGCAAGATGTGTGACGAGGTGCTGGGCCCTTTGCAGCGCAACGGCGATCTGGAACCGGCGCGGTTGGAAAACGGGGTGTTGCGGACCTCCTCCGGGTTTGGTGACGGCTACAAGGCCATTGCGAGTGGCGGCTGGGTCGGCATGAGCGCAGACCCCGAGTATGGTGGCATGGGGTTGCCGATGTCGCTGACCACTGCGGTTAACGAGATGATGTCCGGCGCCTGCCTGTCGCTGCAACTGGCGCCCCTGATGAGCCAGGGCCAGATCGAGGCGCTGGAACATCACGCCTCGGACGCGATGAAGGATGTCTATCTGCCGAAGCTGATTTCCGGCGAATGGACCGGAACCATGAACCTCACGGAGCCGCAGGCAGGGTCGGACGTGGGCGCGCTCTCGTCTAAGGCAGAGCCGAATGGTGACGGCACCTATGCGGTCAGCGGTCAGAAGATCTATATCTCCTGGGGTGACAACGACTTTGCCGAAAACGTCTGCCATCTGGTGCTGGCACGATTGCCGGACGGGGTGGCGGGCACCAAGGGGATCTCGCTGTTTCTGGTGCCCAAGTATATTCCGGACGAGAACGGCAATCCCGGCAAGGCGAATGACCTCAAGGTGGTCAGCCTTGAGCACAAGATGGGCCTGCATGGCTCTCCCACCTGCGTGATGCAATATGATGGCGCCACCGGCTGGCTTGTGGGCCGCGAGCACGGTGGCATGGCGGCGATGTTCACCATGATGAACAATGCCCGCCTCGGGGTGGGCGGCCAGGGCGTCGGCGTGGCGGAAGGCGCATATCAGCACGCGCTGGCCTATGCGCTGGACCGCAAGCAAGGCAAAACGCCGGTTGAAGGCGGGACAGGTACCATTGTCGACCATGCCGATGTGCGCCGGATGCTGATGGAAATGAAGGCGGATGTTTATGCGTCGCGCGCCATCATGCTGGCCTGCGCCGGTGCCATCGACATGGGGACCGCCACCGGCGCAGCGGAGTGGAAGACCCGCGCCGCGTTCCTGACGCCGATCGCCAAGGCCTTTGGCACGGAAACCGGCATCCGTGTGGCGGAACAGGGGGTGCAGGTCCATGGCGGCATGGGCTTCATCGAGGAAACCGGCGCCGCGCAGTTCTACCGCGATGTCCGCGTGACGGCGATTTACGAGGGCACCAATGGCATTCAGGCGATGGATCTGGTGGCGCGCAAGATGATGGACGGCGGCGAGATGGCGCATCGGCTGATCGACGAGATCGAGGAACAGGCCGAACGGGCCCGCCCCACCCATCCCAAAATGGCCGAGGCGGTCTGGCAGGCCTGCGAAACCCTGCGCGAGGCCACCGAATGGCTGGTGGAGGCCGACATGCAGGACCGTTTCGCGGGCGCGGTGCCCTATCTGATGGCCTTCGCGCGGGTTCTGGGTGGTCACTACCACCTGGCCGCAGCCCTCGCCGACAAGGGCGGTGCGCGCGAGAAACTCGCACGCTTCTATATCAAGCGGATGCTGCCCCAGCACGCGGCCTATCTGGTGCATGCGCAAGAGGGCGCAGCGGGTGCCTTTGCCCTCACCGCCGAAGAACTGGCGGGCTGAGTATATGGCCTCTGTTCCCGAAGTCGCCCCGCGCACGCCCTGGCAAGAACCGCCCGCAAAAGGAGAGGCCATCGAGGTCGCCGAAGGTGTCCTGTGGATGCGGCTGCCGCTGCCGATGAAGCTCGACCACGTCAATGTCTATGCGCTGGATGAGGGCGATCATTGGACCGTGGTGGACACCGGCATGTCGTCAAAAACGACCCGCCGCATTTGGGAACAGCTGATGGCCGGGCCCTTGGGCGGCAAGCCGGTAGGGCGCGTCGTGGTGACCCATCATCACCCCGACCACATCGGCAATGCGGGCTGGTTCCAGTCCGAACATGGCGCGGAACTGGTGACCACCCGGACCGCCTGGCTGTTTGCGCGCATGCTGACGCTCGATGTGCAGGAGGAATGGCCGTCGGAAACTCTGGCCTATTACCGCAGCGCCGGTATGGATGCGGACACCTACGCCACGCGCAAGGCAGAACGACCCTTCAACTTCTCCGACACGGTCTACCCGATGCCGCTGGGCTTCACCCGGGTGCAGCAGGGCGATGTGTTCCGCATGGGCGGGCGTGACTGGGACGTGCATATGGGCAATGGCCACGCGCCCGAGCACGCAACATTCTGGAGCCGGGACGACAATCTGGTGCTGACTGGCGATCAGGTGCTGTCGTCCATCAGCCCCAATATCGGCGTCTATGCGACTGAGCCCGAGGCCGACCCTCTGGCCGAATGGCTGGAAGCCTGCGAGCGGCTGGCGGCGCTGGCCCGTCCCGACCATCTGGCGCTGGGCGGTCACAAGCTGCCCTTTACCCGACTGCCACTGCGGATGCGCCAGCTCATCGACAACCATCATGGTGCGCTGGAGCGGTTGCTCGACCACCTCGATACCCCCAAATGCGCCGCGGAGTGTTTCCCGCCCTTGTTCAAGCGCAAGATCGGCCCCGGCGAATACGGCCTCGCGCTGGTGGAGGCGGTGGCCCATGTGAATCACCTCTACCGCACCGGCCAGGTCTCGCGCACACGGCGCGATGATG
The DNA here is from genome assembly GCF_046535935.1 of Tritonibacter sp. SIMBA_163. Taxonomy (NCBI): domain Bacteria; kingdom Pseudomonadati; phylum Pseudomonadota; class Alphaproteobacteria; order Rhodobacterales; family Paracoccaceae; genus Tritonibacter; species Tritonibacter sp. SIMBA_163. The sequence goes on from NZ_JAWJBP010000003.1 coordinate 191,297, forward strand.
AGGCTTGGGTTTACCAACGGCGTTAAGCCTGCCACCTTGGTTGAAACTTTGACGACCCGGGGATTTTCCAATGGATGACAAGATTTCAACCAGCGCCGAAGTGGCAGAGGCGGCGGCGCTGCCCTGCCATCGCGAGGTTCACACCGATCCGGATGCGCCTGAAGCGCTGAAGGATGTCCCCGCACCTATGCAGAAGGTGCCGTCTCCGGAGCAGAAGAGCCCGGCGCGTTGGGCCTATGAACGCATGATCCTTTATATCCAGAACTTCGAAAAGACGCTGGATGGCGAACACGAGGTCGCCATGGGCTTTGCCGGCGGTGATGCCGGCGTGCTGCGGATCGAAGGCATGGGGTATTTCGACCCGGATATCGTGACCTTCTACGGTAGCGATTCGCGGGGGGCCAAAACGCAGTTGGTGCAGCATGTGAGCCAGCTCAACGTGATCTTGCGGGCAATGCCCAAACCCAAACCGGAAGAGCCAGCCAAACGCATTGGCTTCCGTCTGGTGGCGGAACTGGAAGATGCGGCCTGACAACCGTTCCCAATGAGGTGCCACGAGACAAGGTATGCTCAAACGGCTCTGCTTTGTTGCGCATCGCGCGACGGGGCAGGGTCCGTTGCCGGCGGATGAGCGGCACCTGAACGAGAATTTGCAAAGCCTTGTCATGCCTATGGCCCGTTGCAGCCCCATTGCGTCTGTGGCGCGATAGGGGTGGTGACAGCGGTTTGGAAATCCAGTATCACCAGCTTCAAGTGAACAGATGCGAACAGGATCTCGAGAAATGGCTGAACACAAGCACGGCAGCATGGACTATAGCGTTCAGGAAAAAACCTATGCGGGTTTCATGACCTTTGTGACCCGCGTTACCATCGCTTTGGTGGTCTTTGCCCTGTTCCTGGCAGTTTTCGCCACCTGACCCGATCCATAGCACCGGAGCTTAGCTGCATGCGGACGCCGATCCTGATTCTTGCGCTCTGCGCAGCTCTCGCGGGGTGCGCGGCACCTCAGCGCCCGGATGCCGACCCGGACACAATTGCGCGCGTCGCCTATCGTGACGCGGGCAACCCGTCGATGTCGCTGGTCACGGTGGTCAACAACCGGACCGGGCAGGGCGGGCATACGGCGCTTATGGTCAACGCCTCCGAGCGGGTGATCTTTGATCCGGCCGGATCGTTTTATGCCGATGTGGTGCCGGAGCGTCAGGACGTGCTCTACGGTATCTCGCCGAGTGTCTTTCGAGCCTACCGCAGCGCCCACGCGCGCTCGACCTTCCATGTTGTTACACAGACTGTCGAGCTGACACCGGCGCAGGCACAGACGGCCTATCAGTTGGTCACCACCAACGGGCGGGTGCCGGGGGCCTTCTGTGCCAATGCAACCTCTTCCATTCTGCGACAAATTCCGGGTTTCGAGGGCATCGACGTGACCTATTATCCGGTCAAGCTGCAGGAACAGTTTGCACAGGTGCCCGGCGTGGTGACGGACAAATTCTACGAAGATGACAGTGATGATCTGCAATCCGGCCTTGCGGCAGGGAATGTCACTTTGAATGCCGAAGCGGACTCGTGACGCATCTGACCTCGCAGGCCTCAGGGTTGGCGTTGATCTGAGAGACCTGATTTTGTGATCCGGGCGCTGGCAACAGCGCCCTTTTCTATTGGCCGCGCGCTGATTTGAATGCCAGTCACTGAAATTGACGTGACCGCAGAGGTTGGCCCAACCGTCTAGCCAAACAGATACATCAGCGACCAGAGGCTACAGGCACCGGTGATCATGGCGAGCAGCACGTTCTTGGAAAACACGGCGACTGCAAAGGTCAGGGCCGCAGCGGCAAAGTGGATAAGGCTCGGTTCGCCATCCGTGGGCGCAGGCCAGACCACCAGCGGCGCCACCAGCGCGGGAATGATTGCAACGGCTGTATAGCGCAGGTGGCGCATCAGCCAGTCCGGCATCGCCTTGTTGCCCACCAAGCCGATGAAGGCAAATCGCAGCGCGTAAGAGCCAATCGCCAGCCCGACGATCACGATCCAGAGTGTGCTGCGGTCAAATGTCATCTCTGTGCCGTTCATCCTTCGGCCTCCTCCGTGCGTGCCGTGCGGCGTTCAAACCACAGCTCGGCCTGCGCACCCGCCATCATGCCTGCCAGCCCTGCGATGATCAGGCCCAGATTATAGGGCATCAGGGCTGCCGGAAGTGAAACCGCGCAGGCGGTGAAACAGGCCACCACATGAGCTGGCGTGCGCAGCATCGGGCCGATCATCGCAAGGAAGGCGATCGGCAGGACAAAATCCAGTCCCAGGCTGTCGGGGATCGACGCGCCAACCAGCGCGCCGGTGATGGTGGCCGCCATCCAGGCGGGGGCCACCAGCCCGTTGGTGCCGAAGAAATAGGCCATGCGCTCGGATACGCCCCAGTCTGCGCGACGCTCGAATTCGATCATCGACAGCGCATAGGCCTGATCGACCGTCAGATAGGCCGCACAAGCGCGTTGCCACAGTGGTGCGCCACCCAGATATGGCGTCAGCGAGGCCGAATACATTGCCACCCGAAGATTGACCGCGAGTGCAGAGACCAGCACGATCAGGGTCGGCGTCTGTTCCTGCATCAGTTGCAATGCGGTAAACTGCGCCGATCCCGCAAACACCGCCAACGAGAAAGAGGTTGCCTCAAGCACGTTCAGGCCTGCCTCGGCGGCAAGGACGCCAAACAGCAGTCCAAAAGGCCCGGAGACCAGAACAAAGGGCGCGCTGTCGCGCATGCCCTTCCAGAAGGCGGATTTCACGGTGGAGATTGTCATGGCCGGGCCTTAGGTTACGTGACACATGGCTACGAGGGTTGGAGGAAGTTGGCAATTGTCAAAGCTGCAAAAAAAGTCTGGGTACCTGATCGCCCCCGCCCCCGGCAACCCGCGGCTGACCCGTGCGGTGACCGGTACCGATCATCTGGGACAGCAAACCGAGATCGCGGTGGTCGAGGAGCGCCCGCTCACGATCTACCTCAATCGGCAGGAAATCGTCACCGCGATGACCATCGGTGACTACCCGGAGTATCTGGCGCTCGGGTTCCTGAAAAATCAGGGCATGCTGTTGCCTGACGATGTGGTGACGCGCGTCGACTACGACGAAGAAGTCGAAACAGTGGTTGTGCGCACCGAGATCGAGACCTCGCATGAGGAAAAGCTGCAGAAGAAGACCCGCACCTCGGGCTGCGCCGTGGGCACGGTCTTTGGTGACATGATGGCGGGACTGGAGAACGTGAGCCTGTCCGCGACCCCGGTCAAGACTTCCTGGCTTTATGCGCTGGCGCATGAGATCAACCGTACGCCCTCGCTCTATCTCGAGGCGGGGGCCATTCATGGCACAGTGCTGTGCCATCAGGATCGTCCGCTGGTTTATATGGAGGATGTGGGCCGCCACAACGCGGTGGACAAGATCGCCGGCTGGATGCTCTCCGAGCGCGTCGAGGCGGCGGACAAGATCCTCTATACCACCGGGCGGCTGACCTCGGAAATGGTGATCAAGACCGCGATGATGGGCATTCCGGTTCTGGCCTCGCGCTCGGGCTTTACCGCCTGGGGCGTGGAGATCGCGCGGCAGGTTGGATTGACGCTGATCGGCCGCATGCGCGGACAGCGGTTTGTCTGTCTGGCAGGTGAGGAGCGGCTGCTGCGGGATGTGGATCCAAAGGCAATGCCGGAAGAAGAGCGCAAACATCGCAGGAAAAGCGCGCAATGAACGGGGCGGGCAGGGGCGCACCTCGGGGCCATCGAGGCCCACTCGGCGCGCGTCGCGGCGATACCGCTCTGGGCGCAGGCCGCAAGGGAGACATGACATGACCCAACCTCTCGGTGTGATCCTCGCCGGTGGCCTCGCCACGCGGATGGGCGGGGGCGATAAGGGCCTGTTGCGCCTTGGCGGGCAAAACCTGATGTCGCGTGTGATCGACCGGCTGTCGCCGCAGGTCTCCGGGCTGGCGCTGAACGCCAATGGCGATGCGGCACGGTTCGAGGGTCTTGGCCTGCCAGTCGTGCCTGACAGTATCGACGGTTTTGCCGGACCCTTGGCCGGGGTGCTTGCTGGCCTCGATTGGGCGGCGGAGGAGGGCGCGGATGCGATTGTCACAGCTGCCGCCGACACGCCGTTCTTTCCCACCGATCTGGTGGTGCGGCTGGTTGCGGCCTCAGACGGGCAGACGCATCCGCTGGTGCTTGCCACCACACCCAAGAGCGGCGCGGAGGTGTTGAAGTCCGGTGGCAAGGGCCGTGTGAACCGCCACCCCACCTTCGGCCTCTGGCCGGTGGCCTTGCGTGATGATCTGCGTGCGGCGCTGCAGGGCGGCCTGCGCAAGGTGGTTTTGTGGACCGATCAGCATAATGGCCGCGAGGCGTTGTTTGAGGCGGAGCCGTTCGATCCCTTCTTCAACGTCAACACGCCCGAGGATCTGGCTCAGGCCGAAAATCTGGCGCAGACAGGGGCGCGGTTGTGGTGAAGCTCTACGGTGTCACCGGCTGGAAGAACAACGGCAAGACCGGGCTGATGGAGCGGTTGGTGGCGGAGTTCACGGCGCGCGGTCTCACGGTTTCCACCCTCAAACATGCTCATCACGCCACGGATGTGGACCAGCCGGGCACCGACAGTTTTCGCCATCGCACGGCAGGCGCGGCAGAGGTGGTGCTGGCCTCGCCCAACCGCGTTGCCATCATGCAGGAGCTGCGCGGCGCGGCTGAGCCGTCGCTGACCGAGTTGCTGGCCCGCATGCGCCCGGTGGATCTGATCCTGATCGAAGGCTTCAAGCGCGAGCCACACCCGAAGATCGAGGCGCATCGCACCGAGGCTGGAAAGCCGCTGATTGCGCCGGATGATCCGACCATCCGCGCGGTGGCCTCTGACACGCCGCTGACGCTGGATCGCCCGGTGTTTGATCTGGACGACACCAAGGGGGTAGCCGATTTCATCGCCGCGGAGCTGGGCCTCTGACACCCTTTGAGACCTTTGCCATGGTAGACTGGTCCGGCGGCAATGACACCGGCGCCCGCCCGCGCAAGGATGCGATCTGGGCCTGTGTGGTGCGACAGGGGGTGGCTGAGGATCCGATCTATCTGCGCAATCGCGCCCGGGCCGAGGACTGGCTGGCGACGCTGACTGAGGGTGAGCTGACAGCCGGGCGCAGGCTGGCGCTGGGGTTTGATTTTCCCTTCGGGTATCCAGCGGGCTTTTCCGAGGAGTTGACCGGCAGACCGGAGCCGCTCGCCCTGTGGCGCTGGTTTGCAGAGCGTGTCGAGGATGCACCAACCGGCAACAATCGCTTTGATATTGCAGGCATGCTGAATGAACGCTGGGGTGGCAACGGGCCATTCTGGGGCAATGGGCTGAAGCGCGACATAACCGGGTTGCCGCGTCGCAAGACCTTCTATCATAACCCTTTTCCTGATCGTCGGCAGGTGGAACATCGCGCCAAGGGCAGTTTTACCTGCTGGCAGATGTCCGGTGCGGGCTCCGTCGGCGGGCAGGTGATGATGGGGCTGCCAGTGCTGCATCGCCTCCGCGCGCGGTTTGCGCCCCATATGGCGGCCTGGCCGTTCGAGCCACTGGACGCACCGGTGGCGCTGTTGGAGATCTGGCCGACGTTGCTGGCAGGCCCGGCACCGGAGGGCTGGATCAAGGATGCCTGGCAAGTGCACCGCGTCGCACTGGACCTCGCCTCCCGCCCTGTGGCAGACCTGAGGCAGATGTTGACCGTGACCGCCCCTATCGCATTGGAAGAGGGCTGGATTCTCGGCGTGGAGCCTGACCGATGACCCTAACCCCGCCCCCTCTCAGCAACGACTGCTTCGCCCTGCCGCAGGGGGTGGATTGGACGCCGGTCGATGACGCGCTGGCGTTGTTGCGCGACCGGCTGGGTCCGGTGACCGGGGCAGAGCGCGTGGCCTTGGCCGAGGCGCTGGGGCGGGTGCTGGCAGAAGACGCGGTGGCGCTGCGCTCCAACCCGCCGCAGCCGAATACGGCGGTGGATGGCTACGGGTTTGCCGGCGGGCGAGATGACGGCGCACATATGTTGCCGTTGATCGTGGGGCGCGCGGCGGCGGGGGTGCCGTTCGACGGTGTGGTACCAGAGGGCCAGGCGATCCGCATCCTGACCGGCGCGGCCTTGCCCGAGGGGGTCGACACCGTGATCCTCGAGGAAGATGTGCGCACGGATGGGGAGCAGATCGCCTTCAACGGGCCGCTCAAACAGGGCGCCAATACGCGCAAGGCCGGCGAAGACGTGACGGCGAGCGACGTGATCCTACCCATGGGCCGGGTGGTGACACCGGCGGATCTGGCGCTGGCCTCGGCCACCGGGCTGTCACAGCTTGTGGTGCGCAAACCCTTGCGTGTGGCCGTGGTGTCCACCGGAGATGAGCTGGTCGAGCCGGGGCAGCAGGCGGGGCTGGGTCAGATCTATGACGCCAACCGGCCGATGCTGCTGGCACTGATGCGGCAGTTCGGGTTTGAGGCCGTCGACATGGGCCGCGTCGCCGATGACCGCGAGGCCCTGCGCTCGGCGCTGGATGATGCGGCGTTGCGAGCGGATGTCATCCTGACCAGTGGCGGTGCCTCGGCGGGGGACGAGGATCATGTCTCGGCCCTGTTGCGGGACGCAGGCGCGATGCAGGAATGGCGTATTGCGCTCAAACCGGGCCGTCCGCTGGCACTTGGCATGTGGGATGGCACGCCGGTCTTTGGCCTGCCGGGCAACCCGGTGGCCGCACTGGTCTGCACGCTGGTCTTTGCCCGCCCCGCGATGGGGCTGATGGCAGGTGCGGGCTGGGCTGCGCCGCAGGGCTTTGACGTGCCTGCCGGATTTGCCAAGCGCAAGAAGCCGGGGCGGCGTGAGTATCTGCGGGCGCGGATGCGGGACGGGCAGGCAGAGGTGTTCAAGTCCGAGGGTTCCGGCCGCATTTCAGGCCTCAGCTGGGCCGAGGGGCTGGTGGAGCTGCCCGACGGTGCGGCAGAGATTGCACCGGGTGACCCGGTGCGGTTCATCCCTTACGCAAGCTTTGGCATGGGCTGAGGCTTGGCCGCTGGGGCGGGGAGGCTCCCGCCGAGCGCGGCGGCATCACAGATGCCACCACCCCCGTTTGGGCCCGGCAGCGCCCCCTGCGGGCGCGCTGTGGGCGGTGAGACAGCCGAGGTTATCGATCACCTGTCCTGAGGTGTTTCACGCGCCCGAAGGGCGCGCGGCCCAACGGGAGGGACGGCATTTTCAATGCAGGTCCGACGGGCGGGAGCCCTCCCCCTATCCGGGATGCGAGTGCCCTCCACGGTGGGATTACAAGCCGCGGGCAAACACGTCGTTCTGATAGGCCTGATCGTCGATGCGGAAATCACTTATCCCGATCCGGCTGAACCCCTGCGCCAGATAGAAGGCGATAGCCGGGGTGTTCTCGGAGTTGGTGCTCAGCCAGAGGGAGGAAGCGCCGTCCTCTCGTGCAGCCTCCATGCCGGCGTGAAGCAACGCACGGCCAAGACCTCTGCCGTGGTGGCGCGGCTGCACGTAGAGCGTGGCGACCTCGGTCTGGTGATCTCCCGCCACCGGATCAGGACTGTCTCGCAAAAGACGGATGTAGCCGTCGATGCCATCCCGGTTCTGCGACACGATCAGCGTCTGGCGCTCGTCCTTGATCCGGTCCAGCATGCGTGCAGTTGTAAAGTCCGCCAGCACATGGTCGGCAAAATGGGCCGAGATGCCCTGACGCAGGTAGGTGCCGATCCAGACCTCGAGCGACAGGGCCGCGAGGCTGGAGGCATCCGATGCCTTGGCCGGCCGCAGGCTGGGCTCCGTCACGGCGCATGCCTCTGAAGGGAAACCCCCAGCCACGGCCCGGTTCAGTCGAAGGTGCCCGCCACCCGGCCCAGCAGCATGAAGGCGCGGGCGGTGCGGGTGTCGCTTAGGGCGGAGATTTCCGCATCCGTGGCCTCGGCCTCGAAACGGGTGAACATCTGGTCGAAGCAGCGCAGGAAGTGATGGGCACTGTCGCGAAACAGCGGATCCTGCTTCATCCGCGCCGACGAAAGCGCCAGCGAGGAGCGGTCACGCACGCCCCCAAGGGCGGCGACCGCGCGACCACGGGCGCCATTGGCGAACTGGCGCCAGATATCGGGACGGGCCCGGTCCGGGCGCAGGTCATCCATATAGATGCCCTCCTGGCTCAGCAGCGTCAGCACGTCCTGGGCCGCGCGGATCACCTGTGCGGTATTCCGGTCCTTCAGCGCCAGACGCAGCGACACAAACCCTTCTTCGTCCTCCGCCGATTCCGGGAAGTTGAGGGCGCGCACAAAGTGCTCATTCGAGAGCGGCGGCGACAGGTCTTCGGCCGAGGTGCCCAATTCGAGCGAGCCCTGTTCCGTAACGGCCTCCATCGCCTTTGACGGGATCGCCAGGCGCGTCGGCGCGCCACGGGTGGACTGAAAGGTGGCCAGCACCGTTTCCGTCTTGCGTGCAGTTTCTGCGATCTCGTCCAGCTTTTTGGTGACCGAGGGTTCTGTCACGACCGCCGCGGCCTGCGTGTGTGCCAGATACATGTGGCGCAGACTTGAGATCGCCCCGTGCAGACGCTCGGTCTCCTCACGCATGATCCGGGCAGAGCGCATGGCAATGGCGGCCACCAGCAGCATCAGCACCGGCAACATCACAGCCAGAATGCGCACCAGTGGCGCATTCCACTCGGTCGCGAGCGCCATCTCCGGGGCCATGAGGTAGACGGCCCCGACCACCAGCAGCCACAATACGCCAAGCGCCATCGCAACAACTTCGGCCAGACCCAGCGACATGCGCGGGCTGCTTTCCAGTTCCGGCAATGCCAAACCGGACTGCCCGTTGGCGGCCGGCTGGTCCTTTTGACTGACGTCGCTGGTCATTGTCTGCCCGCTCTGTTGCTTTGGAATGCCTGGCGTTGTCTCAGGCGTAGTCGATCTTGAGGATCTCGTAGGACCGCACTCCGCCGGGCGTGCGCACATCCACACTGTCGCCTTCTTCCTTGCCGATCAAGGCGCGCGCGATGGGGGACTTCACGTTCAGCAGGCCGGCCTCGATGTTGGCTTCATGCTCGCCGACGATCTGCCAGGTCTTTTCCTCGTCGGTATCTTCATCGACCAAGGTGACGCTTGCGCCGAATTTGATCGAGCCGGACAGCTTGGCCGGGTTGATGACATCGGCGAGCGACAGCACGCCTTCAAGTTCCTTGATGCGGCCCTCGATAAAGGACTGCTTTTCGCGCGCGGAGTGATATTCGGCGTTTTCCGACAGATCCCCAAGTTCACGAGCTTCGGCAATGGCTTGGATGATAGCGGGGCGTTCCACGCTCTTGAGGGTTTTCAGCTCCGTTTCGAGGGCCTGAAAGCCCGCAGGCGTCATCGGGATCTTTTCCATGGTCTTGTCCGCTTTCGTGGTTCGTTCTTTTATTGTTTCATGTCTTATGAACGCCGCCGCCCCGCCGCAAGGAGCAGCGGGGCGAACCGTCGTGTTGGCAAATACCTGACCCAATCGCGGACGCAATTGCAAGGGGGGCTGCAATCCTTGTGCAGGGTTTTGCTGGCTGTTGCGGGTGTTTAACGCAGCCATGCCGCGCGCAAGGGCAGCGGGGCGGACAGGCTGGGCTGACGCGGGTGATTTGTACGATGGCGTCGACCAAGGCCGAAATCCCGCAGCCCGCGTGGACCCTGGGCGGCCAGAAACAGCAGATCAATCATATTGAACGAGCTCATATTCCACCCCCTCCTCGTCGTGAAAGTAGAACCGCCGTCCCGGTTCGTAGTCGCCATGGTTCATGGGCGCATATCCAGCCTCCTTCACGGCGACCTCTGCGGCATCAAGATCATCGACGATCACGGCCAGATGGTTCAATGCGCCCTTGGTGGAATAGGGTCTTGGGGGGTCCGTCAGCTCTTCGGCCGGGGAGTAAAGCGCGAGGTAGCTGGACTTTGATCCCACATGCACGGTGTACCCGCCGTTCAGTGCCGGACCCTGCCAGCGGATATGCCATCCGAATATTTTCTCCATCCATGCGGCGGTCTTGTGCGGATCACTCACACAGAGATTCGCGTGTTCGAGCGTTGCGGTCATGGCTGTGGTTCCTTTCGATTTTGCTTGCCTGTGACCTTGGTAATTTCTAAACCTAACTTTAGCTCAAGAGGTTTTTTTGACTGACGCACAATTTTTTCCGCTCGGGTTTCGCTGCGCGGCGAGGGCGACACGACGCGACAAGACAGGAGGCACATATGCCCGCATCACATGGACTGTCGATCGGATATCTGGCGGAGCGCACCGGCCTCGCGGTCTCGGCGATCCGCTACTACGAGGCGCAGGGCCTGCTGGAACCCTGGCGCAATGCCGGCGGCCAGCGCCGGTTCCACCGCGCCGACATAAGGCGGCTGAGCTTCATCATGATCGCACAGAAATTCGGCTTCACACTGCCGGAGATCCGCGAGCAGCTGCAGAGCCTGCCCAACAAGCGCACCCCGACCAAGGACGACTGGTCGCGTCTGTCGGCCGGGTTCCGCACCCATCTGGACGCGCGAATCGCAACCCTTGAGAAACTGCGGGACGATCTGGATGGTTGCATCGGCTGTGGTTGCCTGTCGCTGCCCACCTGCGCGCTCTATAATGCGGAGGATAAAGCCGCAAAAAACGGGCAGGGACCGCGTTATCTGATGGGGGATCGGCCCGAAACTTGACACTCCTGTCGATTAACGCCGTTATTTGCGCTTCGGGTGACGAAATCCGGCGCGCCCTATGTCGCATTTCCGGGTCTTTCAGGGATCCTACGTAGGGTATGGATTGACCTCTCCATGCTGCAACCGCTAAGCAACCGCGCAAGAATGTTGCGCCCAACCGCCAGCGCATGCCGCATGCGCCCACCAGCCAAGGACCAGACGCGCGGGTCCGTACGATAGCCAAGGAGCACCTCGAATGGCCGAGATTGAACGCGAAGCAATGGAATACGACGTTGTGATCGTCGGGGCCGGTCCCGCCGGTCTGTCGGCCGCGATCCGTCTAAAGCAACTCGACGCCGATCTGGACGTCGTGGTGCTGGAGAAGGGATCCGAGGTCGGCGCGCATATCCTGTCCGGCGCGGTTCTGGACCCCTGCGGTCTGGACGCGCTGATGCCCGACTGGAAGGAAAAGGGCGCGCCGCTGAACGTCGCCGTCAAGGACGACAATTTCTACATGCTGGGCGAAGCGGGCCAGATCCGCATCCCCAACGCGCCGATGCCGCCGCTGATGAACAACCACGGCAACTACATCGTCTCCATGGGCAATGTCTGCCGCTGGATGGCGGAACAGGCCGAGGAGCTGGGCGTCGAGATTTTCCCCGGCATGGCCTGCTCCGAGCTGGTTTATGGCGACAAGGGCGAAGTCAAAGGCGTCGTTGCCGGGGTCTTTGGCCTTGAGGAAGACGGCTCTTACGGCCCCAACACCGAGCCAGGCATGGAGCTGCACGGCAAATACGTCTTCCTGTCCGAGGGCGTGCGCGGGTCGCTCTCCAAGGAAGTGATCGCCAAATACGGTCTGGCCGATGGCAAGGAAGTGCAGAAATACGGCCTCGGCATGAAGGAAATCTGGGAGATCGATCCCGCCAAGCACAAGGAAGGCTCCGTCACCCACACCATGGGCTGGCCGCTGAATTCCAACGCGGGCGGTGGGTCCTTCATCTATCACCTTGATAACAATCAGGTCTATGTGGGCTTCGTGGTGCACCTCAACTACAAGAACCCGCATCTCTACCCCTATATGGAGTTCCAGCGCTTCAAACATCACCCGATGGTGGCGGAGCTGCTGAAGGGCGGCAAACGCGTGGCCTATGGTGCCCGCGCCATCACCGAGGGCGGCTATCAGTCGATGCCGAAGCTGACCTTCCCGGGCGGCGCGCTGTTGGGCTGTGCTGCTGGCATGGTCAACGTGCCGCGCATCAAGGGCAATCACAACGCCATGCTCTCCGGCAAGGCGGCTGCAGAGTCCGCCTATGCTGCAATCCAGGCGGGCCGCGCCTCGGACGAGCTGACCGGCTACGAGGACGACGTGCGCGACGGCCCCATCGGCAAGGACCTTAAGATGGTTCGCAACGTCAAGCCGATGTGGTCCAAATGGGGCCTCACCGCGTCGCTGGCGCTGGGTGGCTTCGACATGTGGACCAACAACCTCTTTGGCCTGTCTCTCTTTGGCACCCTTGGTCATGGCAAAAACGATGCCGAGGCGACGGAACCGGCCGAGAAGCACAAGACCATCGATTACCCGAAACCGGATGGCGTGTTGTCCTTTGATCGGCTGACCAACGTGTCCTTCGCGGCGACCAACCACGAAGAAAGCCAGCCCTGCCACCTGCATCTGGGCAATAAGGACACGCCGATCTCCGTGAACCTGCCCAAATACGACGAGCCGGCGCAGCGCTACTGCCCGGCGGGTGTCTATGAGGTGGTCGAAAAGGACGGCAAGGCAGAGTTCGTGATTAACTTCCAGAACTGTGTCCACTGCAAGACCTGCGACATCAAGGACCCGAGCCAGAACATCAACTGGACCACGCCACAGGGTGGCGACGGGCCGAACTACCCGAATATGTGACGGGCAGATTTGCCATGATGATCGTTTTGATGGGGCGGCCTGCGGGTCGCCCCATTGCGCATTGAGAATCCGGGGTCTACGCTCGCCTCCAGTTTTCTTGTGATCATGCTGGGGAGGCCCCTTCGTGCCAGTATCCTATCTTCGTTCCCTGACCTGCGCAGCGGCGCTTCTTCTGACCACGGGCCCGATGGCCGTGGCGGACGGGCTAGCTGGGTCCTATCTGGCCGGGCGGGCGGCGACTTACGATAGCGACTTTGCCGCTTCGGCCAAATATTACACCCGTGCGCTGGTCCGCGATCCGCAGAACGTCACGCTGATGGAAAACCTCGTCTACGCACAATTGGCGCTTGGGGATGTGAAATCCGCACTGCCGGTGGCGCAGCGGATGTGGGGCGCAGGCGTGCGCAGCCAGGTGGCCAATATCGTCATGGCGGGCAATCTCGCCCTGCAGGACGACTACGATGGGCTGCTGGCCCGCGATTCCGAACAATTTGAAATCAGCCCGCTGGTCGATGGGCTGCTGGACGCATGGGCCTATATGGGCCAGGGGGCGGTCTCGCACGCGCTGGAGCAGTTCGACGCGGTCGCACAGCAAGATGGGCTGCGCTTCTTTGCCATGTATCACAAGGCCTTGGCGCTGGCCTCCGTCGGTGATTACGAGGGTGCGGAAGACCTCTTTGCTGCCAACGAGGGCCAACTGGGCCGGTCATCCCGCCGGGCCGCGATCGCGCGCGTGCAGGTGCTGTCGCAGCTGGGGCGCAGCGAACAGGCATTGGAGGTGCTCGTCGAGAGTTTCGGCGAAGGGTTCGATCCGGCGCTGAGCGACCTGGCCGACCGACTGGCCGCCGGAGAGACTGCAGCGTTCTCCATCGCCCCGACGCCGCGCGATGGTATGGCAGAGGTCTTCTTCAGCCTCGGTCAGGCCCTGTCGGGAGAGGCGGCCAATGACTACGTGCTGATGTATGCGCGGATGGCCGCGACCCTTAGCCCGGCGCATGTGGACGCCATTCTGCTCAGCGCCGGTCTGCTGGATCAGATGGGACGCTACGAGCTGTCGATTGCCACCTACAAACAGGTGCCGCGTGATCATCCCGATTTCCACGCCGCCGAACTGGGCCGTGCCGAGGCCCTGCGCCGGTCCGCCAACCCGCAGGCCGCGGCCGAAGTGCTGGAACAGCTGGTGCGCGACTTTCCGCAGCACATCGCGGTGCATATCGACCTCGGCGATCTGATGCGCCAGCAGGAAGATTATGCCGGTGCAGTCAAAGCATATGATCGTGCGCTGGAGCTTAGCCCGGAGGGGGCGAACAATCGCTGGTTCCTGCTCTATGCGCGTGCCATCTGCCACGAACGTCTCAAGAATTGGGATGCAGCAGAAGCCGACTTCCGCGCCGCGCTGGAGATCGACCCGGACCAGCCGCAGGTGCTCAATTACCTCGGCTATTCGCTGGTGGAGCGGCAGGAGAATCTCGACGAGGCGCTGTCGATGATCGAACGCGCCGTCGCCGCACGTCCAGATAGCGGCTACATCGTCGACAGTCTCGGGTGGGTGCTTTACCGGCTTGGCGACTATGAGGCGGCAGTTGGTCACCTGGAACGCGCGGTGGAGTTGATGCCGGTGGACCCTGTGGTGAATGACCATTTGGGCGATGTCTATTGGGCCGTTGGGCGCAAGCTGGAGGCAGAGTTTCAGTGGAAGCGTGCGCTGTCCTTCGTCGACCCCGATGACGCGGATGCCGAGGCCGATCCAGAGCGCATCCGGCGCAAGCTGGATGTCGGTCTGGACGTGGTGCTGGCCGAGGAGGGGGCCAAGCCCCTGCAGGTCGCCAATGACGACAGCTGAGGTCTTTGCCCCGGCCAAGATCAACCTGACCCTGCATGTGACCGGTCGCCGCGCGGACGGGTATCATCTGCTCGACAGTCTTGTGGCATTTGCCAATGTCGGCGACCGGTTGCGGCTGACCTCCGGCGCGGATTTATCGCTGTCTGTGACCGGACTGTTTGCCAGGGGCGTGCCGGAAGACGAGCGCAATCTGGTCTGGCGTGCGGCTGAAGGGGCGGGCTGGCGCGGCCAGATTGATCTGGAGAAGAACCTGCCGCATGGGGCCGGCATTGGCGGCGGCTCATCCGATGCCGCGGCGCTGCTAACTGCGCTGCAGGAGCAGGGGGTGCCTGTGCCGCCAGACTTGCCGCTGTCTTTGGGCGCGGATGTGCCTGTGTGCATGTCAGCACGTGCCTCGCGCATGCAGGGCATCGGTGAGGAGATCACCCCCGTGCCCCTGCCGAAGCTGCCCGCATTGTTGGTCAATCCTGGTGTCGAGGTGCCGACAGGCGCTGTGTTCTCGGCGCTGGAAGAACGTGAAAATACCGTCATGCCCGCTGATATGCCGCTGTTCGACGGTGTCGAGGATTGCGCCGAATGGTTGGCGGCGCAGCGCAACGATCTGGAGCCTGCCGCCCTTACCGTGGCCCCGCTGATCGAACGGGCCCTGGGGGATTTGCGCAGCTCGCGCGATGCGTTGATGGCGCGGATGTCGGGTTCTGGCGCGACCTGTTTCGCGCTCTACCCAAGCCTGAAGGCCGCGCATTTTGCCGCCTATGAGATCGGCGCAGAGCATCCCGACTGGTGGTGCGTGGCCACGGAGCTCGGATAATTTCCAACGACATCCCCTGCCGCACAGAGCGCGGGGATGTCTGGCTGACCGGCCTCTCGGATCAATGCAGCCGCGACACCACGTAATCAGCCAGGTCAATCAGCATCGTGCGGATCGGGTGCTCTGGCAGGGCTGTCAGTGCGGTTTTTGCCTTTTCGGCCCAGGCGACGGCATCCACGCGAGTGGCCTCCAGCGTGGCGTATTTCGCCATCAGCTCCAGCGCGTGTTCCAGGTCGCCGTCCTGCTGGCGCCCCTTTGCGATGGTGCGCTCCCAGAAAGCGCGCTCCTCATCCGTGGCCTGCGCGATCGCCTTGATCACCGGCAAGGTCAGCTTGCGCTCGCGGAAATCATCGCCGACATTCTTGCCTGTTTTTGCCGCATCACCCTGATAATCCAGCAGATCATCGGCAATCTGGAAGGCGATCCCCAGCGCATCACCATAGTCGAACAGCGCCTGCACCTGCGGCTCGGGCGCGCCTGCAATGACACCGCCCACTTCGGTCGCGGCGGAGAACAGCGCCGCCGTCTTCCCACGCACCACCTGCAGATAGATGTCTTCGGTGGTGCCCAGGTCGGTGGCCGCCGTCATCTGCAGCACTTCGCCCTCGGCAATCGTGGCCGAGGCATTGGCGAGGATATCCAGCACCCGCAACGATCCGGTATCCACCATCAGCTGGAAGCTGCGGGCAAAGAGGTAATCCCCAACCAGGACCGAGCTTTTGTTGTCCCACAGCAGGTTGGCGGTGGGCCGCCCCCGGCGCTGCGCGCTCTCGTCGACCACATCATCATGCAGCAGCGTCGCGGTATGAATGAACTCGACCGTTGCTGCCAGTTTCAGATGGTGATCGCCCTCGTAGCCACACATCCGCGCCGCCGCCAACGTCAGCATCGGGCGCAGACGCTTGCCGCCTGCCTCGACCAGATGCGCGGTCACCTCGGGAATGCGGGGCGCATGTTTCGAGGCCATCCGCTCGCGGATCAGCAGGTTCACGGCGTCCAGCTCCTCGGCGAGGGTGGCAGCCAGCATTTCATGGGGTTTCTGCGTCATCACCTGGTTCATCACATTCCCGACTGATAGGCTCGACAAGACCCCGGTCTTGCCCTTAGATCCATGATATGAAGGAACTTTTGCGCAGCACAGACCCTACGGTCATCGCCTTTGCCTCCGCTCTTCTCGACGGAGAGGGTATAGACTGCTTTGAAATGGACGTAAATATGAGCGTGCTCGAGGGCGGCATAGGAATTTTCCCCCGCCGCCTGTTGGTGCATCCCGATGATTTGGAGGATGCGCAGGTGGTGATGCGCGACAATGATCTGCCGGTGTCCGACCGTGGATGATGCGGTTGGGTTTACCGACGCGGAGCTGAGTGCGGACGGTTTTCTCGGCGGAAAAATCACGCTTTTACAACCCCGATCCGGGTATCGCGCGGGGGTGGACCCGGTGTTTCTGGCCGCCGCGGTCAATGCCCGGGCTGGGCAGCGGGTTCTGGAGCTTGGCTGCGGCGCCGGTCAGGCGCTGCTGTGTCTGGGCGCGCGGGTGCCCGATCTGGCGCTCTGCGGGGTGGAGCTGCAGGCGCCTTATGCGGATCTTGCGCGTCGAAATGCCGCCGCCAACGCGGCGTCAGCCCGCATCTGGACCGCCGATCTGACTGCGCTTCCGGCAGAGCTGCGCCAGCAGAGCTTTGACCATGTGATTGCCAATCCGCCCTATTATCGCGCCGGGGCTCATAGCCCTGCCCAGGATGCAGGTCGGCGCACGGCACTTGGCGAAGGCACGCCGCTGGATCTCTGGTTCGAGACGGCAGCGCGGCGACTGGCCCCCCGAGGGTACCTGCATATGATTCAGCGGGCAGATCGTCTGCCCGACATGATCGCGGCCGCGCACGGGCGGCTTGGCTCCCTTGAGGTCTTGCCCTTGGCCCCGCGTGTCGGGCGCGCGGCTGAGTTGGTGATCCTGCGGGCCCGCAAGGGCGGACGAGGTGACTTCTGCCTG
Organism: Tritonibacter sp. SIMBA_163; assembly: GCF_046535935.1. Lineage (NCBI taxonomy): Bacteria > Pseudomonadati > Pseudomonadota > Alphaproteobacteria > Rhodobacterales > Paracoccaceae > Tritonibacter > Tritonibacter sp. SIMBA_163. The sequence goes on from NZ_JAWJBP010000003.1 coordinate 208,545, forward strand.
CATCCCCCGTTGATCCTGCATGAGGGTGCGGCGCATGAACGGGACGGCGAGGACTACAGTGCGCCGGTGCGCGCGATTCTACGCTCCGCAGCGGAGCTGCCTTGGCCCGGCAGCTGATACGGTGGCCGTGGAACAAGGTGGTCGTGACAATTTGCGCTGGTGTTGTGGTCGGCATGTGAGAATTCGGACAGGACCTGCCTAATCGCCCGCCGGTATAGGCGGGAACTAGCCAAAAGTTACAAATTGTCCAAAAGAACCATGCCGAATTGTGCGCTTGCAGCGTGACAGGTTGAAAGAAGCATGCTCCAATCCCCATGTAGATTACTCAAGCTTTGTAGAAGGAGGAATGACATGAGCCTCAGCTCGCATCTCAACCAACTGAAGAAGAAGCACGAGCATCTGAGCTTTGAAGTAGAACGAGCAGAGAAATCCCCGGCCACCGACCGAATGCACATCAAATCCCTTAAAAAGGAAAAGCTGCGCCTGAAGGATGAGATCGAACGCCTCCATCACGCCTGATGACAAAAGCGGCGCGGGGGCGACTGCACGTCCAGCACCGTCCCCGGCGCCAAGTCCCGTAAGCCCGCCGTGGTTTAACGCGATCCAGGGGCAAAATTTGACCCCGAGACAGCCAAGGCCCTGCAATCCGCAGGGCCTTTATTTATTTCAAAAGTTGGAAACTGCTGCCGGCCTACCGCAATGTGCGATTTATCGGTGGCTTCACGCGCGCGGTGCCCGATGCGCGTGCGGCCAGCAATGCACCGCCGGTGATCAGTGCTGTTGCCAGTGCCAACCCCCATGAGGGGGCCGCGATCCCTGCAGCGACCAGAATCAAGGTCGACAAAAGAGGCGCCGCGTAGGAGTTGGTCCCCAACATTTGAATGTCCCCCTGCTTGACCCCGATGTCCCAGACATAAAACGCAAGGCCGACGGGTCCGAGGCCGAGCAACAAAGCAGAGGTCCAGCCAAGCGCGCCAATGGGCCATACGGTGTCTTCCAGCAGCAGGTGCAGCAGTCCGGAGGCGACCGCGCTCAGAAGGCAGAACACCGCGACAGATGCGGTCGGGGCGCTGCCCAGCAAGCGAGAGCCGACAGAATAGCTCGACCAAAACACCGCACAAAGCAAGGCGAGGCCGTAGCCTGGCAGGTGTTGCGCTTGAAAGCCGACGCCGCCGCCCGTGATGATGCAGGCCGCCCCGGCAAACCCCAATAGCGCGCCGACAGAATGCCCCAGGCGCAACCGCTCACCCGGAAGGAGGCCGGAAAACAGCACGATCAGCAGCGGCCAGAGATAGGCGATCAGACCGGCCTCCGCAGCCGGTGCCGCGCGCAGGGCAGAGAAGTAAAGCGCGTGGTACCCGAACACCCCGATGGAGCCAAAGGCATAGACCCGCAGTGGCACCCGGCGCAGCTGCGCCCAGCTGCCGGTCACTTGCACCCAGATCAACCCGATAATACCGCCAATGGTGAAACAGATCGTGTTCAGCAGCAGCGGTGGCGTCGGGCTGGACCCCACAGTCAACAGCGCCAGAAGCGCCCAGAGCAGGACGGCGACAAAGCCGATGGCGGTGGCGCGAGTGCGGGACATTTTAAGTCAGAGATCCTTGGCAGGGATGATGTCGAAATCGTCCCACATATGCGCAGTTTTCTCAATTTCTGCAAAGAACCATTCGCGAAAGGCTTTGATCTGTGGGCGGTCCTTGGTGCTTGGCAAACACAGGAAACGGAAACGCGCATCGGTTTCGATGGCGACCTTGAAGGGCGCCACGAGGCGACCTTCTTGTACGTCCTTGATGATCATCGGGCGTCGTCCCAGCGCCACGCCCAGACCGGCGCAGGCCGCATCAATGGCATGATCGGCGTTGGAAAAATGCGTGCCGGGGCCGGGGGTGAACTCCCATCCAACGGCGCGGAACCACGTCGGCCAATCGCAGGGCGGGGTGAGAAAACTGATGCTGTCATCGTAAATCAGCGGCGCGTTGCGCAGGCTGTCCGGGGTGGGGTATTGCGCAAAAAGCTCTGGCGTCATCACCGGCGTCAGCCATTCGGCGCGGGCCTCCTGCGAGACCAGCCCTTCGTCATCGCCATAGCCGAATCGAATTGCGACATCGACACTGTCACGCCGCAGATCGACCCTCCGCAGGCCGGCTGACAGGCGCAGGTCGATCTCCGGATGGCTTCGGGCAAATTCATAGAGCCGCGGTGCCAGCCATTTTGCCGTCAACGCAGGCCCCGCCGTCACCGTGAGCGAGGTGGTGTCCAGCACACGCCGGGCCTGCTGCCAGGCTGCGGCCAGTGCCCGAAACCCCTCATCCGCGCCCGGCGCCAATGCGGTTCCGGCCTCCGTCAGCTCCACCGCGCGGTTCAGGCGGCGAAACAAGGGCGCCCCCAGGTGCTCTTCCAGCGACTTGATCTGAAACGACAGGGCGGCCGGTGTGACATTCAATTCGTCCGCCGCCTTGGCAAAGGACATATGTCGCGCCGCAGCATCAAAGGCGCGCAAAGCGGTGAGTGGGGGCAGGTTGCTGGACATGTATCACTCAAGAATAATTTAACTGAAGGTCTCAAAACTCTCGTTTGTCGTCAATGCTACAAATGCGCATATTGATGTCACAACAGAGACGCTAAACCGAAAGGTGGCCAGGATGATTGAATATGCTGCAACAACCGAAGTGAAACAGGGCATGGCCCGGGCTCACGAAGCGCGTGCGCAGGTCCTGCGCGACGCGATCTCATGGATCTTTGCTCGCCGCCGGACTTCGGCCCCGGGCATCCGGGTTTCCCGCTGGGCCTGAGCGCGCGCGAGCTCAACACAGGCACTTACGGGATGAGATAAGGGCCGGCTCGAGATGAGCCGGCCCTTGCTGTACCTGATGTCGTCGAAATCAGCCGTCAGGAGAAGAACTGACCGCCGTTCGCCGAGATGGTGGAGCCGTTGATGAACGATGCCTCGTCCGAGGCGAGGAAGCCCACGCAGCGGGCGATTTCTTCGGGCTCACCCAGACGCCCGGTGGGGATTTGGCCGATGATCGCGTCGCGCACCTTTTCCGGCACCGCCATCACCATTTCGGTGGCGATATAGCCCGGGCAGACTGCATTGGCGGTGATGCCCTTGGCCGCACCTTCCTGTGCCAGCGATTTCACGATGCCGAGGTCCCCGGCCTTGGTCGCGGCATAGTTCACCTGTGCGAACTGGCCCTTCTGACCGTTGATGGATGAGATCACGATCACCCGGCCAAAGCCGCGCTCTCGCATCCCCGGCCAAACGGGATGTACGGTGTTGAATACCCCGGTCAGGTTGGTGTCGATCACCTGCTGCCATTGCTCGGGCTGCATCTTGTGAAACGGTGCGTCGCGGGTGATGCCTGCGTTGGCGACCACGATATCGATGGGGCCAAGATCGGCCTCGACCTGCTGAATCCCGGCCTTACTCTCCTCATAGCTGGCCACGTTCCACTTGTAGGTCTTGATTCCGGTTTCTTCGGTGAACTGCGCAGCCGCTGCGTCATTGCCGGCATAGGTCGCGGCAACATTGCAGCCCTGTGCCTTGAGCGCTTTGGAAATTGCGGCGCCGATACCGCGTGATCCGCCGGTAACAAGGGCAATACGAGCCATATGAGAGTTCCTCCAACTTCTTTACTTCACTTGTAATCTTATTGCACGCGAGGTGATTGCGTAGCAATAAAATTTCACCACCAACATGCTGCATCATCCTGATGCCGCACGCTGGCCGATGAGGTAACACTAAACCGGAGATTGTAACGTGAGAACGAAAAAGAAAAGGGCGCCCGAAAGCGCCCCAAGTCTTGCTGATATTCTAGTCACTTAATCTGCGTTGTCCCGGGTTCAGGGCCGTTCAACACACATAGCGACGCCCATGCCGCCACCGATGCAGAGCGTGGCAAGACCCTTCTTGGCGCCGCGGCGCTTCATCTCGAACAGCAGCGTGTTCAGTACGCGACACCCGGATGCGCCGATCGGGTGGCCGATGGCGATGGCGCCGCCGTTCACATTGACGATCTCGGGGTTCCAGCCCATGTCCTTGTTGACCGCGCAGGCCTGCGCCGCGAAGGCCTCGTTGGCCTCGACCAAATCCAGATCATCCACGGACCAGCCAGCTTTATCCAGCGCCTTACGGGACGCGTAGATCGGCCCCACACCCATGATCGACGGGTCCAGGCCGGCGGTGGCATAAGAGGCGATGCGTGCCAGCGGCTCGATGCCACGTTTTTCGGCCTCATCAGCGCTCATCAGCAGGGTGGCGGCGGCACCGTCGTTGAGGCCGGAGGCGTTGGCTGCGGTCACCGAGCCGTCCTTGGTGAAGGCGGGGCGCAGTTTCTGCATTGCGGCCATGGTGGCGCCGTGGCGGATGTATTCGTCCTGATCCACGGTGATGTCGCCCTTGCGGTGCTTGACGACAAATGCGGCGATCTCATCGGCGAATTTGCCCGCCTTCTGCGCCGCTTCGGCCTTGTTCTGCGAGGCGACGGCGAATTCATCCTGCATATCGCGGGAGATCTGCCATTTTGCGGCGACGTTCTCGGCGGTCTGGCCCATGTGGTAGCCGTTGAACGCATCCCACAAGCCGTCGCGGATCATCGTGTCGATATACTGCATGTCGCCCATCTTGTGACCGGCGCGCAGGTTGGCGGCATGGGGGCTGAGGGTCATGTTTTCCTGACCACCTGCGGCGACGATGGACGCATCACCAAGCTGGATGTGCTGGGCCCCGAGTGCCACGGCGCGCAGGCCGGAGCCGCAGACCTGGTTGATGCTCCAGGCGGCGCTTTCCTGCGGCAGGCCAGCGTTGATATGGGCCTGGCGGGCAGGGTTTTGCCCCTGAGCGGCGGTCAGCACCTGGCCGAGGATGGTTTCCGAGACCTCGGATTTGTCGATGCCGGCGCGGGCCACCACGGCCTCCAGCACGGCGGCGCCCAGATCGTGGGCGGGCGTGTTGGCGAACGCGCCGCCAAAGCTGCCGACGGCGGTGCGCGCGGCGGATGCGATTACTACGTTGGTCATTCGGTCAGTCCTCTGCATGTTCTGCGGAAACGCCGACGCGGTGGGGTGCTTAAGCGTCACCCGGCTTGTGCGACGTCTCCTCCCTTCCGCCATGGAATAGCCCAACCGTGCACCTGCAGCAACTGTTCCGAGTGCGGCAGCGTAACACCCGCGCAAAAAGGCGGCGTTGCACGGCATGGGCTGTGATGGTGCAGACACCGCCCCCAGGCGGCACAGACAGCTGGTCGCATCGGGGGCAGATCAGGGACGCCTTAGACCCAGCCTGAAAAACAGACTGGGTCTGACGCGTTCAGGGCAAGCGCCGCGAATCGGTGCTTCGGGCGACCTCAGGCGCGGGCGCGCGCGTCGTTTTCCGCCTGCCAGGGTGGGGTGATCGACGGAGCACCATAGAGGAAGCCTTGCAAGCAATCGGCACCCGCCTCGATCAGGAATTCGGCGTCCTCTTGCCGTTCGACGGATTCGGCAACGATGAACATGTCGAATTGCTTGGCGATCGCGATCAGGGCGCGGATCACGGCCTGATTGTCGTGGTTTGCATGAACGCCCCGGACAAACTGCCCGTCGATCTTCACCGCATCGAAGAAGAACTCGCGAAAATGCCCGATTGCCGTGGTGCCGGCGCCAAAATTATCCAGTGCAAAGGCAATGCCGTGTTGCTGCATCTGGTCCATGAAGTCGATCACCAGCTCTGGTGCCGCCATTGCGGAAGCTTCGGAAATCTCCAGCACCAGCCGTTCGCCAAGGAATTCGCTGTTTTCGAGAAAGCGTTCCAGTACCTTGTTCCACTGGCTGTAGCCGATGGAGCGGGCGGACATATTGACGGACATGCGTACGTTGGGATTGCGCTGCAGTACCCGGAGGCTCTGCTCCAGTGCCAGACAGTCGAGCTTGCGCCCCAACTCGCGCTCTTCGATCACGCTCATGAATTCCCGTGCCGGGATGATACGGCCCGTGGCGTCCATCACACGGATGTAGCCCTCGTAGAAGGCGATCATGTCTGTCGCGTGGCTTTGTACAATGGGCTGATAGGCCAGAAGGGTCTGGTCGTGTTTGACCGCCTCCGCCACCATGTCCACGACGTTGCGATCCCGGGCCACTACGGCTGCAGAGAGCGGGTTTTCCGCCCCTTCCGGGATGTCGGTTTTCCAGAAATGCCTTTTCTTCACCTTCAAAACCCCATCGGTTTGCGGCGACCGGGCGGTTGTGGACGCCGATCGAGTTGTCCAATGACCCTACAATCTTCCAAAAGAGTTGCATGGGGATTAAGAACGGCATTTTATCTAGCTGCCCTCTCGCGGGACGAGAGGGCAGGGCAGTTGCAGTCAGGAGCCTGCCACCAATGCACCGATCACGGCGCGGGCACTGTCGGAATTCCAGTCCGCTTCGCCCCGCAACCGGGCGATTTCATTGCCTTCTGGGTCCAGAATGACGGTGATCGGCAGGCCCAGCACCGCCATGTCGCGGGCTACGGCGCCCTTGGGGTCCTGATGGCGCGGCAGGTTGGTCACGCCGATCTCGTCAAAGAACTTCTTGATGCCGGCGGGATTGTTCCGACCTGTCGCCAGCGTCAGAACTTCGAAAGTGTCGCCGCCGAATTCGTCCTGCAGGGCCGAGAGCATCGGCATTTCCTTGCGACAGGGCGGGCACCAGGTGGCCCAGAAGTTCACCAGCACATATTTGCCTTCATAGTCAGACAGATGCGCCTGACCGGCATCATCTGCCAGCTCGAAAGCCGCGTCAGAGGCCGGTTTGGCCTCACTGTGGAAAACCAATTTCTGCATGTCGCCCTCGCGCAGGGCCTCGACGGTGCTAAGATCGGCGGCGAAGGCGGCATTTGCACCGAGGGCAAGGGCCATATAAAGGGAAAGCTGACGAACAAGACGCATAGTATCTCCAGGGTTGGGCCATGACAGACAAGACCTCGAACCAGATGTGGGGCGGCCGCTTTGCCGCCGGACCGGACGCGATCATGGAGGCGATCAACGCCTCGATCGGGTTCGACCAGCGCATGGCAGCACAGGACATCGCGGGCTCTCGGGCTCATGCGGCGATGCTCGCCGCGGCCGGTGTGATTACGGATAATGATGCCGAGGCGATCCGTGAAGGCCTGCTCACCGTTTTGTCAGAGATTGAAAGCGGTCAGTTCCAGTTCTCCACCGCGCTGGAAGACATCCACATGAACGTCGAATCGCGCCTGAAGGAGATCATCGGCGAACCGGCGGGCCGTCTGCACACGGGCCGCTCGCGCAACGATCAGGTGGCGACCGACTTCAAACTCTGGGTGCGCGACCAGCTGGACGCCGCCGCCAAGGGGCTGGAGGCGCTGATCGCCGCACTGGTCGACCAGGCCGAGGCGGGTGCCGACTGGGTGATGCCGGGCTTCACCCACCTGCAGGTTGCACAGCCGGTGACCTGGGGCCACCACATGATGGCTTATGTCGAGATGTTTGGCCGTGATCTGTCCCGTGTCCGCGATGCGCGCGCCCGGATGAACGAATCGCCGCTTGGCTCTGCCGCGCTCGCCGGGACCTCCTTTCCGATCGACCGCGACATGACCGCCAACGCCTTGGGCTTTGACCGCCCCACCGCCAACTCGCTGGATGCCGTGTCGGATCGCGATTTCGCGCTGGAGTTCCTGTCCGTCGCCTCGATTTGCGCCATGCACCTCAGCCGTTTTGCCGAGGAGCTGGTGATCTGGTCGTCGGCACAGTTCCGTTTTGTGACCCTGTCGGACCGCTTCTCCACCGGTTCCTCGATCATGCCGCAGAAGAAGAACCCCGACGCCGCCGAGCTGATCCGCGCCAAGGTGGGCCGGATCTTTGGCGCAAACACCGCGCTGATGATGGTGATGAAGGGGCTGCCGCTGGCCTATTCCAAGGACATGCAGGAAGACAAGGAACAGGTCTTTGATGCCGCCGACAACTGGATGCTGGCGCTGGCGGCGATGCAGGGCATGGTCAAGGACATGAGCGCCAACCGCGACAGCCTCGCCGCGGCGGCTGGGTCCGGCTTCTCCACCGCCACCGATCTGGCGGATTGGATGGTGCGGGTGCTCAAGGTGCCGTTCCGCGATGCCCACCATGTGACCGGCGCGCTGGTGGCGATGGCCGAGTCGCGCGGCGTGGATCTGCCAGATCTCAGCCTTGAGGACATGAAAAGCGTGCATGACGGCATCACCGAGGATATCTTTACCGTGTTGGGTGTGGAGAATTCGGTGAATTCGCGCACGTCCTACGGGGGCACCGCGCCCATTGAAGTGCGCGCGCAGGTCGCCCGCTGGAAAGAGATCCTGGGCTGAGGCCCGCTTTTAGGAGACCCCTATGACCCGTGTTCTGATTGCTCTCGGTCTTGTTCTGTCGCTCACCGCCTGCGGTGTGGACGGCGAACCCGTGCGCCCGAGCCTGAATGCGGGTCTCGGGATCTCTGGCAGCGGCGTCCATCTGGGTGGCGCGGTGGGGGTCAGCAAAGGCCCCGTTTCCGTGAGTATCGGCCTATGATCCGCACTGCATTGATCCTGTGTCTGGCCGTTGTGGCGGGCTGCGATTACTCTGGCGCGCCCCTGAAACAACGCTCAGAGCCAACAGAGCCGGGCATTCATATCTCGGGCGAAGCCCGCGTGGGCGTTGTTCTGGGCGACTGACATGGCCTGCCTCGCGTCCTGCCGGTAACGGTGAACCACCGCCACCCCTCTCGATAAAACGGCAGGTCCAGCCCGCAGCGGCTGCAAAGACTGTACCCGCACATTGGAATCATTTGCCCAAGGGTCTGTTTTTGCCCTAAACGCGGGCCATGGATCATTTTCTCTATCGCGATGGCGTTTTGCACGCCGAAGATGTCCCCGTAGCCGAGATTGCCGCTACGGTGGGCACGCCGTTCTACGTCTATTCCACCGCGACGTTGCTGCGCCATTTCCGCCTGTTCGACGAGGCATTGGAGGGCACCGACCATCTGGTCTGCTACGCGATGAAGGCGGCCTCCAATCAGGCCATCCTGAAGACGCTGGCCGAGGCGGGCGCGGGCATGGATGTGGTGAGCGAGGGCGAATACCGTCGCGCCAAAGCCGCAGGCGTGCCGGGCGACAAGATCGTCTTTTCCGGCGTTGGCAAGACGGCTGACGAAATCCGTTACGCGCTGAGCGGCGGCATCCGCCAGTTCAACGTCGAGTCCGAGCCGGAGATGGAGGTGATCAACGCCGTCGCTTTGGAGCTGGGCACGACCGCGCCGATCACCGTGCGGGTGAACCCGGATGTGGACGCCAAAACCCACGCCAAGATTGCGACGGGAAAATCGGAAAACAAGTTCGGCATCCCCATTGCGCGCGCCCGCGAGGTCTACGCCCATGCCGCCAGCCTGCCGGGGCTTGAGGTCATCGGGATCGACGTTCACATTGGCTCTCAGCTCACGGATCTCGACCCGTTCCGCCTTGCTTATCAAAAGGTTGCGGATCTGACGCAGGCCTTGCGCGAGGATGGCCACGATATCCGCCGCCTCGATCTTGGGGGCGGGCTGGGCATTCCCTACACGCGATCAAATGAAGCCCCGCCGCTGCCGGTCGAATACGGCCAGATGATCAAGGAAGAGCTGGGCCATCTGAATTGCGAAATCGAAATCGAGCCGGGCCGGTTGATTGCCGGCAATGCGGGTTTGATGGTGTCCAAGGTGATCTACGTGAAACACGGCGAAGGTCGCGATTTCCTGATCCTCGACGGTGCGATGAATGACCTGATCCGCCCGGCGATGTACGAGGCCTACCACGATATCGTGCCCGTCACCGAAGCCACGCCCGGCGTTGAGCCGCAGCCCTATGATATCGTCGGTCCTGTCTGTGAAAGCGGCGACACCTTTGCCAAGGCGCGGCTTATGCCGCCATTGGAAGCGGGGGATATGGTCGCCTTTCGCAGTGCCGGGGCCTATGGCGCGGTGATGTCGAGCGAGTATAACTCCCGCCCGCTGATCCCCGAGGTTCTGGTGCATGGCGATCAATTTGCAGTCATTCGGCAACGCCCGACCTTTGACGACATGATAAATCGCGATACCATCCCGGAGTGGCTCTGACCGTCACGGCAGTCCCGACCGCGCATGTGAAGCCACACATGCGGTCGGGCCTCCGGGGGCAGTGGCCACACGACAGGCGGCCCCGTCTTTGCCGGGCCGCGCGCGGAGGCAGAGCGGTATGACCGAGCACATCCCCCCCGACACAGCTGTCGAGGAGCACCCGACCCAGAGCGCGGCGGCGCTGGCACCGCTGCGCCGTGCATTGACGTTTACGCGTCTGGGTATGGTGGCAGAGCGGATCTGGCGCGCCTTCTGGCCGCTGGCCACGATCCTGTTTCTGGCGCTTGGTCTGGTGCTGCTGGGGATACTCGACTGGATCCTGCTGGAGGCCGTCTGGACACTGGCTGTTCTGGTGGCAACAGGCGCCGTCGCCGCGCTGATCTGGGGAGCATGGCGTTTTCGCTGGCCGACTCGGTACGAGGCGCTGTTGCGACTGGACGAGACCCTTCCGGGCCGCCCGATTGCCGCGATTCTGGACACCCAGGCCTCCGGTGCGCGGGATCCCGCCTCCATCGCGCTGTGGCGCGCCCATCAGGATCGAATGGCAGCCCGCGCGGCGCAGGCCGAGGCGCCGGCGCCCAACCTGCGCATCGCGGATCGTGACCCCTATGCCCTGCGCTACGTGGCGCTTCTGGTGCTGGTGACCGGGGCGCTGTTCGGCACTGCGTGGCGCACCGGGTCGGTCGCTGATCTCATGCCGGGCAGCGGCACCGCGGGCCTCTCGGGGCCGACGTGGGAAGGCTGGGTGGAGCCGCCGCGCTATACCGGTCTGCCAACGCTTTACCTCGGTGACATGACGGACCCGTCGCTGCGCATTCCCGACAACAGCCAGATAACCCTGCGGTTTTATGGCGAGGTTGGCGATCTGACCCTGGCCGAGACCATCTCCGGCCGCACCGGAGAGCTGCCCTCTGCCTCCGAACCCGAGCAGAGCTTTGTGGTGACGCAGGCGGGCAATCTGACCATCGACGGCCCCGGCGGGCGCGATTGGCAGATCGAGGTGATCGAGGATGAAGCCCCGCGCGTGTCCATCGCCGGGGAGCCGGACCTCTCCGCAGATGGCACCCTGACGCTGCCATTCAGCGCCTCTGATGATTATGGCGTGGTGGGGGGCAGTATCGTGATCACCCTTGATGAGGACGCGTTGGACCGCCGCCACGGCTTGGCCACCACGCCCGACCCCCGTGCGCCTGTCGAGCTGGCCTTGCCCCTGTCCCTGACAGGGGACCGCCGTCTGTTCAGCGAGGCGCTGGTCGAGGAGTTTTCGGCGCACCCTTGGGCGAATATGCCGGTAACCTACAGCTTCAGATCCGAGGATGCGGCCGCGCAGCAGAGCACGCCTGCAACCCTGTCCGCGCCGCTGACTGCCCGGCGTTTCTTTGACCCCATGGCGGCGGCCCTGATCGAACAGCGCCGCGATCTTCTCTGGGCGCGCTCCAATGGCCCACGTGTGGCGCAGATCCTGCGCACACTCACACATCGGCCCGAGGACGTCTTTCACGACATGGGCAACTACCTGCAACTGCGCACCATTCTGAAGCGGCTGGAAGGCTATACCACCGAGGCAGAGCTGAGCGCCGAGCATCAGGACGAGATTGCAGCGGCTCTCTGGGCTCTGGCGAACCAGCTTGAGGATGGCGATGTCGGCGACGCGCTGGCGCGCATGCAACAGGCGCAGGAACGTCTGAGCCAGGCAATGCGCGATGGCGCCAGTGACGAGGAAATCGCGCGCCTCATGCAGGAGCTGCGCGAGGCAACGCAGGATTACATGCGCCAATTGTCGCGTCAGGCCCAGTCCGAGGCCGAAGGGGAGGACGGGCGCGAGAGCCGGGACAACGCCATTCAGCTCAGCCAGTCGGATCTGCAGGCGATGATGGACCGCATTCAGGACCTCATGGAGCAGGGCCGCATGGCGGAGGCAGAGCAGGCGCTGCGCGAGTTCCAGCAGATGATGGAGAATATGCAGGTCACGCAGGGCGAGGCCGGAGAGGGCAGCAATCCCGGGCAGGAGGCGATGGAAGGGCTCGCGGATACATTGCGCGAACAGCAGGGCCTCTCCGATCAGGCATTCCGCGACCTGCAGGAACAGTTCAATCCCAATGCGCAACGTGGCCAGAGCCAGGGCAACGAAGGGCGCAATGGCGGCCTTGGTCGCGGCGACAGCCATGAGGGTGGCGGCGAAGGGGGCGAGGGCAGCGATGGCCAGTCACCCGGCCAGCAGCAGGGGCAACAGCAGGGCGAAGGCGGACAGGGATCCGCCGGTGGCAACAGCCCCGAGGATCTGGCGCAGCGTCAACAGACCCTGCGCAACGAACTGCAACGCCAACGTGACGGCCTGCCCCTGGGCGGCGCCGAGGGCGAGGCCGCACGCGACAGCCTGGATCAGGCCGGCCGGGCCATGGAGGGCGCCGAGGAGGCCCTGCGCGGAGGCGATTACGCAGAAGCCATCGACCGCCAGTCCGAGGCCATGGAGGCCATGCGCGACGGTATGCGGGCATTGGGCGAGGCCATGGCAGAGCAACAGCAGCAGGGCCAGCAACCCGGCACTCAGCAAGGGCAGGGCAATCGACAGGGCAACGCGCTGGACCCTCTGGGCCGGGATCGCGGGGGGCAGGGCGGTGATACCTTGCGCTCGGATACCATCGGCAACGGGCAGGCCTATCGCCGCGCTTGGGATCTGCTGGAGGAAATCCGTCGCCGCGCCGGCGAACGTGAGCGCAGCGAAGGCGAACGCAACTACCTGCAGCGGCTGCTCGACAAGTTTTGATGCAGAGATGCCGACGCAAAAGCCGCGCAGCCCGGAAGGGGATGCGCGGCTTTGCTCTGTGGTATCGGCCGTTTATTCTGCGGCCAGCGCCTTGGCTTGCGTATCCAGCCACAGCCGCCACTGATCCACCCAGGCCACGTAGCCGCTGATATAGGGATCGGCCTGCGGCAGCCGTTCGGCAATGAGCGGCGCATTTGTGTAGACGAGGATCGCCGCCACCATCAGCAGAATCACCAGCAGGAACCCCCGCGAAAACCCGCTCTTGCGCGGGGCGGGGCGCTCCGCGTCCACGGGCGGTGGCGCAGCTTTCGCCTCTCCGGGGCCGCTGGTGTTGATCTCTTCGATATCTGGCAACAGGCCACGGCGGGATGTGACCTCCGGCGCGGGACGGTCGGGCGGCGGTGACGGTTGTCCCTGCATCCGCGCCACGCGATCCTGTGCTTCACGGGTCCGCCGGGCGGTTTCATCTTCGGCTGGGGTCTCAAGACCCAGCTCCGTCTGGGTTTCAAGCCCCTCTCCACCAGACCGCAGGGCCTCCTCGCGCATCGCCTCTTCGCGCAACACGCGCGAAACCTCCGGATCGAGCCGCCGCCGTGGCGCCGCCTCTGCGGTTGCCGGAGGCGGGACCGCCATATGAGACGGCGCCTCTGCCGTGTCGTCCTCTTCGTCGTCGTCATCCGAACCGTCAGCCGCGGCATAGGCGGGGCTGTCCACAACCACGGAGGGCTCCTCCTGCGGCGCCTCGGAGCGCGCAGTCTGCACCTCCGGCTCTGGCGTGGGCGGCCAGGGGTCTTCTGGTTCCGGCTCGGGCACCTCCTGCGGGGTGGGGTCTGGCTGTGGCTCAGGCTGTGGTTCAGGGATTGGCTGCGGTTCCGGGGCGGGCTGCGGCTCTGGCTGGGCTGGCGGAACAGGGTCCGGTTCGCGTTCTGGCGCGGGAGAGGGCGCGGCCTGCACCGGTGCGCTATCCTCTTCCGGGGCCGCCTCCGCCTGTGCCTGCATCTGAGCGGAGGGTTGGAACCAGGTATCGCCGCAATTGGAGCATTGCACATCGCGCCCGTCGTCCGGGATCACGTCCTCGGGCACCTCATACTGTGCGCCGCAATTGGGGCAAATGAGTCTCATCCGGTCTCCTTGGTGGGCCTTCTGACCGCGAAAAAGTGAATTCACCCGTAATCATAGTAACTTCCTGAAAGGCAAGAAAGAGCCAATCCCCCCGCAGATGGCAGTTTGAGCCCATCTGAGCGACCTGCGCACCATTGAAACTGCCGCAATGCTCGTGCAAAACATCGCGATGGAACGCGGGACGACCGCAATACACCGGGCTGGGATGCAATCGTGATCGAACTCGAAGATGTGGGCTATAACTATGGCGGGGGAGAGCTGTTCAGCAACCTCTCGGTACAGCTGGCGCCCGGCTCGTTCCACTTTCTGACCGGCCCCTCCGGCGCGGGCAAGACCACGTTGCTGAAGCTCTGCTACGGCTCCCTGACCCCCACCGCGGGCCGGGTGCGCGCCTTCAACATGGACGTGAAGGGGCTGGATCGCGACCAGATGGCCTATCTGCGCCGGCGTGTCGGCGTGGTGCATCAGGACTGCCGCTTTCTCGATCACCTGCCGGTGGTGGAAAACATCGCCCTGCCGCTGACGGTCTCGGGACGCGGGCTGACCGAAGAGCAGGCCAACCTGAAAGAGCTGATGAACTGGGTCGGCCTCTCCGAGAGGATGGACGCGCTGCCCCCGGAGCTTTCTGGCGGCGAGCGTCAGCGTGCGGCACTGGCCCGCGCGGTGATCCTCAGCCCCGATGTGATCATTGCCGATGAACCCACCGGCAACGTCGACTGGGAAATGTCGCAGCGCCTGCTGCGCCTGCTGGTCGAGCTCAACCATATGGGCAAGACGATCCTTGTGGCGACCCATGACCTGCCGCTCATTCGCGCCGCCAAGAACCAGGTGCAGGCGCGGGTGCTGCGATTGACGAACCGACAGATCGTCTCGGCGGGAGCGGACCTATGAACGCGCTGCGGGCCCTTATCATCGGCGATGCGCAGGCGGACCGTGTGGTGCCGCCTTCGGGCTTCACCGCCCAGCTGACGCTGTTCGTCTCCGGCGCCATGGCGTTTCTCTGTGTTTTTGCGCTGGCCCTGTCGCTGGCCTCTGGCCGGGTGGCCACACGCTGGTCGGACGAGCTGGCCCGCGCCGCGACCCTGCGCATCAATGCTCCCGCTGAACAGCGCGTCGCCCAGACCGAGGCGGCGCTGCAGATCCTGCGCCAGACGCCGGGCGTGGCCAAGGCCCGCGCCCTGACAACGGACGAACAGGCCGCGCTGCTGGCGCCCTGGTTCGGGGCGGGGATCCCGCTTGATACCCTGCCGGTGCCGCAGCTGATCGAGGTGACAGAAGACGACCCCGGCTATGATGCCCAAGGGCTGCGCCTGCGCCTGCAGGCCGAGGTGCCCGGCGCGGTGCTGGATGACCATGCCCGCTGGCGGCGCCCTCTGGTGGAGGCCGCGATTGCCCTGCGCCGTTTGGGCGTGGTGTCGATTCTGCTCATCGGGGGGGCCATGGGCGCGATGATCACGCTGGCCGCCAATGCCGCCCTGGCCGCCAATGCGCAGGTCATTGAGGTGCTGCGGCTGGTGGGCGCGCAGGACAGCTACATCGCCCAGGCCTTCGTGCGTCGCTTCACCCTGCGCGCCCTGACCGGGGCCGCCGCGGGGGTGGCTCTTGGTATGATCGGGGTATTCCTGATGCCCGAAGCCTCGGAGGAGGGCGGTTTCCTCACCGGGCTGGGCTTTCAGAGCTGGCGCTGGCTGCTGCCGCTCATCATTCCGCCTGTCGCGGCGACAGTGGCCTTTGTCGCCACCACCCGCGCGGCCCGCAAACGTCTCGGAGAACTCGCGTGACCCTTGGTTTTCAATATCTGCGCTCGCTGCTCTACATCTTTCAGATCTATGTGGCGATGCTGGTGCTGGGCATCGTCTTTGCGCCTTATGCGCTGCTGTCAAAGAACGGCGCGCGCCAAGCCTGCAAGACCTACGCCCGCTGGGCGATCTGGTCGGCGCGCTGGATGGTTGGTATCCGCTCCGAGGTGCGCGGGACCGTGCCCACGGGCGAGGTCATCATCGCCGCCAAGCATCAGAGCTTTCTCGATATCCTGATTATCTTTAACGCCCTGCCGCAGGCCAAGTTCATCATGAAACGAGAGCTGATGTGGACGCCGATCATCGGCGTCTATGCCAAGCGCCTCGGCTGCATCCCTGTTGATCGCGGCAAGCGCGGTGCGGCGATCACCCAGATGGTGCAGGATGTGGCGCGAGAGTTTTCCGAGCCCGGCCAGCTGGTGATCTACCCACAGGGCACCCGTGTCGCGCCGGGCGCGCAGAAGTCCTACAAGGTCGGCAGCGGCGTGCTCTACGTCGGACTGAAACAGCCTTGCGTGCCGGTGGCGACCAATGTGGGCCTGCTGTGGCCGCGCAGCGGCATTCTGCGCAAACCGGGCTTGGGCACGGTGGAGTTTCTCGACCCGATCCCGCCGGGAGAGCCGCGGGACGTCTTTATGACCGAGCTGGAAACACGCATTGAAGCCCGGTCAGATGCATTAATGGCAGAACTGGGATTTGACAAAGATGAACTTCGTCGCATCGATTGAGGACCTTGAGGCGCTCTACGGGACACCGGGAGCGCCTTCTTTACGAAAAGTGGCGCGGCAGATGACGCCGCTCTATCGCAAATGGATCATGGCGTCTCGCTTGTGCATGCTGGCCACGGTCGGCCCCGAGGGCACCGACGACAGCCCGCGCGGTGATGACGGTCCGGTGGTGCTGGAGCTTGACCCCGGCACGCTGGCGCTGCCGGATTGGTACGGCAACAACCGCATCGACAGCTTGCGCAATATCCTGCGCGACGGGCGGGTGTCGCTGATGTTTCTGGTGCCCGGTTCAAACAATGTGGTGCGGGTGAATGGCACTGCCAAAGTGACCGCCGACCCCGACATGCTGCAGCGGTTTGAGAAGGCGGGTAAGCTGCCGCGCACGGTCATCGTGATCTCGATCCGGGAAATCTACAGCCAATGCGCCCGCGCCCTGATGCGGTCGCGGATCTGGACCTCTGGTAACGAGGCCGAAGGCCTTCCCTCGATGGGGGAGATCCTCGCCGAGCAGACGGCTGGCGAAGAAGGCGGTCACGCCTATGATGAGGAATGGGCCCCCCGCGCCGCCAAAACCTTGTGGTGATGCGTGACTACTGGAGCGGTGCGGAGCGCAGCAAAGGACGGTTTGGCGCCGCGAACATGAGAATGCTGCCTGCGCTATCACCCCAATCGGGAAAGGCGAAATGCGCAATCCCCCACCGCTCCGGGGAGTACACCGCCCCCAAGAACCACCCTTTGGAGAGGGCCTCATCGCCCATTTTGGCCATAGGATCATAAGCCAGTTGTGGGAAATCTACGCTGACGATTTCCTCAATCAGTGGCAGTAGGGCCTCCGCATCTTGGTAAAGAAGGGGGTGTGGGTCGAAGGTGGAAATCTCACACCGCCGCTTTTCGCGTTCAACTAAGCTCATAGATTGAGGATCAATCCAAGCTTTTCCCCCCAAAATATCATGTGTCCTTGTCAGCCCCGACAGCAGCGCGTCGGGACTGTCTCCGGTCAGTATGGGGGCAAGACAGATACCATAAAACAGTTCGGCAATACGTTCCGCGCGTGATTGCTTTGGCCAGATCTGCGATGCCGCGCCAAGCCCTATCGCAAAACCTGCGACAACGATCCAGAACAGAATGCGTTTCTTCAAAACACAGCCCCAAAAATCCGCCGGTGACCTGTTTTGGCCACCAGTGCGCTTGCCTCAGCTCATCAACAACTCGCCCACAAGGATCTGCGGACGGATGTTGGTGAAATTGGCCACATCATCAATGATCACGCCGCCCTTGTCCCCCATGGCCGTGTCGAGGGTCTCCTGATCGGGAAAGGTGATGGTCGCGATCAACAGATAGGGCGGCGGCACATCCGGCCCCCCGGCCAGCCCGCGCGAGGCCTCGACCGTTTCCATCAGATCGCCCCAGTGTTCCTCGATCAGGGGCAGATGGGTCTCGGTGTAATAATCATAGTCAAACGTCGCCTCATCGGAGGCGGGGTAGAGCACTTGCAGGCTGATGGTCATTGGCATGTCTCCTGAGTAGGACGCAAACGGCCCGCCAATAGGCGGGCCGCTGGTGATGGACGCGCCGGGGCGCGTTGCCCGAGTTGGGCTTAACTGTGGATCGCGCCGTCGCCGCAGGCAAGGGCGGCTTCGCGTACGGCCTCGGAATAGGTCGGGTGTGCGTGGCAGGTCAGGGCCAGATCTTCGGCAGAGGCGCCGAATTCCATCGCTACGCAGATCTCGTGGATCAGGTCGCCGGCGCCGGGGCCGATGATCGCTGCGCCCAGAATCCGGTCGGTTTCCTTGTCTGCGATCAGTTTGACAAAACCGCCCTCGGCCTGATGCACGGCCTTGGCGCGCGCGTTGCCCATGAACATGAACTTGCCGGTCTTGATCTTGCGGCCCTCGGCCTTCAGCGCGTCCTCGGTGGCACCCACGGTGGCCACTTCAGGCGTGGTGTAGACCACACCCGGAATGACACCATAGTTCACATGGCCATGCTTGCCCGCGATCACCTCGGCGACGGCCATGCCCTCGTCCTCGGCCTTATGCGCCAGCATCGGACCCTCGATGACGTCGCCGATGGCATAGACGCCTTTGATATTTGTGGCCCATTGCGCGTCGGTGGCGATCTGGCCGCGCTCGGTCATCTTCACTCCCAGCGCATCAAGGCCGAGGCCCTCGGCATAGGGTTTGCGGCCCGTTGCGACCAGCACCACATCGGCGTCGAGGGTCTCTTCCTCGCCACCTTTTTTCAGCTGGTACTTGACCTTGCCCTTGGTCTTGGTGGTCTCGACGCCCTGCACGGCGGCGCCCATGATGAAGCTGAGACCCTGCTTTTCCAGGATGCGCTTGAAGCCGCGCTGGACGTCCTTGTCCATGCCGGGGCAGACCGCGTCCATATATTCGACCACGGTGACCTCGGCGCCGAGGCGCGCGTAAACCGAGCCCAGCTCCAGACCGATGACGCCTGCGCCGATGACGACCATTTTCTTTGGCACCTTGGGCAGCTCCAGCGCGCCGGTGCTGTCGACCACGATACCCTTGGCGTTGTCCACCTCGACACCCGGCAGGGCGGAAGGAACGGAGCCGGAGGCGATCACGATGTTTTTGGCCTCATGGGTGTCGTCGCCGACCTTGACCTTGCCCGCCTCGGGGATCGAGGCCCAGCCTTTCAGCCAGTCGATCTTGTTCTTCTTCATGAGGAACTCAACGCCGCCGGTGTTCTGACCGATGACGTCATCCTTGTAGGATTTCATCTGATCCCAATCGACCGAGGGGCTTTTGCCCTTCAGGCCCATGGCGCCGAAGTTATGTTCTGCCTCATGCAGCATATGGGTCGCGTGCAACAGCGCCTTGGAGGGGATGCAGCCCACGTTCAGGCAGGTGCCGCCAAGGGTCTCGCGGCCTTCGACAATGGCGGTCTTCAGGCCCAGTTGGGCGCAGCGAATGGCGCTGACATAGCCGCCGGGGCCTGCACCGATGATGATGACGTCATAGGATGCCATGGGTCATGTGCTCCTTTGGAGTTGAGCGGGGAGGGGGCGCTGCCCCCGGCCCATGCGGGCCTCCCCCGAGGTATTTGTGAAAAGATGAAGATGCGCCCGATAATGTCCAGAGCGAATTTGTTCGATCTGAAGGATCATCAGAGCGCCTCCGTGATGGTGATTGGGGTTCCGTTTGGAACGAGAGACCAGATCTCGCGCATCTCGGTATTCGTGACTGCGATACAGCCGTCGGTCCAGTCCCGCATCAGGTGCAGTGCGCCCAGGGCCCCCCAGCCGTTGGGCAAGCCGTGGATCATGATGTTGCCGCCGGGATCGCGCGCGGCGGCTTTGGCTGCGGCCTGGTCTGCGGCATTGGGGTAGGAAATATGCAGGCTCAGATGCGCGACGGAGTTTGGATTGCGCCAGTCGATTTCATAGCGGCCTTCGGGCGTGCGTTCATCGCCCTCGGACTGTTTGTGACCTGCGGGTGCAGCGCCAAGCGAAATATCGTAGCTGCGGATGGTTTCGCCCGCACGGCGCAAGTGTAGCGCGCGGGTGGATTTGATCACAAGGATCTCATCCGCCTGTTCGTGGGCTTCGGCCATTGGCGGCGGTGTGCCCGAGCCCGCGCGCGCCATCAGCTTGGTATAGCCGAAGGTGGCCACGCCAAGCCCAAGAACGAGCACGGTCGCCCGCAGGATATGCCGGGCAAGTCTCACAGCAGGGCTGCCACCAGCATGGCGGCTGTCGCCAGATACCCCGCCGCCCAGATGAAGCTGCGCCAGGGCACCCAGCCAAAGGCATAGGCCGGGATGTAGAGCACGCGCGCGCCGAGGTAGGCAAAGGCGCAGACGGCGGTGACTGGCGAGGAGGCTTCGGCCAGAGTAACCACCACGCAGGCAATCGAGAAGAGGATCAGCCCCTCGAAGTGGTTGTTCATCGCGCGATAAAGCCGTGCGGTGCGTTTGGAGACCTGATCCTGCAGATCGCCGCCAAGGCGGTCGCGGTCGCGCGGCGACAGGGTCTTGCCCTGGCCGAGTTCCAGGTTGGCCGGCACTGCCATCAGGGCGATCTGGATGACCTGCAGGAGTGCGGCGAGGGTAAGAGCGGTGAGTTCGGGGGTCATTGTTCAGTCATCCCTGTAAGCGCGATGAATACGCCCACGACAAAAAACATAAAGGCTAAGAGCAACGGCCCTGCCTGAATGACTAGAAGCCAGCTAGAACGATCAAGCTTCGATGGAGCGTCTCGACCTAGGCGCGCCTGGCTGACAATAAACGACGTGAATAGGGTGATAACGCAAAAGACAAGCCCGCCAAGTAGGCACGTAAGAGCAAGTTTGATTTGCGACACATTCACTGAAACCGGGCTGGCGGTGCTGATTCCACTAAGAAATGTCAGGATTACAATGAAGCCTCCAGAGCATAGTGTCATCATGGTCTTGATGGAGAACATGCCAATTTCTTTAACAAGATCGGCTTCATGCTTTCGATCTATACCCGGCTGATCGTCCATATCGCACTCCGAAGAAACGCGGCTGCCCACGCGGCAGCCGCGTTCTAAATTTACAGATCCATCAACAACCGGCGAGGATCTTCCAGCGCTTCTTTGACGCGCACGAGGAAGGTCACAGCGCCTTTGCCGTCGACGATACGGTGGTCATAGGACAGCGCCAGATACATCATCGGGCGGATTTCCACCTTGCCGTTGATCGCCATCGGGCGGTCCTGGATCTTGTGCATGCCGAGGATGCCGGACTGCGGCGGGTTCAGGATCGGGGAGGACATCAGCGAGCCATAGACACCACCGTTGGAAATGGTGAAGGTGCCGCCCTGCATTTCCGCCATCGACAGCTTGCCGTCACGCGCGCGCGCGCCTTTCTCGGCGATCGCCTTTTCGATACCGGCAAAGGACATCGCATCGACGTCGCGGATCACTGGCACCACAAGGCCGGTTGGCGTGCCGGCGGCAATGCCCATATGCACGAAGTTCTTGTAGATGATGTCGGTGCCGTCAATCTCGGCGTTGACTTCCGGCACTTCCTTCAGGGCGTGCGCGCAGGCCTTGGTGAAGAAAGACATGAAGCCCAGTTTCACGCCGTGCTTCTTCAGGAACAGGTCTTTGTATTCGTTGCGCAGTGCCATCACCTCGGTCATGTCGACCTCGTTATAGGTGGTCAGCATCGCGGCGGTGTTCTGACTGTCCTTCAGGCGACGGGCGATGGTCTGGCGCAGACGGGTCATCTTCACCCGTTCTTCGCGCGAGGCATCATCGGCAGAGACCGGTGCGCGCGGCGCGGCCGGAGCCGAGGTGGTCGCAGCAGGTGCGGATTTGGCTGCGGAAATCGCGCTTGCGACGTCTTCTTTCATGATGCGGCCATCGCGGCCCGAACCCTTGACCTGATCCGCGGAGAGACCGGCTTCGGCCATCGCCTTTTCCGCCGATGGCGCATTTGCGACGTCCTTGGACGCGGCGGCAGGCGCTTCAGCGGCCGCAGGTGCAGCAGCCGGGGCCGCCGCTGCCGTTGCGCCAGCGCCTGCAGAGATCACGCCCAGCTTGGCGGACGCCTGCACGGTTGCGCCTTCTTCGGCGCTGATCTCGGTCAGGGTGCCTGCAGCGGGGGCGGGCACCTCGACAGAGACCTTGTCGGTTTCCAGCTCACACAGCATTTCGTCCTGCGCGACGGTGTCGCCGACCTTCTTGAACCAGGTGGAAACGGTCGCCTCAGAGACGCTTTCGCCCAGGGTGGGCACCATCACGTCAACGGCGGCCTCTTCACCGCCCGATGCGGCGGCAGCGGGAGCCTCCTTGGTCGCAGCCTTGGGTTCCGGTGTTTCCTGCCCGGCCTCGCCAGCGGCGGAGATATTGGCCAGCAGGGCATCAACGCCAACGGTTTCGCCTTCCTTGGCTACGATCTCGGCCAGGGTGCCGGCCGCCGGGGCGGGGACCTCGACCGTGACCTTGTCGGTTTCCAGCTCGCAGAGCATTTCGTCCTGCGCCACGGCATCGCCGGGCTTTTTGAACCAGGTGGCAACCGTTGCTTCGGTCACGGATTCGCCCAGGGTGGGCACGCGCACTTCGGTGGTCATGATTTCAATCTTCCTCAGATGCTCAGCGCTTCGTTCACAAGCGCCGCTTGTTGGGCTTTATGTTCGCTGGCCAGACCCGTTGCGGGTGAGGCCGAGGTGGCACGACCGACATAGGCCGGACGGGTATGTTTTGCTTTGATGCGGGTGAGAACCCATTCGATGTTGGGCTCGATAAAGGTCCAGGGACCCTGGTTCTTGGGCTCTTCCTGACACCAGACCATCTCCGCGTCCTTGAACCGCTCCAGCTCCTTCACCAGGCTGATCGCCGGGAAGGGATAGAACTGCTCGATGCGCATGATGTAGACATCGTCGATGCCGCGAGCGTCGCGCTCTTCCAGCAGATCGAAGTAGACCTTGCCGGAGCACAGCACGACCCGCTTGATCTTCTTGTCCTCGACCAGCTTGGTTTCGGACGCACCGGTTTCGGCGTCATCCCACAACACGCGGTGGAAGGAGGAGCCGGTGGTGAACTCATGCGCCTTGCTGACGGCCAGCTTGTGGCGCAACAGCGATTTCGGCGTCATCAGCACCAGCGGCTTGCGGAAGGTGCGGTGCAGCTGACGGCGCAGGATGTGGAAGTAGTTCGCGGGCGTCGTACAGTTTGCCACGATCCAGTTGTCCTGACCGCACATCTGCAGGAAGCGCTCCAGACGCGCGGAGGAGTGCTCCGGCCCCTGACCCTCAAAACCATGCGGCAAGAGGCACACAAGACCCGACATCCGCAGCCATTTGCTCTCGCCCGAGGAGACGAACTGGTCGAACATGATCTGCGCACCGTTGGCGAAATCGCCAAACTGCGCTTCCCAGAGCGTCAGCGCGTTGGGTTCCGCCAGCGAATAGCCATACTCAAAGCCCAGAACCGCATATTCAGACAGCGCCGAGTCGATGACCTCGTATTGGGACTGACCCTCACGGATGTTGTTCAGCGGGTAGTAGCGTTCCTCGGTGTCTTGATTGACGATGCCGGAGTGACGCTGCGAGAAGGTGCCGCGGGTGCTGTCCTGACCGGACAGGCGCACCGGATAGCCCTCGGAGAGCAGCGAGCCGAAGGCCAGCGCTTCACCGGTGGCCCAGTCAAAGCCTTCACCGCTGTCGAACATCTTTTTGCGCGCGTCGAGGAAGCGACCGATGGTCTTATGCACCGGGTAGCCCTCGGGCAGGGTGGTCAGACCCTTGCCGACTTCCTCAAGCGTCTCGGGCTTGATGGCGGTTTCGCCACGCTGATAATCCTCGTCCTTGCGATCAAGATGCGACCAGCGCCCATCCAGCCAGTCGGCTTTGTTGGGCTTGTAGGTCTTGCCTGTTTCAAACTCCTCATTGAGGTGCGCCTGAAACGCGGCTTTCATATCCTCGATCTCGCCCTCGGGGATCAGACCGTCCTTCACCAGACGTTCAGTGTACAGGCTCAGGGTCGTCTTGTGGCCCTTGATCTTCTTGTACATCAACGGGTTGGTGAACATCGGCTCATCGCCTTCGTTGTGACCAAACCGGCGGTAGCAGAAGATGTCGATGACCACGTCCTTGTGGAACTTCTGGCGGAACTCGGTTGCGACCTTGGCCGCATGCACCACCGCTTCGGGATCGTCACCGTTGACGTGGAAGATCGGGGCCTCGACCACCAGCGCGTTGTCGGTGGGGTAGGGCGAGGAGCGCGAGAAATGCGGCGCGGTGGTGAAACCGATCTGGTTGTTCACGACGATATGCATGGTGCCGCCCGCACGGTGCCCGCGCAGACCGGAGAGCGCAAAGCACTCGGCAACCACGCCCTGACCCGCAAAGGCCGCATCGCCATGCAACAGGATCGGCATGACTGCCGTGCGGTCCTTGTCGTTGAGCTGGTCCTGCTTGGCGCGGACCTTGCCCAGAACAACCGGGTTCACCGCCTCCAGGTGCGAGGGGTTTGCGGTCAGCGACAGGTGGACCTTGTTGCCGTCGAACTCACGGTCCGAGGAGGCGCCGAGGTGATATTTCACATCGCCAGAGCCATCCACATCTTCAGGTTTGAAGCTGCCGCCCTGGAATTCGTTGAAGATCGCGCGATATGGCTTCTGCATCACATTGGCCAGAACCGACAGGCGGCCCCGGTGCGGCATGCCGATGACGATATCCTTGACGCCCAGGCTGCCGCCGCGCTTGATGATCTGCTCCATCGCGGGGATCAGGCTCTCACCGCCGTCCAGACCAAACCGCTTGGTGCCCATGTATTTGACGTGCAGGAACTTCTCAAAGCCCTCTGCCTCGACCATCTTGTTCAGGATCGCCTTGCGGCCCTCGCGGGTGAAGCGGATTTCCTTGTCATAGCCTTCGATGCGCTCTTTCAGCCATGCGGATTGCTCCGGGTTGGAGATATGCATGTACTGCAGCGCGAAGGTGCCACAATAGGTCCGCTTCACGATGTCCACGATTTGGCGCATCGGCGCGACCTGCAGGCCCAGCACGTTGTCGATGAAGATCGGGCGATCCATGTCGGCGTCGTTAAAGCCGTAGGTCTTCGGATCCAGCTCCGGATGCGCCGTCGCGGCGCGCATGCCCAGCGGATCCAGATCAGCGGCCAGGTGGCCCCGGATACGATATGCGCGGATCAGCATGATGGCGCGGATCGAGTCCAGCACCGCGCGCTGGATCGCCTCGTCAGAGACCTCAACGCCCTTTTCCTTCGCCTTGTCCGCGATCTTCTTGCCAGCCGCCTTGGCCTCGGCCGGGGCGGGCCATTCACCGGTCAGTGCCCCGGTCAGGTCGTCTTCCGGTGCAGGAGGCCAGTCCTTGCGCGCCCAGCTCGGGCCTGCGGCTTCGGCTTTGACATCCGGTTCAGCGTCGCCCATGGCGCGAAAGAACTCGGCCCATGCAGCATCCACCGCATTGGGATCATTGGCGTATTGGGCATAAAGCTGCTCCAGATACTCCGCGTTGTGCCCCTGCATGAAGGAGGACGCATGGAAGATGTCGTTGGGGCTCTGTTCGGTCATTTGAGTGCCTCATATGGGTTTGGACCGTAAGCGATCAGCCTGTTGTCTGGGACTGAAAGCCCGAAAGGGCGAAATGTTCCGTGCCAAGGTCTTGGCGGATCTTGCGGCGAAGGCGGCCAGAGGGCCGCATCGGCAACAGGATCCCTGTGTCTGCACTGCAAGCGCAGAAGCGGGGTGGGCGCAAAGCGCCCGCCCCTCAGATCATCTGGTGATCTTTTGCTATATGACGGATGCGGTCGCATCAGCCGTTTGCGATCGCTTTCTGAACCGCTTCGCCCAGAGTGGCCGGGCTGTCGGCAACAACGATGCCTGCGGATTTCATTGCTTCGATCTTGTCATCTGCGCCGCCCTTGCCGCCGGCGACAATCGCGCCCGCGTGGCCCATGCGGCGGCCCGGAGGGGCGGTGCGGCCTGCGATGAAGCCCGCAATCGGCTTCCAACGGCCTTTTTTCTTCTGCTCGGCGATGAATTCCGCCGCTTCTTCTTCGGCAGAGCCACCGATCTCACCGATCATGATGATGGACTGTGTCTCATCATCGTCGAGGAACATGTCCAGAACGTCGATATGCTCGGTGCCCTTGATCGGGTCGCCGCCGATGCCCACAGCCGAAGACTGGCCGAGACCGATGTCAGAGGTCTGCTTCACGGCCTCATAAGTCAGGGTGCCGGAACGGGACACAACACCGACCGAGCCACGCTTGTGGATATGGCCGGGCATGATGCCGATCTTGCAGGCGTCGGGGGTGATGACGCCGGGGCAGTTGGGGCCAATGAGGCGCGACTTGGAGGATTCCAGCGCGCGCTTCACTTTCATCATGTCCAGAACCGGGATGCCTTCGGTGATGCAGACAATGAGTTCCATTTCGGCGTCGATCGCCTCAAGGATGGAATCAGCGGCAAACGGCGGCGGCACGTAGATCACGGAGGCATTGGCCTCGGTCACATGCTTGGCTTCATGCACGGAGTTGAAGACCGGCAGGTCGAGGTGGGTCTGACCACCTTTGCCGGGGGTCACGCCGCCAACCATCTTGGTGCCATAGGCGATGGCCTGCTCGGTGTGGAAGGTGCCCTGAGAGCCGGTGAGACCCTGACAGATAACTTTGGTGTTTTCGTCGATGAGGACTGCCATGATGTCCTTTCCTTTCGATTATGCGGTTTGTGCCTCGGCGGCACGCGCCGCGCTGTCGTCGGTGAGCGCCCGATCCGCAAAGGTAACCCGCACAAGCCGTGCGCGTCCCGAGATCAGGCGAAGGAGGTGCAGGGGCAGGGCGCGCAACTCGGCCATGCCCCGCAGGCGTTTTTGTTTACGGTAGAGCGCACCTTGGGGCTTGCGCTGCGCATGGCCCAGAAAAGTGCCCTCTTCAGGAGGGGTGTTGCCCTGTGTGACGAGGGCAGGCGTGATCTGATAAGGCCGAAGTGAATTGGCCAAAGGAGAGATGAGCGGATTGAACAACAGCTGATCGATCGAGACCGCAAATGGACGTGACGCCAGCAGCGCCTCGGCCCCCTTGCGCGTGACCAGATAGCCCGCAGATCCGGGGTTGCGCGACAACATCGGCGCCACCTGTCGTCCCAGGTGCTGCGCGATGGATGTGCCCAGCATCACCTTGAGGCTCTCACTGCGCCAGAACTCCAAATTCACCAGCTCGCAGCCTTGCGGCCACCAGCTCAGATCTTCGGTCCATTGGCGCAACTCCGGCGAGATGAAGACGTCATCCTCAAAAATGAGGGCAACCTCCGCATCCGACGCCAGAAACTGCTCCCAAACCTTGGCGTGGCTCAAGGTGCAGGCCATGTTGCCATGGGCAAACACCCCCCAGGGACCAAAGCTCTTGCACTGCTGCAACAGCTCCGCTTCCGAGGTTTCAGCCAGATCCACGGCCTCGACAAACTCCGCCTCTATACCCGCATCCGCCAGCGTCGCACGCATCTGCGCATGACGCCCTTTGGCACGGGTCAGAGAGATGATATAAGTCGAAAGCTTCATCGGGTTCAGTATCTCTGCTCAGATCACACTATGGCTGCCGGCCCACGACCATGAAATCTGCGGGCGGGTGAGACCCTGACAGATGACTTTGGTGTTATGGTCGACAAGAGTGGCCATCTAAGCCTCCTTGGTTCTTTCCCGGACCAATCCCGAAATGACGAATGTCCCTAAGAACAAAACTGTCAGAAATATCGGTGTCCAGATTGTAGCAACGCGGATTTCGAGCATGTGTGTGGGAGACGTGAGAACCGGGAGTCCGTCGGGACCGATCGCAGGAGCGCTTTCAAGCAATCCCCAGACGGAAAGGGTCGCGACTGCAAAAATTGCGAACCCTGTACCAATTCCGTATGCACTGCCTTTCTTGGCCGTTAGCAAGAAAACTGGAAGCAGGGCAATCGCACTAAGAAGTGCGATTACGATTGTCTCCAGCGCAGTCGGCCAATCCCACACTTGCTCAGCCCTTCACCGCTTTCACGATCTTCTCGGCCCCATCGGACAGATCATCCGCGGCGATCACGTTCAGGCCAGAGGTCGCGATGATCTCTTTGCCCTTCTCGACGTTGGTGCCTTCGAGACGCACAACCAGCGGAACCTCAAGGCCCACCTCTTTAACGGCTGCGATCACGCCTTCTGCAATCACGTCGCAGCGCATGATGCCGCCAAAGATGTTCACCAGGATGCCTTTGACGTTCTTGTCGGAGGTGATGATCTTGAACGCTTCGGTCACTTTCTCTTTGGTGGCGCCGCCGCCCACATCGAGGAAGTTCGCAGGCTCTGCGCCATACAGCTTGATGATGTCCATGGTGGCCATCGCCAGACCTGCACCGTTCACCATGCAGCCGATCTCACCGTCGAGCGCGATGTAGTTCAGGTCGTACTTGGAGGCTTCGAGTTCCTTGGGGTCTTCTTCGGTCTCGTCGCGCAGCGCGGCGATGTCGGCGTGGCGGTAGATCGCGTTGCCATCAAAACCGACCTTGGCGTCCAGCACCTTGAGGTCGCCCGCGTCGCTGACGATCAGCGGGTTGATCTCCAGCATCTCCATGTCCTTCTCGATGAAGGCTTGGTACAGCTGACCCATCAGTTTGACGCACTGCTTGACCTGCGCGCCCTCAAGGCCGAGCGAGAATGCAACGCGGCGGCCGTGGTAGGCCTGATAACCGGTGGCCGGATCAACAGAGAAAGACAGGATCTTCTCTGGCGTCTCTGCGGCGACCTCTTCGATGTCCATGCCGCCCTCGGTGGAGCACACGAACGACACGCGCGAGGTCACGCGGTCCACCAGCAGCGCCAGGTAAAGCTCGGTCTGAATGCCGGAGCCCGCCTCGATGTAGATGCGGTTCACTTTTTTGCCGGCCGGGCCGGTCTGGTGGGTCACAAGCGTGCGGCCCAGCATTTTCTTGGCTTCTTCGGCGGCTTCTTCGACCGATTTGGTCAGGCGAACGCCGCCTTTGTCACCGGCGTCGGCCTCGTTGAAAGAGCCCTTGCCGCGACCTCCTGCGTGGATCTGGGCTTTCACGACCCAAAGCGGGCCGTCCAGCTCGCCGGCTGCGGTTTTGGCTTCGTCGGCTTTCAGCACCACGCGCCCGTCGGAAACCGGAGCGCCGTAGCTGCGAAGGAGGGCCTTGGCCTGATATTCGTGGATGTTCATGAGAAACTGTCCCGTCTGGCTGCAATTGTCCCTTGCTAGTACGCCTATATCAAACAGGAGGTTAAAGGCTTTTCTGTTACGAGAGCGATAAATGATGAAGTTTTTCCGATTTTGTGATCACAGGGTTGAGGCGTGTGATCACATATCGAAAGCGACTAAATTTTAGCGATTCGCGCAATCCTTGGCGGCGCGTTTCGGCTTTGCTGCAGCGCGTCAAGAGCCTTCCAGCGACTGGAGGTCATTCTGTTTCATTCTGCATCCATGACCTTGTCCGAGGCTGAGCGGGCTGTCTTGGAGTGATCGGTAGCGGTGTTGGGGGAGGCGCAAGTCTGACTATGGTCCACCGGGTGTGGCGCCGCTCTCACAAGGGGCCGATCCCGCCTTAGGTTTGCGGCAGGCGATAGACGTCGACCTCACGTCCGCAGGTCGGGTCGATTGTGCGGCGGTCAAACACCATGCCAAGCTTTTGCATGATACGTGCCGAGGCGCTGTTCCCGCGCTGAGTGATGCTCACGATATCTGTGAGGCCCAGTCTGTCCGTGCCAAAGGCCAATGCGGCCGCAGCCGCTTCGCTTGCGTAGCCTTGCCCCCAGCTTGGTCTTGAGAACCGCCAGCCGATCTCGACGGCGGGCAAGACCTCCGGCAAGAAGTCGGGTCGGGAAAATCCGGTGAACCCGATCAGATCACCAGTTTCCTTGGATTGAACAGCGAACAGTCCAAAGCCGCGCTCTGCCCATTGGGTCTGAAAGGATGCGATGTTCGCTGCCGCTTGGTCTGCCGTCCGGGTTGCGCCATTGCCGATGTAGCGCATGACCGCCGGATCACCGCAGATCGCTGCAAAAGGGGCGTGATCTTCGGGTGTCCAGCCTCGGAGCAGCAGGCGCGTTGTGTTGAGTTCGGGCGGTGTCATGGCGTGGTTTAAGCATGTAGAGCGACCGCAGCAAAGCGCGCAGTGCACATACGTCTTCAGGCGGGCGGTCTGGCGGCGCCGACATCTGCCATGAAACGAAAAAAGCGCCCCGTGTGGGACGCTTTTGGTTTTTGAAATATGTGCGGTGTTTACGCCAGCGAGCTGTCGATGCCCTTGCAGGCCTCGACGAGGCCTTTCACGGCTTTGACGGATGCATCGAACATTGTCTGTTCGTCCGCGTTCAGCTTGATGTCCACCACGCGCTCGATACCACCAGCACCGATCACGGTTGGCACGCCGACATACATGCCGTTGAGGCCCAGTGCACCGTCCACATATGCGGCGCAGGGCAGCACGCGTTTCTGGTCTTTCAGGTAGGCTTCGGCCATCTCGACCGCCGAGGTTGCCGGGGCGTAGAAGGCAGAGCCGGTTTTCAGCAGGCCAACGATTTCTGCGCCACCATCACGGGTGCGCTGTACGATGGCGTCCAGCTTGTCTTGTGTGGTCCAGCCCATCTGCACTAGGTCGGGGAGCGGGATGCCGGCGACGGTGGAGTAGCGCACCGACGGCACCATGGTATCGCCGTGACCGCCGAGAACAAATGCGGTGACGTCTTTCATGGAGACTTTGAATTCCTCGGCGAGGAAGTGACGGAAGCGTGCGGAATCCAGCACACCTGCCATGCCGCAGACTTTTTCATGCGGCAGGCCGGAGAACTCGCGCAGCGCCCAGACCATCGCATCGAGCGGGTTGGTGATGCAGATCACAAAGGCGTTCGGCGCGTTGTCGCGGATGCCTTCGCCAACGGATTTCATCACCTTGAGGTTGATGCCCAGCAGGTCGTCGCGGGACATGCCCGGCTTGCGCGGAACACCTGCGGTGACGATGCAAACGTCGGCGTCTGCGATATCTGCGTAGTCCTGCGTGCCCTTCAGGCTGGCGTCAAAGCCCTCGGAAGGACCGGATTCGGCAATGTCCAGCGCTTTGCCTTCAGGGGTGCCTTCGGCAATGTCGAACAATACGACGTCGCCAAGTTCCTTGAGGGCTACGAGATGCGCGAGGGTGCCACCGATCTGACCTGCGCCGATAAGGGCGATTTTGGGTCGTGCCATGGGATAATCTCTCCGGTCCGGTTGATTTCTGACCAGATGCCTAAGACGTTCGGTTCCGCTTCGCAAGTGTTCTGCGTTGCAGCATCCGCGCGGTCTGAGCCTGTTTTACGTTCGTTTGCGACAATCCTTGCAGTTTTAGCGAAGGATGCTTTGGATATTGAACAGGCATGCACGTCTCGCACTCCGGTTCGGTATTGCCGTGACCGTGGCCTGCGGAGCGGATGTCAGCAGTCATTTCCTGCGGTTGCCGGTCCGGCAGAGACGTGGACGGGCGAATCAGATTGCGCGAACAGGGTGCGATGCTGTTTGCGGCGCAGGCCGGTGCATTTCGATGCCCGCCTTCAGCCAGCCTGGGCCCCGCATATCCAGGGGCCCGGATATGCGCCGCGTGTCCTGCAAGATGGGACGCGATAGATCAGGCGTCAGTGTCCATCACGGGCAGCGCTTCGGCCAGAATTTCGTAGGATTGTCCGGAGGCCACGAGGCAGGTCATGCCGTTCGGATTGGTGACAGTAATCGTCCAGGACCCCGTCTCGTCAGAGGCAAAGGTCTCCATGACCATGCCCTGTTGCCCCATGCCGATGCTCTGGCGGCTTTCGCCATATTTCTCGGCCAGGCGCTGAACGACCATATCGCGCGGTGCGCAATTCTGGCTTTGAGCGGCCGCCATCTGGGTGGTCAGCACAAGGGCGAGGCCCGCGGAGAGTTTCAACAGCGTCTTCTTCATAGGTTTTACCCCTTTCGGAACGGCGTCCCCAGCAGGGGGCCGAATGGGCACCCCGGCGACCTGGGGTGGACCGGTTTTGGTGACGAAATCATGACGACGAACCCAAGGTTCGCGGGGCGCCAGATGGTAACAGTCTTCGAAAAGAGGGCGCCGGTAGGACTCAGAGTGCCATAGAGGTCCAAAGAACTGGTTAATCGCGCGTTCTCTTGTGAAATCAAAGGTTTGAAAATGTGAGCGATGGAGGGTGATGGATGATTTCTGCATTGCGGCGAGATATAGCTTGAAATCAACAGCATGTGATTGTAGCGATTTGGGTAATATTATGTCCCACTCAATCCTCTTGGAGGCTGCCCCCATGGACCCGCGCTCCCGCCCCTGTCGTTCTGTTCTCTACATCCCCGGCTCCAAGCCGCGCGCGTTGGACAAGGCCCGTACTCTACCCGTTGATGCGATCATCTTTGATCTCGAGGATGCGGTGTCAGTGGAGGAAAAAGACAATGCGCGTGCCACGCTGGCAGAGGCGCTGACGCAGGGTGGCTATGGGCCGCGGCTGAAGATCGTGCGGATCAACGGGCTCGACACCGCATGGGGGCGTGCGGATGCAGAGGCGGCGGCTCATATGGGATGTGACGCGATCCTCTTGCCGAAGGTGTCTTCGCCGGCTGATCTGGACGCGCTGGCAGAGATCACGGGTGACGTGCCGCTCTGGGCGATGATGGAAACGCCGCGCGGCATGCTGAACGCGGGCGCCATCGCCGCACACCCCAGGCTGCAGGGCATGGTGATGGGCACCAATGATCTGGCCAAGGACATGCAGACCCGGTTCCGCGCCGACCGCCTGCCGCTGATGCCGGGCCTCGGGCTGTGCCTCCTGGCGGCCAAGGCTGAGGGCAAGGTGATCGTCGACGGGGTCTACAACGCCTTCAAGGATGACGCGGGGCTGGCGATGGAATGTGAGCAGGGCCGCGACATGGGCTTTGACGGCAAGACATTGATTCACCCGGCGCAGGTGGACGTTGCCAATGCCGCCTTTGCCCCCTCAGAAGCGGAACTGGATCTGGCTCGCCGTCAGATCGCAGCGTTCGAGGCCGCAGAGGCCGCGGGCCAAGGGGTCGCCGTGGTAGAGGGCAAGATCGTCGAGAACCTGCATGTGGTGACCGCACGTGAAATCATCGCGAAAGCGGATGCAATTGCCCGGATCTCCGGCTAGTCGTTGAGGCAAGCACCCGTCTGACGTTGGAGAAAGACATGGCACTTCTGATATTTGGCATCATCCTGTGGTGGGCCGCCCACCTGTTCAAACGCCTCGCCCCGGCGCAGCGCGCACGCCTCGGCACGAAGGGCAAGGGGCTGGTGGCGCTGGCTCTGCTGGCAAGCGTCGTGCTGATGGTGATCGGCTATCGCGGCACGGAGTACATCCACGTCTGGGCACCGCCGTCCTTCCTGGTGCATGTGAACAATTCCCTGATGGTGCTGGCGCTGTTCTTTACCAGCCCCGGACCGCGCAAGGGGCGGCTGTTTCGCAAGATGCGCCACCCGATGCTGTTCGGCTTCTCGCTCTGGGCGGTGGCACACCTGCTGGTCAACGGCGATCTGGCTTCTGTCATCCTGTTCGGCGGGTTGCTGGTCTGGGCCGGGGTCGAGGTTCTGGCGATCAATCGCGCCGAGCCCGAATGGAAACCGGGCCCCAAGGGCACCACTGCCAAGGGGCTGATGTTCCTGGCGATTTCCATCCTGCTGGTCGGTGTGATCGGCTATATTCACGGGCTCATCGGGCCCTCACCATTTCCGGGGTAAAACATGAAACTTTATCGATTCCTGAGCGAGGATGACACGTCGGCCTTCTGTCACAAAGTGACGGATGCGCTGAATAAGGGTTGGGAGCTATACGGCAGCCCGACCCAGACCTTTGACCCGGTCAAGGGCATCATGCGCTGCGGCCAGTCGGTGGTGAAAGAGGTGGACGGCACCTACACCCCCGATACCAAACTGGGAGCGCACTGACATGGCCAAGACCAACCGCGGGCGTTTCTTCGAGGACTACAGGCTGGGTGAGGTGATCCGCCACGCGGTGCCACGCACCGTCTCGGGCGGCGAACGGGCGCTCTATCACGCGCTCTACCCGGCCCGGCATGCGCTCTATTCCTCGGATGAATTTGCCCGCTCGGTTGGTCTGGTCGCTGACAAAAAAGGCGCGCCGCTGGATGATCTGGCGGCGTTCCACATCGTCTTTGGCAAGACGGTGCCGGATATCTCGCTCAATGCGGTGGCGAACCTTGGTTATGCCGAGGGGCGCTGGCATCTGCCGGTCTACGCAGGCGATACGCTGCGCGCCGAGAGCGAGGTGATCGGCCTCAAGCAGAACTCCAACGGCAAGACCGGGGTGGTCTGGGTGCGCACGCGGGGGCTCAATCAACACGATGACTGCGTGCTGGAGTATGTGCGCTGGGTCATGGTGCGCAAGGGCAACCCGGAGGCAGAGGCGCCCGAAACCCATGTGCCGGAATTGCAGCCGGTGTTGACGGCGGATGTTCTTGCCCTGCCTGCGGGGCTGGATTTTTCGGCATATGATTTTGAACTGGCGGGCGAGCCGCATCGCTGGGGTGACTACGCCATCGGCGAGCAGATCGACCACGTCGATGGCGTCACGGTAGAGGAGGCCGAGCATATGCTGGCCACCCGCCTGTGGCAGAACACCGCCAAGGTGCATTTCGACAGCACCGCGCGCCCTGATGGCACACGGCTGATCTATGGCGGTCATGTGATCTCCATGGCGCGGGCGCTGTCGTTCAACGGGCTGGCCAATGCGCAGATGATCGTCGGGCTCAATGGCGGCGCGCATGCAAACCCCTGCCTGTCAGGCACCACCATACGGGCCTGGTCCGAGGTGCTGGACAAGGCGCAGACCGCAGCGCCCGGGGTGGGGGCCATCCGGTTGCGGCTGGTGGCGACCTCGGGTGGCGCGCCGTTCCAGCTGAAGGGCGAGGACGGGAAATACCTGCCGGAGGTTCTGCTGGACCTCGATTACTGGGCCTTGATGCCCCTGTAGTGGGCGGGGCCGCGTTGTTGGAGGGGCCGCCCCGTCTTTTCGGGGCGTTTGGCTCTCATCGCCGGGTCTTGGTGGGGCAAGACTGCAAAGCTTGGGTCTGGCGTGGTGACATCTGCGCGAGGCTGCAGTCGCAGCATGGCTTTGATCTTGCCGAGAGGTCCGCGTCGCCGCAGTCTTTACCTCATGCGTCGCCTGTTTGTCACAGCTCTCAGTTGTCTTTGTAGCCTGATACCGGGTGGCCTGCGCGCGTGTGACTTGGCGCTGGTATTGGCGGTGGATGTGTCCGGATCCGTCGATCCAAAGGAATACCGGTTGCAGATGGACGGGCTGGCGCGCGCGCTGCGGGATCCCCTGATCAGCGAAGCGCTGGTGCAGGCCCGTGCCGAAGTGGCCCTGGTGCAATGGAGCGGCACATCACGGCAGGTGGTGTCGGTGCCCTGGACCTCAATCCCTGATTTCGCCGCGCTGGATGCCTTTACGCAGGCGGTGGAGGACACCTCGCGCAAATGGCGCAATTACTCGACCGCGATCGGCGAGCTGTTGGGGTATGTTCTGCCTATGTTTGACGCGGTGCCGTCCTGTCAGCGCCGTGTGGTGGATGTTTCGGGCGATGGCCCGTCAAACGAAGGGATCAACCCGGAGACGCTGCGGTCGCGGCTGACCGCTGCTGGTGTCACCGTGAATGCCATCGCGATCGAGGCCAGCGAGGAGGATCTGGCCGCCTATTTCTTTGAGCATGTGATCCACGGTCCGGGCGCCTTTGTGGTCTATGCGGCGCGTTTCGAAGACTACCCGGAACAGATCCGCAAGAAGCTGCTGCGCGAAGTCGTGAAGCAGACAGCAACCCTTTCGCGCTAAAAGCACATGCGACTCACTGAGGGTTTGCGAGTTTGTTTCTGACTATTCCGCTAGGGATACAGTTTGTGATCACAGCGATCTGGCTTGTGATCACAAGGTGAAGAAATTGCAACAAACTGCGACGATAACAGGTGATTTTTACCACTCGTTTGCGTGACAGTGCGCAAAAATAAGCTAAAACGAGACCAGCTAACCGGAAAGGAGCCAACATGGCCGATGTCAATCGGGGCAATCGCCCGCTTTCGCCGCATTTGACCATCTACCGCCCGCAGCTCACCTCCCTGTCTTCAATCATGGTGCGTATCACCGGGATTGCGATGCTGGGGGCCTCGCTGCTCGTGGTGTGGTGGCTGCTTGCCGCTGCAACCTCCGAGAGCGCCTTTGCCTTCATCGACGGGCTGTTGCGCAGCGTGCTGGGCAATATCGTCCTGCTCGCGGCGACTTGGGCGATCTTCTATCACATGCTGGGCCGTCTGCGCCACGTGGTCTGGGACTTCGGCTACTGCCTCGAGGTCGCGATCTCGGAGAAGATGGGCATTGGCATGTTCGTCGGTGCAACCATCCTGACCGTCCTTGTGGCGATCGTGGTGTAAGGAGCAGAGACATGAATTATCTGACCGACCGCAAACGTGCCGAAGGGCTTGGTGCAGGACGTGCGGGCACGCATCATCACTGGCAGATGATGGTCAGCTCCATCCTTCTGGTGGTGCTGGTTCCGGCCTTCGTGATCACCTTTGGCCTTGGTCTGGGTGGCACCTACGAAGAGGTGCTGGCCTATTACGGACGCCCTGTCCCGGCGATCATCACCGGCCTGACCCTGGTCGTGGGCATTGTCCACCTGATGCGCGAAACATTGGTCGCGGTTGAGGACTACATGCACGGGCTCGCCGAAAAGCTGACGCTGATTGCAGTGTCGGCCTTTTCCTACACGATGATTGCCGCGGGGCTCTTTGCCCTCGTCAAACTCGCCCTGTGATCCGGCGGTAAGGAACAAAGACGATGACAGCAGCATATGAATATGAAACCCACGATTATGACGTGGTGGTTGTCGGTGCTGGTGGCGCAGGTCTGCGCGCCACGCTCGGCATGGCAGAACAAGGCCTGCGTACGGCCTGTGTGACCAAGGTGTTCCCGACCCGCTCGCACACTGTTGCGGCGCAGGGTGGCATCGCGGCGTCGCTGGGCAATATGGGCCCGGACAGTTGGCAGTGGCACATGTATGACACCGTCAAAGGCTCCGACTGGCTCGGTGATACCGACGCGATGGAATACCTCGCGCGCGAGGCCCCCAAGGCGGTCTATGAGCTGGAGCACTACGGCGTGCCGTTCTCGCGGACCGAAGAGGGCAAGATCTATCAGCGTCCCTTTGGTGGCCACACCACCGAGTTTGGCGACGGCCCGCCGGTGCAGCGCACCTGTGCCGCGGCTGACCGGACCGGCCACGCGATCCTGCACACGCTCTATGGTCAGAGCCTGAAGAACAACGCTGAATTCTACGTCGAGTATTTCGCCATCGACCTGATCATGTCCGACGACGGGCAGTGTCAGGGTGTGGTGTGCTGGAAGCTTGATGACGGCACCATGCATGTGTTCAACGCCAAGATGGTGGTGCTGGCGACCGGCGGTTATGGTCGCGCCTATTTCTCCGCGACCTCCGCCCATACCTGCACCGGCGACGGTGGCGGCATGGTGGCGCGCGCAGGCCTGCCGCTGCAGGACATGGAATTCGTGCAGTTCCACCCCACCGGCATCTACGGTTCCGGCTGTCTGATCACCGAAGGCGCACGCGGCGAAGGCGGTTACCTGACCAACTCCGAAGGCGAACGGTTCATGGAGCGCTATGCGCCCAACTATAAAGACCTCGCACCGCGCGACTATGTCTCGCGCTCGATGACCATGGAGATCCGCGAAGGCCGCGGTGTGGGCGCAGACGGCGATCACATCCACCTGAACCTCAGCCACCTGCCCGCCGAGGCACTGGCAGAGCGTTTGCCGGGGATTTCCGAGTCTGCAAAGATCTTTGCGGGCGTGGACGTCAACAAGGAGCCGATCCCGGTTCTGCCCACCGTGCACTACAACATGGGCGGCATTCCCACCAACTACTGGGGCGAAGTGCTGAACCCGACCGAAGACAACCCGACCGGCGTTGTTCCGGGCCTGATGGCCGTGGGCGAGGCGGGCTGTGCCTCTGTGCATGGTGCCAACCGCCTGGGCTCCAACTCGCTGATCGACTTGGTGGTCTTTGGCCGCGCGTCGGCCATTCGTGCGGGCAAGGTGGTGGACCCTGAGGCGCCGAACCCGGTGCTCAACCAGGCCTCCATCGACAAGGCGTTTGATCGCTTTGACGGTTTGCGCAACGCCAAGGGCGGCACGCCGACGGCGGAGCTGCGTCTGGAAATGCAGCGCACCATGCAGGCGGATGCCGCGGTGTTCCGCACCGACAAGACCTTGAAGGAAGGCGTCGAGAAAATGGGCGCGATCGCGGCCAAGCTCGACGATCTCCATGTCACTGATACCTCGCTGGTGTGGAACTCCGACCTGATGGAGACGCTGGAGCTGACCAACCTGATGCCCAACGCGCTGGCGACCATCGTCGGGGCCGAGGCCCGCAAGGAAAGCCGCGGCGCGCATGCGCATGAGGATTACTCCACTCGCGATGACGAAAACTGGCGCGTGCACACCGTGGCCCGTGTCGAGGGCAACGAGACCACGCTCAGCTTCCGTCCGGTCATCACCGATCCGCTGACCAGCGAAGGCGAGGGCGGTATCAGCCTGGAGACCATCGCGCCCAAGGCCCGGACCTTCTAAATGAGCTCTGCGCCTCCCCGGATCTTATGCGTCGGCACGCATCACAAGACGGGCACCGTCTGGATGCGGCGTGTCTGGCGTTTGATCGGGGAGGCGCTCGATATTCCTTTTGTGCCGGTGCATAACCCGGCGAAATGGGACAAAATTCCGGCAACCGGGCGGGTCATTGTGGTGAACTGGGCCAGTGCCTTTGCGCCGGACTTGTTCGAGCAGCCGGATGCACGGTTTTTGCATATCATTCGGGACCCGCGTGATGTTCTGCTGTCTGGTGCGCGCTATCATGAGAACAGCCCCGGTCGGCAGGAACGGTTTCTGCATGGCCCCCGCGACGATCTGGGCGGAAAGAGCTATCAGCAGCACCTGCAGGCCTTGCCCTCGCAGGAGGCAAAGCTGGATTTCGAGATGCAGAACATGCATCTGCAGGTCGTGAAAGAAATGCTGGCCTGGCCCTATGGGCATCCCCGCGCCATGGACGTGCGCTACGAGGATCTGATCGAGGACCACGACTGCGCGCTGTTCATCGGCGTGCTGCGGTTCTTTGGCTTCGATCAGGCCGAGATCGAGGTGGCCCGGCAGATC
Organism: Tritonibacter sp. SIMBA_163; assembly: GCF_046535935.1. Taxonomy (NCBI): domain Bacteria; kingdom Pseudomonadati; phylum Pseudomonadota; class Alphaproteobacteria; order Rhodobacterales; family Paracoccaceae; genus Tritonibacter; species Tritonibacter sp. SIMBA_163. The sequence goes on from NZ_JAWJBP010000003.1 coordinate 247,745, forward strand.
TACTACGACAATTCGCTCTTTGGTGGCCTGTCCCCCGACGGCGGCACCGGGCGTACGGCAACGCATGTGTCCTCGGGCAAGGCGGAGCAATGGCCTGCGAAACTGCCGCGACACACCGCGGAGCGCTATCTGGAGCGTCACGGCGATGACCTGATCGCACTGGGATATGAACGCGACACTTCCTGGTTGGCGCGCCTTGCGTCTGCGGAGCAGACCACCAGCGATGATGGCGACGGCCTGACAGCACCACAGCAAAGTGAGAATGTCGCATGACCGATGCTGTTGCACTGATCGCTGCGCCGCGCCGATGTGGCCCTGCCGCGTTTCATCAGCCTGCCGGATTTCGACGGGGAGGCCTTGATGTGACCTTCCGTCCCAACCCTATGCGCAAGTCTTGCGCCAGAAATGACGCCCGGAGCATTCCGGGTCCAGCCCTCTACCCGTCCGTGCTGCCGCTGGCAGCGGCGTCGGGCAGCTAAGCAAGGAGACACGATCATGGTCGAATTCGCACTTCCGAAAAACTCCAGGATCACCACGGGGAAGACGTGGCCCAAGCCCGAAGGCGCGACCAATGTCCGCAAGTTCCAGATCTATCGCTGGAACCCGGATGACGGGAAGACGCCGCAGGTCGACACCTATTTCCTGGACATGGACAAATGCGGTCCCATGGTTCTGGACGCGCTGATCAAGATCAAGAACGAGATTGATCCGACGCTCACCTTCCGCCGGTCCTGCCGCGAGGGCATTTGTGGCTCCTGTGCGATGAACATCGACGGCATCAACACGCTGGCCTGTATCTATGGCCTGGATGAGGTGAAGGGCGACGTGAAGATCTACCCGCTGCCGCATATGTCGGTGGTGAAGGATCTGATCCCGGACCTTACGCATTTCTATGCCCAGCATGCCTCGATCATGCCGTGGCTGGAGACCAAGACCAACCGCCCCGCGAAGGAGTGGAAACAGTCGATCGAGGACCGCAAGAAGCTTGATGGTCTGTATGAATGCGTGATGTGCGCGTCCTGTTCGACCGCGTGCCCGAGCTACTGGTGGAATGGCGACCGCTACCTCGGCCCCGCAGCGCTGCTGCACGCCTACCGCTGGATCATCGACAGCCGTGACGAGGCCACGGGCGAGCGTCTCGATCAGCTGGAAGATCCGTTCAAGCTCTATCGCTGCCACACCATCATGAACTGCGCCAAGACCTGCCCGAAGGGTCTGAACCCCGCCAAGGCGATCGCGCATATCAAGGAAATGATGGTCGAGCGCACAGTTTGATCTGAACGGTTTGATCCGAACAGTTTGATGTGTGCCGCAAGGCCACGTGATTTGCCCCGTAGCCGATTGGCTGCGGGGTTTTCTTTTGTGCTCTGATATGCACCGCACACCAAGAGCGGCCCCCGCGTCTGGGGGGGAGCCCCCTCCTGTGGGGAGGGGCAGGGGCTGTTCGGCCTGTCGGCCAAGCGGGGCCTCCTGGTCGACATCAAAAATAGGCGGCCGCCCATTGGGGCGGAGGATCGGATGGGGGATGAACCCCATGCCCGAAAATGAGCTCGGATCGGACCCAGCCTGCACCCAATGAGGGGGTGGTCTTTGGCGGGCCGGTCTCCTGTGGTCAGTGTGTCGCGACGGCAGCAGTCTCGCACAGCGACCTGAAATCACCGTCAACCGGGCGCACGCCGGGGGCGCAACATGGGCGTGATCGGCAAGGGCAGAGTGGCGGGTCGATCAAAGGGTTGAGGGCTGCGATGGGTGCTTGCAGAAAGCGCATAGCGTCGTTGCAAAACTGTAGGATGCGGCAGTGCAGCATCGGGCATAGATTATGGCCCGAGGGAGGCGCTGACACTGATATGATGAGACACATCCGATGACCGACCTGATTTCCATTCCGCAGATCCCCTCCGAAGCCGCCGTTGCCGCGCCTGTTGATGCGCTTGCCGTGCTGGACGAGGCCTGGGCCTACTACACCCCCGAAGCGCCCGTCGTGACCCGAGAGATCGAAGCGCAGGACGCTGTGTTCGCCTACTATGAAGCGGCCTGAACGCGCGCCGACGAACTGATGCGGCGTTGCGCTTGAACCGCGCGACGCCACTGGATAGATGCAGGTCATGCCGGTTCTCCTGATCCTCCTGCTGCTGGGCACGCTGACCTACCTGTACTGGCAGCGAAAAACCACCACGCTGACCCGTGACTGCCGCTGGCGGCGCAACCGCAGTTCTGATGGCTGGCACTGTGCCTATTGCGGTGCGGTAGAGGCAGGCGAGGGCGCCCCAGTCGATTGCAAACGAAACCAGCCCCGCCGCTGACGCAGCCGGTTTGCAGGCGGCAGGATTTGTGGGTTTTTGCATACGACCCTGTCCCTGATCTGCCATGCACAAAACAGATATCTTACTTGCAGAAATTGGTGCTTGATCGACTCGGGTTTTTGCCTGATACGCGCGCTCAAGACGCCAACGCACGCGCCTCTGTCGAAAGGGTTCAGATCCCTAGGGTTACGTAGCGACGGTAACGTCTCTGATGGAACTGAGCGGTCATATATGGCCGGGTCTTTTGGAGATGACCATGAATGTAAATGTGACCGGACCGGATGTCCGCGACGACGCGCACCCTGTCCCCCGCCACCTCACCTACATTGCCAACACCTGTTTTGAGCGCCCGACGCTGGTCATCGACAGCGAGGCGGTGGCGCGTCAGTACATGGGGCTTGCCCGTGGTCTGGGCCGTGCCCGCGTCCACTACGCGGTGAAGGCCAACCCGGCGCCTGAGATCCTGCGCCGGCTGTGCGCGCTGGGCTCGAACTTTGATGCCGCCAGCCGCGCCGAGATTGAGATGTGCCGCGCCGCCGGGGCCGCCGCCCATCGCATCACATTCGGCAATACCATCAAGAAACCCGCCGACATTGCCTTTGCCCATGGGCTGGGCATCACCCACTACGCTGCCGATGCGGTGGAAGAGTTGGAAAAGCTGGCCGAACATGCGCCCGGCGCCCATATCTGCATCCGCATTCTGGTCGAAAGCTCCTCTGCCGACTGGCCGCTGAGCCGTAAGTTTGGCTGCGCGCCGGAGATGGCGGTGGCGCTGATGGACCGCTGTGTGGCGCTGGGGCTGGTGCCGCATGGGCTGTCGTTCCATGTCGGCTCGCAGACCCGCCAGCCGGAGATGTGGGAGCCGATCCTCGATCAGGTGGCGGATGTCTGGCAGGGCGCGCGCGCCGCAGGACATGATCTGAAGCTGTTGAACATCGGCGGCGGATTTCCGGCGGGCTACCGCAGCGCGGTGATGGCGCCACAGGACTATGCCGCCGCGGTGATGACACGCGTGAATGCGCGCTTTCCCGATGCCGCCGAGGTCATGGCAGAGCCGGGACGGGGGCTGGTGGCCGAGGCCGGTGCCATTGCCGCCGAGGTGATGCTGGTGTCGCGCAAGCACGACAGCGACCTGCACCGCTGGGTCTATCTCGATATCGGCAAGTTCTCCGGTCTGGCCGAAACCATGGACGAGGCGATCCGCTACAGGATCACCACCGACCGCGATCACGAGACGATGGGCGCCTGCGTGCTGGCTGGCCCCTCCTGCGACAGCGTCGATGTACTCTATGAAAAGCAGCCGGTGCAGCTGCCGCTGGGGCTGAAATCCGGGGACCGCGTGGTGATCCATTCCTGCGGAGCCTATACGTCGACCTATGCCACGGTCGGCTTCAACGGGTTTCCGCCGCTGGATGTGGTGGTGATCTGACCCAAGCAATCTGAATTGGCTTGAAAAAACCGCGTCGGAATCTCGTCCCGGCGCGGTTCATCTGTTTGACAGGGCAGGGTGACAGCAGGTTAATGGCCGCTGATGACCTCAGACGCTTTTTGGCTGAGGGCAGCGTCCGACCGGGTGGGGCAAAGCCCCTGCCTTGGGGGCGGGCGGGGCTGTCCGGTCTGTCGACCGGACACTGGGATTGCGTCTGATCCCATGGCCTTTTCCAAGACCGAAACGCAGGGAGACCACCAAAGAATGTCCGACGCCCATTTCCCCATTCCTCACGATGCAGAGGCCCGCCGCGCCGTGCCACCGGTGATCTGCTACCCCAACGAGACCCTGCCGACACCGGACCTGGACCTTTATCGCAGCGCGCGGGTGGGCGCGGAAAAGATCGCCGAGGTCACCGTGCCGCCGCGCGAAGCCGCCACTTTCGAGGTCGCCGCCGGGCAGTTTTTCCGCATCTCCTCCATCGAGGGGCCGCAGGTGGGGGACCTGAACCTGTGGAACCGCAATGATATTTCCGAGCGGTTCTTCTCCGGCAAGACTCGTGCCCTGCATGGCACCCATGTCACCACCGGCGAACGTCTGTGGTCGAACCTGCCGTCCATGCGGCCGATCGCGACGATCATTGCCGACACGCTGGAATGGTACGGGATCGACGCCTATGGCGGCTCCGTACATGACGTGATCGGCACGCGGTGCGATCCCTACACCGGCAACCTGTTGCAGGGCAGCCAGTACCATCACTGCTGCCATTCCAATCTGACACGGGCGCTGGCGGATCACCTCGGGGTGTCGCTGGCGGAGGCGGAGCCGCATGTGCATGATGTGCTCAACGTGTTCATGTGCACCGGCTTCACCCGGGACACTGGCCAGTATTTCATGAAAGCCAGCCCGGTGCGTCCCGGGGACTATCTGGAATTCTTTGCCGAGATTGACCTTTTGGGCGCGATGAGTGCCTGTCCGGGGGGCGATTGTTCGGCTGAGCATTCCAGCGACAGCGCCGCGTGTCATCCTATGCTGGTGGAGGTCTTCGCCCCAGCGGAGGGCGCGCTGGACGGTTGGCAAAGCCCACCTCTGAATGGCTATGACCGCAGTCACGGGCGCTGAGATGTGAAAAAAGGGCCGCCCGGAGGGGCGGCCCTTTTGATTCTGTGTCGGGCAGGGGCTGGTGAGTGGAGCAGCCCCGGTCCGGCTATCAGGCAAAGGCGGCGGCGAGGGCGATTTCAACCATCTCGCCAAAGCTGCGTTCGCGGTCTTCGGACGGAAGCGCCTCGCCGGTCTGCAAGTGATCAGAAACGGTCAATACGGCAAGCGCGCGACGTTGATACCGCGCAGCCAATGTGTAGAGCTCTGCCGCTTCCATTTCGACGCCGAGGATACCATGGCGAACCATCTGTTCGTTGAGGTCAGGTCGTTCGTCATAGAACACGTCGGAGGAGTAGATCCCGCCCACATGCGGGGTGAGACCCTGTGCCTCGGCGGCCTGCACCGCATTGCGCGTCAAAGACCAATCGGCTGTCGGCGCAAAGTTCACGTCCTTGAAAATGGTGCTGGAGGGCGTGTTCACGCTGGTTGCCGACATTGCGATAATGACATCGCGCACCTTTACGTGAGGTTGCATGCCCCCACAGGATCCGATGCGGATCAGGGTTTGTGCATCAAAATCCCGGATCAATTCGTTGGCGTAGATCGACAGGGACGGCATTCCCATGCCGCTGCCCTGTATCGAAACCCGATGTCCATTCCATGTCCCAGTAAACCCGAGCATGCCGCGAACTTCGTTGACAAGGCGCACATCGCTCAGAAACGTTTCCGCCGCCCATTTCGCGCGGTAAGGATCCCCGGGCATGAGGACGGTTTCGGCGAAATCGCCTTTCTCTGCTCCAATATGAACTGTCACTTATTAATACCTCGGGTCAGATTTCGAGGTCGGAAATGTCGACACCATTTTTGAGTGCAGCGTGGACCCAATGCGGTTTGCGGCCACGGCCTGTCCATGTTTCGTCGGGATTTTCCGGATTGCGGTATTTCGGACTTGCTTTGGATTTACGCACAGCACCCTTTGCCGGGTTGGCGAAAACTTCATCCAGAGAGAATCCGTATTCTGCGGCTGCTTGTTCTGCAGCTTTCAAGGCTTCGGTGCGTTCGCGCACTTCGGCATCTTTCAGTGCTTTTTCAACGTCTTTATGCAGTTGAAGCAGCTCTTTTCGGGACATTTCGGTGAGGTCGATGGACATAGTGTTACTCCGTAGAATTCAGCCACGGCAAAAATTCCGGGCTGATGACCCTATTAGCCCGAAATTAGGATGCTGTTCAGCATCTATTTTTCATTAACTGTATTTTTTGGCGAAATTCAGCGTAGCGAATTAAACTGATGTGTCTGTTTTCGCAAGTTCAACGATATCCTGCATGATCGCGTTCAGCTCGAAGTTCTTTGGCGTGTAGACCCGCGCGACGCCCATCTGCAAAAGCATTTCTGCGTCAACATCCGGTATAATTCCCCCTACAATAACCGGGATATTTTCCAATCCGGCGTCGCGAAGTTGCGTCAGGGTGTCTTTCACCAGCGGCAAATGACTGCCGGACAGAATCGAAAGACCGACAACATGGGCCTCTTCCTGACGCGCAGACGCGACAAGCTCCTGCGGGGTGAGGCGAATGCCGTCATATGTAATGTCCATTCCGCAATCGCGGGCGCGAAACGCAATTTGCTCTGCGCCATTGGAATGACCGTCCAGGCCGGGCTTTCCAACCACGAATTTCAATCTGCGCCCCAATTGATCGGAGACCGCGTTGACCGCTTCGCGCAACTCGTCCAAGCCTTCGGTCTTGTTCGAGATCGAGGCCGAAACGCCGGTGGGGCCGCGATAGGTGCCATAGACCTTGCGCATCTCTTCCGCCCATTCGCCGGTGGTGACGCCCGCCTTGGCGGCCTGCACGGAGGCGGGCATGATGTTATCGCCGTCTCGCGCAGCTTGGCGCAGCGCCGCGAGGGCGGCGGCGACCTCTGCCGAGTCGCGGCTTGCGCGCCAGGCGTTCAGGCGTTCGATCTGATCGGCCTCGGCAGCGGGATCGGCGGTCATGATGCCGCCATCCTCGGTCTGCAGCGGCGAGGGCTCGCCCTCGGTCCATTTGTTGACGCCGACCACCACGGTCTCGTTGCGTTCGATCCGGTTCAGCCGTTCGGCGTTGGAGTCCACCAGCCGCGATTTCATGTATTCGATCGAGGCCACCGCGCCGCCCATGCTGTCGAGCGTCGCCAGTTCCGCGCGGGCGCCCTCCTTCAGGGCTTCGACCTTGGCATCCACCACCGGGTTGCCATCAAAGAGGTCGCCGTATTCCAAGAGGTCGGTCTCATAGGCCAGGATCTGCTGCATGCGCATCGACCATTGCTGGTCCCAGGGACGCGGCAGGCCGAGCGCCTCGTTCCAGGCCGGCAGCTGCACCGCACGGGCGCGGGCGTTTTTCGACAGGGTTACAGCAAGCATCTCGATCAGGATGCGGTAGACGTTGTTTTCCGGCTGCTGTTCGGTGAGGCCCAGCGAGTTCACCTGCACGCCGTAGCGAAAGCGGCGGAACTTCGGATCCTCGACACCGTAGCGGGTGCGGCAGATCTCGTCCCAGAGGTCGACAAAGGCGCGCATCTTGCACATCTCGGTCACGAACCGGATGCCGGCATTGACGAAGAAGGAGATGCGGCCGACCAGGGCCGGAAAATCCTCCGCCGGGACACGCGGCTGCAGCTCGTCCAGCACCGCCTGCGCGGTGGCCAATGCAAAGGCCAACTCCTGCTCCGGCGTCGCGCCTGCCTCCTGCAGGTGGTAGGAACAGATGTTCATCGGGTTCCACTTGGGCACGTTCTCGTAACAGTATTCCGCCACATCCGCGATCATCTTGAGGCTGGGGGCAGGGGGGCAGATATAGGTGCCGCGGCTGAGGTATTCCTTGATCAGGTCGTTCTGCACCGTGCCCTGAAGTTTTGAAACATCCGCGCCCTGTTCCTCTGCCACTGCAATATAAAGGCTCAGAAGCCAGGGCGCGGTGGCATTGATTGTCATCGAGGTGTTCATCTGTTCCAGCGGAATCTGATCGAACAGGCTGCGCATGTCGCCCAGATGGCCGACCGGCACGCCGACCTTGCCCACCTCGCCACGCGCCAGAACGTGGTCGCTGTCATAGCCGGTCTGGGTCGGCAGGTCGAAGGCCACCGACAGGCCGGTCTGCCCCTTGGCAAGGTTGGCGCGATAGAGCGCATTGGAGGCCGAGGCGGTGGAGTGGCCAGCGTAGGTGCGGATCAGCCAGGGCCGATCCCGGCTGGGGGCCTCTGGGCGATTGTTCTGCATCTGCGACATGGCGGGCCTCGTGAATCACGTTTGGGTAATTTTGTTTCGTCATGTGGATGTAAACTGGAATTATGCAACCTTGTCAATTCGCCGCGTTGCGGCAATTTCTGCGCTGCGACTTTTGCACCTGCAGAAGGCGCGCGGTTCCAGTTGTGTCGCGGCGCGTGCAGGGTAAGACTGCGGGCATGACGCAGACCGTGGAACTTCCTCTTTGGGCCTTTGTGCTGATCCTGCTGTTCGCGGCGGTCACCTTTGCCTCGCATTTCCTGTTTCCCTCGGTGCGCTGGTTCTTCCGGCGGCGGTTGGAGCGGGCGGTGGCGCAGCTCAACCAGCGGCTGGAGCGGCCGATCGAGCCGTTCAAGCTGGCGCGGCGTTACGACATGATCCAGCGACTGATCTATGATCCGCAGGTGGCGCAGGCGGTGTCGGATCACGCGGCGGCGCACGGCATCCCGGAGAACGTCGCGTTCGAGGACGCCCGCCGCTATGCGCGCGAGATCGTGCCGTCGTTTTCCGCCTTCACCTATTTCAGCTTTGCCATCCGGGCGGCGCGGCTTTTGTCGAATGCGATCTATCGGGTGCGGCTGGGCAGCTATGACGAGGGGCTGCTAAAGGCGATCGACCGCGACGCCACCGTGGTGTTCGTGATGAACCACCGCTCGAACATGGACTACGTGCTGGTGACCTATCTGGTCGCCAAGCGCTCGGCCCTGTCCTACGCGGTGGGGGAATGGGCGCGGGTCTGGCCGCTGAGCCTGTTGATCCGTGCGATGGGGGCCTACTTCATCCGTCGCAAATCGCAAAACGGGCTCTACCGGTCGGTGCTGGCGGCCTATGTGCGACTGGCGACGCGGGCGGGGGTGACGCAGGCGATGTTCCCCGAAGGCGGCCTCAGCCTGACAGGCGCGCTGGCGCCACCGAAGCACGGGCTGTTGAAATATATCGTCGATGGCAGCGCCGAGGTGAGCAAGGATGTGGTCTTTGTGCCGGTGGCGCTGAACTACGACCGGGTGCTGGAGGACAAGATCCTGACCAAGGCCGCCCGCACAGGAGAGCGGCGCTTTCGGGCCCGGATCGGCGCGGTGATGCTGCGGCTCCTGCGCCATTTGTGGTTGTGGATGACCGGACGCTACCAGCACGCCGGTCAGGCCGCGGTGAGCTTTGGCCGCCCGCTCAGCGTCAGCGAATTGCCTTCGGGCGAGGGGCAGGATCGGGCGCGGATACTCTCTGCCGAATTGATGCGCCGCATCGGCGAAGTTGTTCCCGTGCTGCCGGTGCCGATGGTCAGCTACCTGTTGTTGCAGCGGGGCGCGATGAGCGAGGCCGCGCTGGTGCAGGCGCTGGCGGAGACCGTGGCGCGGATGCCGCAGGCCTCCATCCATATGCCGGAGCATGCGCATGGGCCCGCGGTGCAGAGCGCGGTGATGCAAATGCGCCGCCGTGGGCTGATCCGCACCACGGGCGGCGTCATCACCCCGGAGCTGAGCCAGATCGACCTGTTGCGGTTCTACGCCAATTCCATCGCTCATCTGGTGCCCATCGCGCTGGAACCGCCATCGGATCCCGGCGAGAGTTCTGCGAGTGCGAAGAGAAATGCTGCATCCGCTGGGTCATAAAATTACAAATAGTGCACAAATGGGGTTGCTATATTACTCAGTCGTTTTTACTCCTTAGGAGAGACGGCACGATTCTGCATCGCAGAATGCTTGCGCCGACATAGATCCAGACCAAGGGAGGCCGGCATGGCTTTGGACACGCAGGACGGCATCATGACCTACGACGCACCGCAGAAAGACCTCTATGAAATGGGGGAAATCCCCCCGATGGGCTATGTGCCTCAGAAGATGTACGCTTGGGCGATCCGTAAGGAACGCCATGGCGAGCCGGATACGGCGATGCAGCAGGAAGTGGTGGATGTGCCTGCGCTCGACAGCAACGACGTGCTGGTTCTGGTGATGGCGGCGGGCGTGAACTACAACGGCGTCTGGGCCGCGTTGGGTCAGCCGATCAGCCCCTTTGATGGCCACAAGGCCCCCTATCACATCGCTGGATCGGACGCCTCGGGCATCGTCTGGGCGGTGGGCGACAAGGTGAAACGCTGGAAGGTCGGCGATGAGGTGGTGATCCACTGCAACCAGGATGATGGCGATGACGAGGAATGCAACGGCGGCGACCCGATGTATTCCACCAGCCAGCGGATCTGGGGCTACGAGACGCCCGATGGATCGTTCAGCCAGTTCACCCGCGTGCAGAGCCAGCAGCTGATGCCGCGGCCCAAGCATCTGACCTGGGAAGAAAGCGCCTGCTACACGCTGACGCTGGCCACCGCCTACCGGATGCTGTTCGGCCATGAACCGCATGACCTGAAGCCGGGCCAGAACGTGCTGGTCTGGGGCGCCTCCGGCGGGCTGGGCTCCTACGCGATCCAGCTGATCAACACCGCCGGGGCCAATGCGATCGGGGTGATCTCGGACGAGAGCAAACGCGAGTTTGTGATGTCGCTGGGCGCCAAGGGGGTGCTGAACCGCCGTGACTTTAACTGCTGGGGGCAATTGCCCACCGTGAACACCCCGGAATACGCCGAATGGTTCACAGAGGCGCGCAAGTTCGGCAAGGCGATCTGGGAGATCACCGGCAAGGGCAACAACGTCGACATGGTGTTCGAACACCCGGGGGAGGCAACCTTTCCGGTCTCCACCTTCGTGGTGAAGAAGGGCGGCATGGTGGTGATCTGCGCCGGCACCTCCGGGTTCAACTGCACCTTCGACGTGCGCTATATGTGGATGCATCAGAAGCGCCTGCAGGGGTCACATTTTGCCCATCTGAAGCAAGCCTCGGCGGCCAACAAGCTGATGATCGAGCGGCGTCTGGATCCCTGCATGTCCGAGGTCTTCACTTGGAAGGACCTGCCGGCGGCCCATATGAAAATGCTGCGCAACGAGCACAAGCCCGGCAATATGTCGGTTTTGGTTCAGGCCCCGAAGACCGGGTTGCGCACGCTGGAAGAGGTCATCCACGGCTGAGACGCCACAGGTTTAAACGCAATTGCCTGCATGTCACTCGACCGCCTCGCGGTCGGGTGATTTGTGCTATCTTAATACGATCTGATTAGGCTGGTCCGAGCGTTCCGCCTTGGGGCGCGCGGGCCTTGTGAATTGAAGTTGAGGGGAGGGCGTTCATGACGTGCTTAATAAGTCGGGAGAGATCCCGGTCCCTGCCTATTTGCAGTGGCGATCAATCTGCCCCGGTCACATGAGCGAGCATTGCGTTATCGCGCTTTATGGTTTGAAATCGTGGTGTTGACCCGTCTCTTGTCTGGTTGGAGGAGTTCAAGTGTTGCCGATTTGGCTGAATTTACCCGAGGATTCAATTTGAGTGACAGACAGCCGCTATTCTTCGACACGGCCAACGCAAAGATCCCGTGACGACGCGTCTGAGAGTATCTTTCGAGAGTGAGTGCAAGACTGAATGCCAAGACGTCAAAAGTTGAATGCAATTCTCGAAATGATCGAGAGTTCTGCCAATCTCGAAGAGATTGGCGCGGTGATGACACAGCTTCGAAATCTTCTCGAGGTTGATCATGTATTTTATCGTTGGGTGGATCGGTCCGACGGTATGAGTGGCTGTTCGACATTGCCGCGCGCCTGGCAGGATCGCTATTCGGAGATGGGGTATCATCGGGTCGATCCAGTTGTCATTGGCTGTTACAAAGCCGTTCATCCCGTGGATTGGCGGGATCTTGATTGGTCGTCGCGTCTGGCCTCGGCCTATCGACGGGACGCTCTGGCCTTTGGTCTCGGCAATCAGGGTTTTAGCGTGCCAGTGCGCGGCCCATCGGGGCAATACGCCGTGTTCAGCATTACCAAGACCTGTGATGATGTGAGCTGGGACAAGTTCACGCGGCAGTACTGCCGGGACCTGATCCTGGTGGCGCATTATGTGAACCGGAGGGCGCTTGATTTCGAGGTCTCGTTCCGCGCGCTTCCAGAGCAGCCCCTGTCGATGCGCGAAACCGAAGCGTTGAGCTTGCTGGCGGAGGGGCATAGCCGCGCCCGCGCGGCCGAGACGCTGGAGATTTCCGAACATACGTTGCGGGTCTATATCGAAGGTGCGCGCGGCAAGCTGCAGGCGCAGAACACCACCCATGCGGTGGCCCGCGCAATCTCCATGGGGCTGATCGCGGGCTGAGTGCTGCGGCAGGCCTGCCACGGTGAGTGCGGCTGAGCGAAAGAACCGGACAGCCAATGGGTCGATGCCACTGGTGCCCTCTGATCTGCGGATGTAATGTCGCGCCATGACACAGGCCACGACCCCGGCGCCCGCGCTGCAATTCTCCGATGATCAGGCGCAAGCCTTTGATGCACTGACCGAACAACTGCGCAAGGCGGGGGTCGATCTGGGCGAAGATCTGCTGCATCCGCCGCGTGGCGAGACCGGCGTCAGCGCCGTGATCGGCAAGGCGGGGTCCGGCAAGACACTGCTTCTGGCGGAGTTCTACAAGGCGCTGGCGGCCGCGGGGGTCGAGGTGGTCTCAGGCGATTATGAGAGCCGTAAGAAGAGCGAAGACAAGCGCACGCTGGCGATTCTCGCGCCCACCAACAAGGCGGCCAGCGTGCTGCGGCTGCGCGGGGTGCCCGCAACCACCATTCACCGCATTCTCTACACGCCGGTCTATGACCCGGAATACGAACGCATCGCCGACTGGCTGGCGGGCGAGGGCGAGCAGCCTGAGATCGAAGGCTTGCCCGAAGACGCGCTGGCGCGGGCTGCGGCATTTTACGCCAAGAACAAATCCATGCCCGGTGCGCTGGCGGCGGCGGGTCTGCGTGGCTCGGATTTCATCACCGGCTGGAAGCGGCGCGAAGAGCCGCTGGATATCGGCTTTGTCGATGAGGCCTCGATGCTGGACAATCGCCAGTTCGAGGATCTGAAGGAGATTTTCCCGACGCTGGTGCTGTTTGGCGACCCGGCCCAGCTGGCGCCGGTCAATCAGTCCGGCTCCATGGTGTTCGAGGACCTGCCCGAGGACCGCCAGCTGATCCTCAACCGCATTCACCGGCAGGAGGCGGACAACCCGATCCTCGATCTGGCGCATGCGCTGGCCGACCCGCAGCTGGGGTTTGAGGATTTCGAACGCATGGTCGAGGACAAGGCCCGGCAGGATGACCGCGTGGTCTGGGGCCAGCGGGTGGAGGTCGACCTGATGGCGCGCTCGCCGGTGCTGGTCTGGCGCAATAACACCCGCATCCGGCTGATCAACGCCTTTCGCGCCGTGCATGGCGCGCCTGAGGATCAGCTCCTCGAAGGCGAACCGCTGATCTGCGACGGGTTGGAGCTGCCGTTGAAGCACCGCAAGAAACGGCTGGATCTGGAGGCGCGCGGCCTCATCAAGGGCGCGCAGGTCATCTACCTCGGCCCCGGTCGCAAGCCCGGGTTTTCGCGCCTGCATGTGATGGGCGCAGAAGATCCGCAGGTCTCGGCCGCCTCGATCGTGAAGATCGAGAAACCCGATGAGGAAGAGCCGTTCATTCCCTTTGCCGCCCGCATGGGGGCGACCTTTCTGCATGGGGCGGCGGTGACGATCCACAAGGCGCAAGGCAGCCAATGGGACACCACGCAGGTCTTTGCCCCCGACATCTATGCCGCGGCCCGCATGGGGCGGGTGGAGGCGGGGCAGCCCTTGTGGAAGCGTCTGGCCTATGTGGCGATCACCCGCGCGCAGGAGCGGTTGATCTGGGTGGTGCGCAACCGATTGGCCAAACCCACCGGCGCGCTGCGCGTTGATGATTTGCGTCAGGTGGCGGCCCCCACACTGACACTGGAAACCCAGGAAGAAGAGGCCCCGGTATGACAAAATCCATCCTCATCACCGGCGCCAGTTCTGGTATTGGCCGCGCAGTCGCGGAGCTGTTCCTCGCGGAGGGCTGGGTGGTCGGCCTGTTGGCACGGCGTGCGGAGGTGCTGGCGGAGATCGCCGCGGGGCATCGCCGTGCCGTGGTGCTGCCTGCGGATGTCACCGAGCCCGCGCAGGTCGAGGCGGCGTTTGATCGCTTTTGCGCGGAGGCCGGGTCTCTGGATGTGCTGTTCAACAACGCCGGTATATTTACACCGCCGGGCACCATCGACGAGATCGCGTTGGAGGATTGGTTCCGGGCGGTGAATGTGAACCTCAACGGCATGTTCCTCAGCGCCCGGGCTGCTTTTGCCCGGATGCGGGCGCAGCAGCCGCAGGGGGGCCGTATCATCAACAACGGCTCCATCGCGGCGCATGTGCCACGGCCCAACAGCGTGCCCTATGCGGCCACCAAGGCGGCGATCACCGGGCTGACAAAATCCCTGTCGCTGGATGGGCGCGCCTTTGACATCGCCTGCGGTCAGATCGACATCGGCAATGCCCGTACCCCGATGGTCGAAGACCTGGCACGGCGGCAGGCAGAGGCCAATCCGGACGCGGCGCCAATGGACAGTTTCGACGTGGCCGATGCGGCGCGCTCGGTGCTGCATATGGCGAACTTGCCGCTGGAGGCGAACGTGCAGTTCATGACGGTGATGGCGACCAAGATGCCCTATATCGGGCGCGGCTGAATACTGGGTGTGGCTGATCAGAGGGCTGACCAGGGCCCGTTGGCTGCAAAAACGCGTTCGCGGCCACGTTGAGGCGCGTATCAGCTATTGCGCAAAAGCTGGAACCCGGCCGCGGCGCCCCAGCCGGAGATCGCGGCGATCAGCAGCGCCAGCAGGCCATAGAGGGCGGGTTGTTCGCGCGAAAGGTTGAACAGGAACCGTTCCATCCCGACCTTGTTCACCTCGATCACCGTTTCATACTGAGAGACCACCTGACCCGCGCGGGTCAGGAAGATGCGGGTCTGATACTTGCCCTCGATCAGGTCTGCGGGCATGCGCAGGGCCGTGCGGAACAGGGTCTGTTCATCCAGGGCAACCGCGTTTTCCTGCAGCGTGTAGAACCCTTTGTTCTCACGGATCCGCATCAGCGACTCGGTAAAGGCCTGCGACCCTTCGACCGTGGAGCCCACAGAGCGGATCGCGCGCTGGATGGAGACCTTGTGGCGCAGATCCTCGGTATCGCTCAGCGCCTCTTTGAACGGGGCCGAGGTTGCCACGGCGTAGAAACTGGGCGCGGAATCGACGACAACGCCTTCGGTATTGATCCAGATCCCCAGCTCGCGTTCCTTGCGCCGCACCATCACGGGTTCACTTGGGCCGGATACGGTGACCACCACCTCCAGCGGCGCCTGTGTCGGGATAGGGGTTTCGCGCTTCACCGCGCCAAAGATCAGGATCTCCGAGCCGTCGAAGGTAGCTGTGATGGCGACACGGTCCTGACTGAGACCGAGCACGACCTCTTCGGCGCTGACATAAGTCGCCAGCACGATGGACCAAAGCGATAGGAACAGCAGGCGCAGGGGGGACATCAGTTGGCCTCCCTGATCGGGTTCAACGAGTAGATCTCGCTGGGTTCCAGAAGAAGGTCCAGCGCCAGTTTGGCGCAAACTAGGATAACCAGGAGCGCCAGCAGGATGCGCAGCTGTTCTGCCTTCAGCAAGGTGCCGATGCGGGTGCCGAATTGCGCGCCGATGACGCCACCGACCAGCAGCAGCACCGCCAGTACGATGTCCACCGTCTGGTTGGTGATGGCATGCATCATGGTTGTGGCTGCGGTCACGGTAATAATCTGGAACAGCGAGGTGCCGACCACGACCTTGGTCGGCATGCCCAGCAGGTAGATCATCGCCGGCACCATGATGAAGCCACCACCGACCCCCATGATCGCGGTCAGCATACCCACGAAGACCCCCACAGCCACCGGCGGAATGACAGAGATATAGAGACCCGAGGTGCGGAACCGCATTTTGAAGGGCAGCGAATGCACCCAACCGCGCTGCTTGCGTTTGGGCGGAGCGCCGCGCTTGGATTTACGCAGGGCGTTGACGCTTTCGATGAACATCAAACCGCCGACGATCCCAAGGAACACCACGTAGCAGAGGGTGACGAACAGATCGACCTGTCCCAATGATTTCAGGTAGTTGAAAATCGCGATCCCGGCGATTGCGCCGATCAGCCCTCCGGCCTGCAACACAGCGCCCATCTTCAGGTCCACGGTGCGGCGACGCAGATGCGCCAGCACGCCAGAGACCGAGGAGGCCACGATCTGATTGGCCCCTGTCGCCACCGCCACCGCAGGCGGGATGCCGATGAAGAACAACAGCGGCGTCAGCAGGAAACCACCGCCCACGCCGAACATGCCCGACAGCACGCCAACCATGCCGCCCAGTCCCAGAATGAGGAACGCGTTCACGGCCACTTCGGCGATGGGGAGGTAAATGTTCATGGCCCTGAATAGTCTTTTATTGGCGGGTGAAACACTAAGATGCTGCTGTGCAGCGTTCACGAGGCTGGGTTTTCATGAAGTGTAGAACAGGGAGATTTTGAAAGCGACTGCCTGTGAAAGAAAAACGCCGTCGCGCACTGATCTGAGGCGAAGGCGCTACAGAAGGGCAGGGCGGACGGGCACAGATGCGGTGCAAACCAAAACGCCCGACCTATTGGCCGGGCGTTCCAGGTTTTCAATCAATGTCCCTCAGGCGCAGGTGTCAGCGTTCCTTGACGTAGGGCTGGCCACCGGCGCGCGGCGGGATCGCCTTGCCGACAAAACCTGCAAGTATCACCACGGTGAGGATATAGGGCAGGGCGTCCATCACCTGCACGGGGATCGACACGCCACCGAGCTGGATGCTCTGGAACCGCAGGGCCACCGCTTGCAGCAGGCCGAACAGCAGGCAGGCGCCAAGCGCGTGCCAAGGCCGCCACTTGGCAAAGATCAGCGCCGCCAGCGCGATATAGCCACGCCCGGAGGTCATCTCCTTGACGAAACCCGCCTGCAGGCCGGTGGCGAGATAGGCCCCGGCGATACCGCAGAGCACGCCGGCGATGCCGATTGCGGCAAAGCGCAGGCCACGCACGGAGACCCCGGCGGTGTCGACCGCGGCGGGGTTTTCGCCCACCGCCCGCAGGCGCAGACCAAAGCGGGTGCGGAACAGGATCCACCAGGTCAGCGGCACCGCCAGGACGGCGACATAGACCAGGATGGAGTGACCGGAGATCAGCTCGGAATAGAGCTGCTGGATCACGTTGGCTTCCTTGATCAGCTCGCTCAGGGGCCGGTCGGCGGCTTCGGCCTCGGAGGGGCCGATGGCAAAGGGCAGCTCGATCCCGTTGAAGCGCCCTTTGGTGAACAGCGACGGCGTGCGGCCGCCCTGCTGAAACCAGCTTTCGGCAATCAGCACCGTCAGACCGGAGGCGAGGAAGTTGAGCGCCACGCCGGAGATCAGCTGGTTGCCGCGGAAGGTGATCGAGGCCAGACCATGCAGGCCGGAGAGCAGCATGGAGGATCCGATCCCGGCCAAAAGGCCAAGCCAGACATTGCCGGTGACGGCGGCGACAGCGGCGGAAAAGAACGCCGCCATCAGCATCTTGCCCTCAAGGCCGATGTCGAAGATGCCCGCACGTTCCGAGAACAGACCGGCCAGACAGGCCAGCAGCAGCGGGGTCGCCATGCGCACGGTGCTGTCGAGCACCTGGATCAGGGTCAGGAAATCCATCAGGCGTTCTCCTTCCGGAAGGCGAGGAAGATCTTCTCGATCGGTATGCGCACCATATTGTCGAGCGCCCCGGTAAAGAGGATCACCAAGGCCTGAATGACCACGATCAGCTCGGACGGGATATTGGTCCAGAGCGCCAGCTCGGCGCCGCCCTGATAGAGGAACCCGAACAGGATCGCCGCGAGGAACACCCCAAACGGGTGGTTGCGGCCCATCAAGGCCACCGCGATCCCGATGAAGCCCGCGCCCTCGGTTGCGTTCAGCACCAGACGCTCGGCCTCGCCCATGACGTTGTTGGTGGCCATCAAGCCGCAGAGCGCGCCGGAGATCAGCATGGTGATCATCACCGTGCGCACCGGCGAGATGCCCGCGTAGACCGCGCCGCGCTCGGATTTGCCGAGGGCGCGGATCTCATGGCCGAGCGGCGTGTGCCAGATCAGACCCCAGATCACCACACAGGCGGCGAGGCCGACGAACAGCGTGACGTTGGCCGGGGCGGATTTGGAGAACTCTATGCCCAGCGGCGCCAGGATCTCGTGCAGCGAGGGCAGCTGTGCGGTTTCGGGGAACTTCGCCGTGGCCGGGTCCATCGCGCCCTTGGGCTTCAGCACGCTGACAAGCATGTAGTTCAGCACCGCTGCTGCGATGAAGTTGAACATGATGGTGGTGATGACGATGTGGCTGCCGCGCTTGGCCTGCAGATAGGCCGGGATCGCCGCCCAGGCTGCCCCAAAGAGACCGGCCCCTACGGCTGCGACCAGCAATGCGATCGACCAATGCGGAAAGGGGATGTAGAGACAGACAATCGCCAGCCCGAGGCCGCCGATCATTGCCTGTCCTTCGCCGCCGATGTTGAACAGCCCGGCATGGGCCGCCACTGCCACCGCAAGGCCGGTGAACAGGAAGTTGGTGGCATAATAGAGCGTGTAGCCCCAGCCGTAGGTCGACCCCAGCGCGCCGGTGACCATCAGGTCCAGCGCCTCCATCGGGCTTTCGCCGATCAGCAGGATCACGATTGCGGAGATTATCGCGGCCAACAGCAGGCTGATCACCGGGATCAACACCACATCGGCCCATTTAGGCATCTTTTCCATTTACGCGGCCTCCCCCGCGACGCCGGCCATCAACAGGCCGAGTTCTTTTTCATCGGTTTGATCCGCGGGACGTTCGCCCATGATCTTACCGTCAAACATCACTGCAACCCGGTCGCTGAGCGACAGGATCTCTTCCAGCTCCACCGAAACCAGAAGGATCGCCTTGCCTTGGTCGCGCAGCGCCATGATCTGCTGGTGGATAAATTCGATGGCGCCGATATCGACGCCGCGCGTGGGCTGGCCGATCAGCAACAGGTCGGGGTTGCGCTCAATCTCTCGTGCCACCACGATTTTCTGCTGGTTGCCGCCGGAGAAGCTCTTGGCCGCCAGCCAGGGATTGGGCGGGCGCACGTCGAATTTCTCCATCTTGGCGGCGGTGTCGGCGCGCAGGGCGGCATTGTCGAGGAACAGGCCCTTTTGGTATTCCGGTTCCCGGTGGTAGCCAAAGCCGACGTTTTCCCAGGCGTGGAAATCCATGATCAGGCCTTCGCGCTGACGGTCCTCCGGCACATGGGCGATGCCATCATGTCGCCGCGACCGCGCGTCGGAGCCGGCACCGGACAGGGGCAGGGGCTGGCCGTTGATGCGAATGGCACCGGTGCCCTCGCGCATGCCGCCGAGCACCTCCAGCAGTTCCGACTGGCCATTGCCGGCCACGCCCGCGATGCCGAGGATTTCGCCCGCGCGCACGGTGAGGTCGATGTCCTTCACCCGCTGTACCCCGGCGCTGTCCACCACGGAGAGCTTCTCGATCTCCAGGATCGGCTTGCCGGGGGTGGCGGGAACCTTGTCCACACGCAGCAGCACCTTGCGGCCCACCATCAGCTCTGCAAGCTGTTCTGGGCTGCTTTCGGCGGTCTTCACGGTGGCGGTCATCTGGCCGCGTCGCATCACCGAGACGGTGTCGGTATATTCCATGATCTCGCGCAGCTTGTGCGTAATCAGGATGATGGTTTTCCCTTCCGAGCGTAGCCGGTCGAGAATGCGGAACAGCTGATCGGCCTCCGCCGGGGTCAGAACGCCGGTGGGCTCGTCGAGGATCAGGATCTCCGCCTTGCGGTAGAGCGCCTTGAGGATCTCGACCCGTTGCTGCATGCCAACGCCGATCTCGTCGATGCGTTTATCGGGATCAACATAGAGCTCGTATTCCTCCTCCAGCTCCTTCAGCTCCTTGCGAGCACGGGAGAGGGAGGGCATCAGCAGGCCGGAATCCTCGGCGCCGAGCACGATGTTTTCCAGAACGGTGAAGTTCTCGACCAGCTTGAAATGCTGGAACACCATGCCGATGCCGGCAGAGATGGCGGCGAGGCTGTCGGGGATCTCAGTGCGGGTCCCCTTGATCCAGATCTCGCCTTTGTCGGCCTTGTAGAACCCGTAGAGAATGCTCATCAGCGTGGATTTGCCCGCGCCGTTTTCACCGATGATCCCGTGGATGGTCCCGGGTTCAACGCTGATGGAAATGTCCTTGTTCGCCTGGACTGGGCCAAAGGCCTTTGAAATGCCTTTGAGTTCGATTGCTGGTGCCGTCATCGGGGCTCCCCTGTCACCTCATCGCCGGTTCATCCGGATGCAGCCCATTCAGACTGCATGTTATGATCTCATAAGAAGAGGACCGGGACGGGAAAAACCAAACCCGGAGGACACGCGCGGCGCGACCTCCGGGCCATATGCAAACGCCCCGCTCGCCGGGCTGGACTGCCATGGGCGAACGGGGCGCGGATCATGTCGATCAGAAGTTCAGAACCGGGCAGCTGTCGTCGCTGGCGTAGTTGTGCACTTCGATGTCACCGGCGATGATCTTGGCCTTTGCGTCCTCGACGGAGGCCTGCATCTCTTCGGTGATCAGATCGGCGTTGTTGTCATCCATCGCGTAGCCGACGCCGTTGTCAGCCAGGTCGAGGGTGATCTTGTCCACTTCGAGGTCCGCACCATCCTTGAGGATGTTGTAGACCGCGACGTCAACGCGCTTCAGCATGGAGGTCAGAACCTTGCCCGGGTGCAGGTGGTTCTGGTTGCTGTCGACGCCGATGGACAGGATGCCCTCATCCGCGGCGGTTTGCAGAACGCCCACGCCGGTGCCGCCAGCCGCGGCATAGATCACGTCCGCGCCCTGAGAGATTTGCGCCTTGGTCAGCTCGGAGCCCTTCACCGGGTCGTTCCAGGCCGCCGGGGTGGTGCCGGTCATGTTGGAAATGACGGTCGCATCCGGGTTCACAGCTTTGACGCCTTGCGCGTAGCCGCAGGCGAATTTGCGGATCAGCGGAACATCCATGCCACCGATGAAACCAACGGTGCCGGATTCGGACGCTTCGGCTGCCAGCATGCCCACAAGGAAGGAGCCTTCGTGCTCGGAGAAGCTGACCACATGCACGTTGGGGGCGTCGACCCAGCCGTCGATGGTGACGAATTTGGTGTCCGGATAGTCACCGGCCACATCGGCCAGCGGGGCGCTCATGGCAAAGCCGGTGGTGATGATCGGGTTGGCACCGGATTCGGCAAAGCGACGCAGCGCCTGCTCGCGCTGGGCTTCGGACTTCATTTCGATCTCGAGGTACTTGCCGCCGGTCTCATCCGCCCAACGCTTGGCGCCATTATAGGCGGCCTCGTTGAAGGATTTGTCGAACTTGCCGCCAAGGTCGAAAATAAGCGCCGGGTTGGCCAGAGCCGCGCCCGCTGTCAGCGCGACTGCTGCTGCCGCGCCCATGAGCGATTTCATCAGGGTCATTCAGTTACTCCCAGTTTTTCTTTTTCTGCCCCGCGTGGCGGGCGTGTCCGTTCGAAAAGGTGGAGCGATTTAGCCTCTTGCGCTCGGCCTGGGTCAACATTTTTTTGACCACCCGGTCGAAAAACAGCATCTTTCCTTAGGGAAACACGCGTTTCATGAGCAAAGCATCCGCCGCTGCCGCCTCTGGTCGCGGATAATAGGCCTTTCGAATCCCGACAAGGCCGAATCCGCAAGTAGAGTATAGCGCCTGAGCGGCGGTATTGTCTTGTGCGACCTCAAGAAAAGCATCCTCGACCCCACGTTCTGCTGCCTTGGCCATCCAGTCCGCCATCACCTGCCGGGCACGGCCCTGGCGCTGGTGATCCGGATGGGTGGCGATGGTCAGAAGCTCTGCCTCGCCTGCGACCTCGCGCACAACTGCAAAGGCCCGTGCATCCCCCGTGAGATAGGTGAAGCGGTCGGCCAAAAGGTCGGCGAATTCCTCGGCGGACCAAGGGCGTGACTGGGAAAAGGCCGCCGCATGGGTCGCGGCGAGCGCGTCGGGGCTGCGGCTCTCAGTCATCCAGAAGCGCGGGCGGCGTGTCCCGGGAGGGGGCGGCATCGGCCTCGCGCAGATAGAGCGGCGCCGGGGGCGGCACGTCGATCCGGCCAAGGCGGGTGGCGGCCACGCGGGTGATGGCCTCGGCCACCGGGTAGCGCGCTGTCGCGACAGTGCCCGCGCAAAGGGCCGCGATCTCGTCAGCGCGGTGTCCCAGACAGCTCGGCTCTGCGCCTGCGGGAATATCTGACGGCAGCGTGTCGAGTGTGCAGTGGCCGGGCTGTGATCCGGTTAGCGTTCCGAACACCTGCACATAAAGCCCCTCGCGTCGGGCGTCGAGGCTGGAGATCACGACACCAGTGGTACCAAAGGCCTGCGCCTCAAGGCTGGAGACGCCAATGGCAGGTACGCCCAGCCCCAGCGCCAGACCGCGCGCGGCAGAGACGGAAATGCGAATGCCGGTGAAATTTCCGGGGCCGATGCCCACGGCGACCGCGTTCAGGTCAGCCCAGGTGGCGCCGCCTTCGGCGAGTGTCTCTTCCAGCAGGGGCATCAGCCGTTCGGCCTGACCCCTGGCCATGTCCTCCTGATGCTGGACCAGGATCTCGGTCCCCCGCAGCAAGGCCACCGCGCAATGGGGGGCGGAGGTATCAAATCCCAGGATCAGGGGCGCGTCAGAGGACATTTCGGGTCAATCGCTATCGTCGTTGGCTGCGGGTAGGAAGTCTTTGGCAGAGCTTCCGGTCTGTGGCAAGCCACCGGGCAAATGCGCCGGGCGATGAACCGACAGGGGGGGATCGATCCGCGTGCCCGTGCGTCGTCAACGACTGCGCCAGATGCTTTGCGTGGCAGGGCGCGATACGTAAGCCGCGTCCCGCCACGCTGACGGAGGTCTGAACGGAGCGTGCGGTGCCTCAGACGGCGACCGGGCGCACCTCGGTCACTTCGGGGATGTAGTGGCGCAACAGGTTCTCGATGCCCATCTTCAGCGTCAGTGTCGATGACGGGCAGCCGGCGCAGGCGCCCTGCATGTGCAGATAGACAACGCCGCGGTCAAAACCGTGGAAGGTGATGTCGCCGCCATCCTGTGCCACTGCGGGGCGCACGCGGCTGTCCAGCAGTTCCTTGATCTGATTGACGATTTCGCCGTCTTCGCCGGTGTGTTCGGCATGGCCGGAGGCCTGCTGGCCGCCTTCGTCGATCACCGGCTGGCCGGATTGGTAATGCTCCATCACCGCGCCAAGCACGGCGGGTTTGATGTGATCCCACTCAATCGAATCGTCTTTGGTGACGGTCACGAAGTCATTGCCAAAGAAGACGCCGGTGACGCCGCTCACGGCAAAGATACGCTGCGCCAGAGGCGACTTCGCGGCGGCCTCGGCTGAGGGGAAATCAGCGGTGCCAGCGTCCAGAACAGTCTGGCCGGGCAGGAATTTCAGGGTCGCCGGGTTCGGCGTGGATTCGGTCTGGATAAACATCTCGGTTCTCCGTCAGGCTGGCCTGGTGCGTGTGTAGTGCATATGCGCGCCCGACCGGGGTCTGTCAAGTTTTGGAATGATTCTAAATTAGCGACTGCGGTGCGAATTGCAAGGCATCCGCACCAGTTGGGCACATCAGATCACGACGCAAGGGATGTAGCAGGCGCAAACCTCTGCTGTTGCGCAGGTTTGCGATGTGGGGCTCTGGGTGACTGTCGCTGGTGGCAACAGGCTATGTTTGAAGCGCGTTGAAGGCCGTCAGGTGATGGCTTCCAGCTGTTCTTTCGACATGTCGCCGGGAACGATGGTGATCGGAAAGGGCAGGGAGCCCGCTGTCCGTGTCAGCTGGGTGACGATCGGGCCGGGCCCCTTGCGGTCGCTGGCGGCCCCAAGCACCAGAATGCCGACTTCGGGGTCCGTTTCGATTTGGGCCAGGATTTCGGGGACGACCTCGCCCTCGCGGATCACCAGTTCCGGATCAACGCCCTGCCGGTCGCGCATCCATTTGGCGAAAACCTCGAAATGGGCGTGGATGCGTTCGCGGGCTTCCTCGCGCATGACTTCACCAACGCCGATCCAATGGTTGAACTCATCCGGAGGAATGACCGAAAGAATGACCACGCCTCCCCCGGTGTTGGCGGCGCGCATGGCGGCAAACCGCATGGCGTTCAGACATTCGCGGCTGTCGTCGAGGACGACCAGGAACTTGCGCATTAAAACCTCTGCTGTCGTGTCCGAAGCATATTGGCCGATGCAACCACCCCGCGCAATAGATCTGTCGCGGGTGCGATGTGTCGCATCCGCACAGATGATCTGGCAGGGGTGCTGTTGTTGCTGTGGTTGCGCGGCTGTGGGTCAGTGGCCGGATTTGGCCCAGTCCCAGTACATCTCGCGCACCCGGCGGGTGATGGGGCCGTGCTGATAGGTGACATCATCAAAGGCGGTGACCGGGGTGACCTTGGACATGTTGCCGGAGGTGAAGACCTCATCCGCCGCCTCAAAATGCGCATAGGTCAGCACGCATTCATGCACGGTGATTCCATCGGCGCGCAGGTTGCTGATGTGGCGCGCGCGGGTGATGCCCGACAGAAAGGTGCCATTGGCGATCGGGGTGAAGACCTCACCGTCCTTGACCATAAAGATGTTGGCGGTCGCAGTTTCTGCCACATTGCCCATCACGTCGCAGGTCAGCGTGTTGGTGAACCCTTTGGCGCGGGCCTCGCGCAGCATGCGGGCGTTGTTGGGATAAAGGCACCCTGCCTTGGCATTGACCACCGAGGATTCCAGCACCGGGCGGCAGAAGCTGGTCCGCGTGAGCGTGGCGGAAGCGGCTTCGGCGGGCATCGGGATTTCTTCGAGGCAGAGCGCGAATTGCGTCGCCTCCGGGGCGGGGGCAATCAGGGTCTGGTCGCCCTCGGTGGCCCAGTACATCGGGCGGATGTAGACCGCACTGTCGGCGGAGAACCCGGACAGGCCCTCGCGGGTGATCTCGACCATCTGATCGGCGGGAACCGTGGCGGCCATCATCAGCGCCTCGGCAGAGGCATTGGCGCGGGCGCAGTGTTTGTCGAGGTCGGGGCTGACGCCATCGAACCAGCGCGCGCCGTCAAACACGGAGGACCCGAGCCAGGCGGCGTGGTCTGCGGCGGACATGATCGGCACATCGCCGTCGTGCCACTGGCCGTTGAAATAGGTGCGGATCGTTTTGCCGACAGCCATGGGAACCTCGGATCTGGGAATGCGGATTGGATACGATCGGGACGTTATGCGGCGGGCCCGGCAAGGTCCAGAGCCAATGCCGCCTCGTGTCCGTTCGGCGCCTGCGCGTGTTATTCGTCGTAGCTGACCACCAGATGATCCGTCAGCGGGTAGGACTGGCACGACAGCACAAAGCCCTTGGCGACCTCGTCATCCTCCAGCGCGTGGTTGGCGGCCATCTCGACCTCGCCTTCCAGCACCCGACAGCGGCAGGTGGAACAGACGCCGGCGCGACAGGACCACGGGGCATCCATGGCGTTGTCCAATGCCGCTTCGAGCACGCTGGTATTGCGATCCAGCGTTACCGAGCGCGTGGCCCCATCCAGCGTGATGGCAGCGGTGACCGGCGCGCTGGCAGCAGCGTCACTGCTGGCGGCTTTTTTCGCCGCCCGGCCCGGCTGGTTGGAGGCGAAGAGTTCGAACTTGATCTGCGCGTCCGAGAGACCTGCGGCGCGCAGGGCCTCGGCAATGCCCAGCATCATAGGTTCCGGTCCGCAGATGAAGGCGGTGTCGACGTTGTGGATCGGAATCCAGCGCTCGAACAGCTGGGCGCATTTTTCAGGTGTGACCAGGCCGGTGAACAGGTCGACCTCCTGCGCGTCGGCTTCCAGCACATGGATCACCGACAGGCGGCCCATGTAGCGGTTCTTCAGGTCCTCGATCTCTTCGCGGAACATGATCGAGTTGATGCCCCGGTTGGCATAGACCAGCGTGAAGCGGGACTGGGGTTCGGCCTGCAGGGTGGTTTTCAGGATCGACAGCACTGGCGTGATGCCGGAGCCACCAGCAAAGCCGAGGTAGTGTTTTTCGGCAGCCGCGTCGAGATCGGTGAAGAACCGCCCCTGCGGTGGCATGGCCTCGACCGTGTCGCCCACCTTGAGGTCGGTATTGGCCCAGGTCGAGAAGGCGCCGCCATCGACCCGTTTGATGCCGACTTGCAAGACGCCATCTTCCTTGCCCGCACAGATCGAATAGCTGCGGCGCAGCTCGGTGCCGTCGAAATCGCGGCGAAAGGTCAGATACTGGCCTTGGGTGAAGTCGAACTCAGCCGCCGCGCCATTGACGGGCTTCAGCGTGAGTACCACCGCGTCGCGGATGGTGTGCTTGATGTCGGTGACTTCGAGCGGGTGAAAGCGGGCCTGCGCGCGGGTCATCAGCGAGCCTCCTCAGATGCATTTGAAATAGTCGAAAGGTTCCAGGCAGGCGGTACAGCGCCAATGGGCCTTGCAGGGGGTGGAGCCGAACTGGCTCACGCGGGTCACATCGGGGCTGCCGCAGCGCGGGCAGTGGTCGGGTCCGCCAGCGGGAGAAGGGGGCGCGATGCCGTATTCCTCCAGCCGGGCGCGGCCTTTGTCCGACAGCCAATCGGTGGTCCAGGGCGGGGCGATCTGGGTTTTGATCTCCACGCGCTCAATCCCGTGGGCGGCCAGCGCGGTTTCGACATCCAGACGAATGATCGAGGTCGCCGGGCAGCCGGAATAGGTGGGCGTCAGGGTGACGATGAGGCCGTCATCGCTCCACTGCACATCGCGCACGATGCCGAGGTCGACGAGGGAAATTACCGGGATTTCCGGATCGGGCACCGCGTCGAGCCATTCCCAGATCTGCGCGAGAGAGGGCTGGTTGGATTGCGTGTCGGTCACGATGAACCTCCGGTCCGGCCGATAGGCCGGGCCACGCCCATGCCGGAGGCAGACTGCCAGTCTGACCCGCCCCCCACGGGGCGGGCGTTCCCCGCCCACCCCGCCGGGCCGGACGTGGCCCTCTGGGCAAAAGGACAGGGCAGCAAAAACATCACCACGTCGCTCCCGGATAGGCGCGCTGCATCCATTGCATCGTGGTCAGCAGATGCCCGAGGTGTTCGGTGTGCATCTTGCCATCACGGCCACCACCGCGGGCGCGGCGAGCTTCGGGGAGTGTCAGAGTTGCCTCGCCCAAAACACGGGCGAGTGTTTCATCATACTCCGCGCGCAAACTCGCGGGATCGGGGGCAATGCCCGCCTCGACCAGCGTCGTATCCACTGCGTCGGTCAGGAACATCTCGCCCACATAGGGGTAGAGGTAATCAAGCGCCGCTTGCATCCGGGCATGGCTTTCCTCGCTGCCGTCCCCCAGCGCCACCACGGTCTCGGCAGAGCGGTCCAGATGGTAGGTCGCTTCTTTCACCGATTTGGCGGCAATTGCGGCGACACGGTCGTCGGTAGACTGGGTCAGCGCCTGCAGTTGCAGCACGTGCCACGCATCAAACAGGAACTGCCGCATCAGGGTCTGGCCAAAATCGCCGTTTGGCATTTCGACCAGCAGCAGATTGCGGAAGTCCCAAGCGTCGCGCAGGAAGGCCAGATCGTCTGCGGTCTTGCCCTCGCCCTGCACCTCTGCCGCGAGGCCGAGCCACATCTGGGTCTGACCGATCATGTCGAGCGCAGTATTGGCGAGCGCGATATCCTCTTCCAGCACCGGGGCATGGCCGCACCATTCGCTGACGCGGTGGCCGAGGATCAGCGTGTTGTCTCCCATACGCAGGAGAAACTCGTAGAAGGCCTCATCCCGTGACACGTCGCGCGCCATTACATCGCCCCCACGTCATCAGGAATGTCGTAGAAGGATGGGTGGCGGTAGACCTTGCTTTCGGAGGGCTCGTAGAGCGGGCCTTTTTCCGAAGGTGACGAGGCTGTAATCTGCTCTGCCTCGACCACCCAGATCGACACGCCCTCATTGCGGCGGGTGTAGACGTCGCGGGCGTTCTTGATCGCCATTTCCGCGTCGGGCGCATGCAGGCTGCCGACGTGACGGTGGCTGAGGCCATGCTGGCCGCGGATAAAGATTTCCCAGAGGGGCCATTCGGTTTTCATGTTTGGTCCTTTCGGTGCTGAGACAGGGCGCGCCCGAGGCTGTGGGCACGCGGCACTGCCGCAGGGGATGTCAAAACGAAGGGGGGCGCTTATTCCGCCGCCATCTTGCGGGCACGTTTCTTGGCGGCATGCGCCATCATGCCCTCGCGCACCCAGGCACCATCGTCCCAAGCCTTGTTGCGGGCCGCCAGACGGTCGGTGTTGCAGGGGCCGTTGCCCTTGATGACCTCAAAGAACTCCTCCCAATCCGGTTCGGAGAAATCGTAGCCGCCCTTTTCCTCGTTCCACTTGAGGTTTTCGTCCGGCACAGTCAGGCCAAGGTATTCTGCCTGCGGTACGGTCTGGTCGACGAACTTCTGACGCAGCTCGTCATTGGTGTTCATCTTGATCTTCCACGCCATCGACTGCGCGGAATGGACCGAGTCCTTGTCTGAGGGGCCAAACATCATCAGCGCCGGGTACCAGAACCGGTTCAGCGCATCCTGTGCCATCGCCTTCTGTTGAGCATTGCCCTGCGCCATCTTCATCATGATGTCAAAGCCCTGACGCTGGTGGAAGCTCTCTTCCTTGCAGACGCGGATCATGGCGCGGGAATAGGGGCCAAAGGACGTGCGCTGCAACGGCACCTGGTTCATGATGGCGGCGCCATCGACCAGCCAGCCCACCGCGCCCATATCGGCCCATGTCAGCGTCGGGTAGTTGAAGATCGACGAATATTTCATCCGCCCGTCCAGCAGCATCTCGGTCATCTCGTCGCGCGAGATGCCCAGCGTTTCCGCCGCGCAATAGAGGTAGAGCCCGTGGCCCGCCTCGTCCTGCACCTTGGCCAAGAGGATCGCCTTGCGTTCCAGCGTCGGTGCGCGGGTGATCCAGTTGCCCTCGGGCAGTTGGCCGACAATTTCGGAATGGGCGTGCTGGCCGATCTGGCGGATCAGCGTCTTGCGGTAGCCGTCGGGCATCCAGTCCTTCGGTTCGATCTTCTCGCCCGCGTCAATACGCTCCTGAAAGGCGCGGTCCTCAGGGCTCATCTCGTCAAGGGATTGCACTCCCGTGCCGGTCGATTTGACCATCTGCGCGTACATGGCTGGCTCCTCCGGTTGTAACCCGAATAACTTGGCAAAGGCCGGACCTGGATCTGTCCGTCTGTCCTTAATCTAGGCCTCCGTGCGATTCGGCTCAAGTCAAATGTAACCGAAATAGTCATATTTGTGAAAATGTGTAACGCATGCCTGGGTGGACACGTCACCCGACCGCTATCACACCGTAAAAGCTAGAAATTTGCAGCGGTTTCGAGACTCGGCCGTGTCGTCTCGGCCATGATGGAAGACTGGGGGTGAGTCGCGAACGCGCCATGCCCTGTCTGCAATTCTGAGTGGAAGGGGCTGCAAGCTGGCTGAAATGGACAATATTCTGCGTATCGGAGGAGCTTGTGGCTACTGGGGAGACGACGCACAGGCCACGTCACAGGTGTTGGCGGCAGGTCATCTGGACGTTCTGGTCTATAATTACCTGGCTGAGCAAACGATGGCACATCTTGCCAAGGCGCGGGCGCGCGAGGCGAAGTCCGGCTATATCGCGGCGTTCATTCACGATGCTCTGACCCCGAACCTTGCGCAGATTGCCCGCCAGGGGGTGACGGTCATCGCCAACGCGGGTGGTATGAACCCGCAGGCGTGCGCGGCGGCGGCGGAGGCCGCGATAGACCGTGCCGGCCTCGCCCTCAGGGTGGCGGTGATCACCGGTGACGACCTGATAGCGCGGGCACAACAGATGGCAGCTGAGGCACCACGTGACATTCACACGGGCGCGCAGTTCCCCTCAACGGAGACCATCGCCAGCATCACCGCCTACCATGGCGCGCTGCCCATTGTCGCTGCGCTGGAAGAGGGTGCGGATATCATCATCACCGGCGGCTGCGCGGGCAGCAGCCTGACGTTGGCGGCAGCGATCCATCACTTCGGCTGGTCCAAGGGGGATCTGAACTACCTCGCGGGTGGCAGCCTCGCCGGGCATGTGCTGGAATGCGGCGTGCAGGCGACCGGCGGCACCTTCACCGATTGGGAAGAGGTCGCGGACGATATCGAAAGTCTGGGCTATCCGATTGCCGAGATCGCGGGCGACGGCAGCTTTGTCGTGACCAAGCCCGAGGGGACCGGTGGGCTTGTGAGTTGCGGCACTGTGGGCGAGCAGATCCTCTACCAGATCGGCAACCCCCGGGAGTATGTGTTGCCGGATGTGATCTGTGATTTCTCCGACGTGAGGCTGGAGCAGATCGGCCCTGACAGGGTGCAGGTGCTGGGCGCGCGTGGTCGGAGTGGACCCGGCACCTACAGGACCTGCGTGGCCTGGGCGAATGGGTTTCGCACCGGGGAGTATTTCACCTTTTATGGCGCGGATGCAGAGCGCAAGGCGGAGCGGTTTGCCGAGGCGACACTGGCCAGAGCCTCCGCCCAGCTTGCGGCGCGCGGCATGGCGCCCTTCACGCAGAGCAGTGTTGAAATCCTTGGCGCCGAGAGCCAGTTCGGCCTGTTGCGCAGCAGTGAGGCTGCGCGCGAAGTGGTCGCCAAAGTGGCTGTGCGTCATCCGGACGTCGCCGGAGTTCTGACCTTTCACAAGGCCGCCAACGGGCTTGGGATGGCTGCGCCGCCGGGTCTCAGCGGGTTTGTCGGGGGTGGTCCGCGCCCTGCGCCAGTGTTGTCGCTGTTTTCCTGCCTGACGCCAAAATCTGATGTGCCACTGATGGTCCGGATCGGCACGCAGCTGGAGCGAAAGGTGTCGGTGCCTGCGACTGAGATGGAGCAGAGCGACCAACTGCCCGCGCCGCATGCCGCTCCGAAACCACCTGTGAAAAAGGGGCCGGTGGTGACCGTCCCATTGTCCCGGCTGGCCTTTGCGCGCAGTGGCGACAGGGGCGACATGGTCAATATCGGGGTGATCGCCCGCCGTCCTGAACAGTTGCCGTGGATCTGGGACGGGCTGGATAGGGAGCATCTGGAGCGGGTTTTTGGTCACGTTCTGGCGAAGGGTCAGATCACGCGTTATGTGCTGCCCGGTATGTCGGCAATGAACATCATGCTTACCGGCGTGTCGGAGGGAGGGGCCGCGTCCTCCTTGCGCAATGATCCGCAGGGCAAAGGATTTGCGCAGCTGCTGCTTGCCGTCCCCATATTGGTAGATTGGTCGCTGCTGGGGGCCGGTGGCGCGTGACACGCGTTGCTTAGACCGAACGGGAGGCTGGAGACGCCGTCGTCCTGGCGCGCAACTGCCCGACCCATGCGTGTCTGTCCCGTAACTGATCGGTTCCACAATCAGGCCGTCGTGCCACGGTGTCCGCCTGCGCGGTCTTCTGGCCATCCCCTTGTGGCCTTGAGTTGCCAAGCCTGTCCTTGCTGCCGTAAGCAGGCACACAGGCAACAGGAGACGGGCATGGCCGGGCAGACGGAGACGCTGATTGCAGCGATCCTCGAGGATATCGACGCCGGGCGGCTGGCGCCGGGACAGGAGATTGACGAGGCGGTGCTGGCCAGCCGCCATGGCGTGTCGCGCACGCCGATCCGCGAGGCTTATATCCAGCTCGAAGCCTTCGGCCTGATCCGCCGCCTGCCGCGCAAAGGGGCGGTGTTGTTCAAGCCGACGCTGGAGGAGTTCCTCGCCATCCAAGAGGTGCATGCGCAGCTGGAAGGGCAGGCGGCAGGACTGGCGGCGCGGCGCATTTCGCCTGCGTTGCGCGCCCGGCTGGAGGCGGCTGTGACCGCCTGCGAGGCGCATGCGGCGGAACAGGGCGACAGCGATCCCGACGGCTATTACCAGCTGAACCTTGTGTTTCACGAAACCGTGGCGCTGGGCGCGGCCAATCCGTTTCTGGTCGAAATGATCAAGACCAATGCCCGCAAGCTGATGGCCTATTATCGCGCCCGCTACCGCTATCCCGGCGCCATTGCGCAATCGGCGCAAGAGCACCGCGAGATCGCCACGCTGATCCTGTCGCATGACCGCGATCGTGCCGAGGCCGCGATGCAGGCGCATGTGCTGTTCGATCAGGTCACGGTGATGGATCTGCTGGCAGCCCTGGGTTAGCCGGCGCGCGCAACTTCGAAAAATCGTGCGATGGCTTCTGCCAGAGCCGGCTGGTCGGCCTTCTGCTTCAAGCTATCCTGTGCGCGGGCGTAGACCTCGGGACCCATGTCCTGCCGCAGCTCCTCGGTCAGCGCGCTTATAAACGCATGCGTCATTTCCGGATGGTGCTGGGTGGTGGCGATATTGCGCCCCAGCGTAAAGCCGGTGCTGTGCCCGTCGCGGGTCATCAACGGATCGGCCCCTTTCGGCAATTCGTGCACATATTCCACGTGAGAGCCGTAGATTGAGACCACATCCGGCAGTTCAGTGGCCCACTCCGGGCGCGCAACAAGGTGATTCTCGGTGCGGCCATGCACCCAGCCGTCGGGCAGATCGTCGACGCGTCCGCCCAGGGCGAGGGCAATCGCCTGATGGCCAAAACAGGCTCCGAACAGCGGAATCTTGCGATCATGGATCTGCCGGATCAGCGCCAGCAGCCGGTCCACCCAGGGTGCGCCAGAGCGGGTGGAGGCGGGGCTGCCAGTGATCATCACTCCGTCATAACGGCTTATATCTTCGGGAAAAATATCGTCCTTCACCGCGAAAACAACACAGGACCAGTGGGGCCGCGCCATCTGCACCAGCGCGGTGAACTTTGCGCCATCCTTCGGGTGCCTGTGTGCAAAGGCGCTGTCGTCCGTATTGGTCATCAAAATCGCAATGCGCATGTTCAGGCTTCCCATATGCATATTTACAGTGCTTAATAGTATACATGTGAAGCAAGCCAAAGGAAGCCCCGCCATGACGATCTGGACCCCGACCGATGATGGATACGCGGACCTGTCGAGCCATGACGCCTTTGCCAGTGGCGCGCCGCATAACACCTTTGCCCGGCTCCGGCGTGATGACCCGCTGCATTGGACAGACTACCCGGACGGGCAGAATTTCTGGTCGGTGACCCGTTACGATGACATCACCAAGATGAACAAGAACACGGAGGTGTTTTCCTCGGCGCGTGGCATCCGCATGGAGGACCAGACCTACGAGGAATACCTCGCCCGGCGTACGTTTCAGGAAACCGACCCGCCCGACCATTCACAGGTGCGGATGAAGCTGCTGAAGGCGTTCTCCAAGACCACCATGGCGCAATACGAGGCGGATATTCGCGACCTCTGCGCCGAAATTCTGGACGCGGCACTGGCAAAGGGCACCTTTGACGCCACCAAGGAGATCGCCCGGCAATTGCCGATGCGGATGCTAGGGCGCGTGGTGGGCCTGCCGGACTCGGATCTGCCGTGGCTGGTGGAGAAAGGTGATGCGTTGATCGCCAATACCGATCCGGATTTCACTTCCCACGTACTGGACAAGATGGACACGGATGAATTCCGCATGATGCCCTTCAACTCTCCGGCGGGGGCAGAATTATACATCTATGCCAAGGAGTTGATGGAAGCGAAGGAAAAGGCCGGCGACACATCCGGGGTGCTCAACATGATCTTGCAGCCGGCCCGCGACGGATCTGTCATTACCGAGACTGAGTTTCGCAATTTCTTCTGCCTGCTGGTGGCGGCGGGCAATGACACGACGCGTTACTCCATCGCAGCTGGCATTCAGGCGATGTGTCATCAGCCGGAGCTTCTGGCGCAGATGCAGGCGGGCGGCGAGGTCTGGGAGACGGCGGCGGATGAGATCATCCGTTGGGCGACGCCCGCGCTCTACTTCCGCCGCACGGCGACGCAGGATGTGGAGATGCACGGCAAGACCATCCGCGAGGGCGACAAGCTTCTGTATTGGTTCATCTCGGCCAACCGCGATGACAGCTATTTTGACGACCCGTTCCGGGTGAACCTGATGCGCAATCCCAACCGGCATCTGTCCTTTGGCCAGTTCGGCCCGCATGTCTGCCTTGGCATGTGGCTGGCGCGGCTGGAGGTCACGGTGCTGTTTCAGGAGTTAGCCAAGCGGATCAAGTCCATCGAGCCAGCTGGTGCGCATAAATTCCTGCGCTCGAATTTCGTCGGCGGCATCAAGGAATTGCCGGTTCGGATGGAAGCCGCGTAGGCTCAACAGAAGACCCGTTCGGGCGGTCGCCCGGACAGCGCCCGACCTCCCCCACGGAAGGGCGCTTCGCACCCACCCGAGGTCGGCCACTGCCCTCTGTTGGGACTCAATCTGGGCCAAGACGCACGCCAAAGATGCGCAGGCCGCCAACAGGAAAGGAAGCCAAATGAAAACCCGCCTGCGTGCGCTTTTCTGCGACCATCTCAGTATCATGCGCGGAAAATACCTGCCGCATTCCAAGATCGGCGACGATGACACCCGGTTCTGCCGCTCCGTCTTCGGCACGCACTACGACCGCGATCTGCTGGATGCGCCGGGATCAATGGTGAAGCAGGGCCTGCCGGATATGGAACTGCGCTGGCGCGGCGAGGAGATCCGCGACAGCTGGCATGCCTCGACCAAGATCGTGCTGGGCGATCTCTATGACGATGCGGGCGAGCTGCTCACGCTGTGTCCGCGGGGCGCGTTGAAGCGCGCGGTGGCGGGCTGGCAGGCCAGGGGGCTCACTCCCAAGGTGGGGATCGAGCTGGAGGCCTTTGCCCTGCAGCCGGACGACTATGGCCGGTTGGTGCCCTATGATGCGCCGGGCGGCGTGGTCTACGGCACCGGACCGTTTGCGGACCCGTTGCGGTTCAATGACCGCATCTGGGCGATGGCGGACGAGATGGGCTTCTCGCTCGACATGATCACCGCCGAGTTTGACAGCCCGCAGTTCGAATATACGCTGACCTTTGACGATGCGGTGAAGGCAGTGGATGACATCGTGTTGTTCCGTCTGATGGCGCGGGAGATTGCGCTGGAATATGGCATCGTGCTGACCTTCATGCCCAAGCCGGTGGCGCAGGCCGGTGGGTCCGGCATGCATGTGAACCTGTCGTTCACCGATGAGGCTGGCGGCAATGCGCTGTCCTCCGGGCCGCGTGGTGGGCCGGAGCACATGAATGATCTGGCACGCGGCTGCCTTGCCGGGTTTCTGCATCACCACAAGGGCTTGGCGGGTCTGATCGCGCCCACCGCCAACAGTTACATGCGCTTGCAACCCGGCAGCCTGTCGGGCTTCTGGCAGAACTGGGGCGGCGATCATCGCAATGTCACCACGCGGATCAGCTCCGAAGGCGGCGCCAAGGCGCGGCTGGAGCACCGGATGGCGGATGCGTCGTCGAACCCCTACACCACGGTGGCCGCGCTGTTGCAGGCGGCGCGTCTTGGGGTGGAGCAGGGCTATGCGCTGGGGCCGATGGAGACAGGCGACGGGTTTGACCGCACGGATACCCGCGAAAGCACCGCAATGACGCTGAAGGGCGCGGTGGCGGATCTGGAGAAGGACGTCGCGCTGACACAGGCCGTGGGGCCTGATCTGATCGCCAACCACGTCTACATGAAACAGAAAGAGGTCCGCAAAACCCGCGATCTGGAAGGGGATGCGCTGCGCGATTTTTACGTGCATTTCGTCTGACGGATTGTCTGAACTGAGACACAGATAGTGGCTCTTGCGCAGGCCCGCTGTGGCCTGCGCTTGCTTTTTCTCGCGCGGCAGCGCCAGAGTGTCGGCACAATCAACTCAGGCGAAATGAGCAGAACATGTCTGATACAGAAGTGACGTCGACAGCGGTGACGTTAGATGCAGCCCCGCTGGTGACGCAGGAGGTCGCAGCCACATGCCTTGGCGTGAAGGTGCCGCAGTCACCCTTCTTGACCGAGACGCGGATCGAACGGATCAACGCGGCGCGCTATGAGGGCCAGGAGATTGCCGGAGCCCTGCATGTGGTGCGTGAAGACGACCGGGTGCTGGAGGTCGGCGCGGGCCTTGGTGTGGTGGGTGCGGTGATCGCGATGAATGCCAGGCCGGAGAAGGTGCTGTCCTTCGAGGCCAATCCGGAGCTGGTGCCGGTGATCACGGCCCTGCACGAGATGAACGAGCTTGGCGGTCGGGTGGAGCTGCGCAATCAGGTGCTTTTTGCCGGGGCGGGCCGCCCAGAGAAGATGGAATTTCACCTGCGCAATAGCTTCCTGGGTTCTTCACTGCTGAACGAGGGGGGGCGGCCCTCGCGGGTGGTTGAGATCCCGACCGTGGATCTGGCCGAGGTGGTGGCGGAGCTACAACCAACCGTGCTGGTGATGGATATCGAGGGCGGCGAGCTGGCGCTTCTGGAGGCGATGGATCTCAGCCCCTTCCGGGCCATCGTGATCGAATTCCACCCGGAGGCCTATGAGGTCAAGGGCATGCGCCGCTGCAAGACCATTCTGCGCGAGGGTGGTTTTCAGAAGATCGAAGACGTCTCCAGCCGCACTGTCTGGACCTGCATTCGCGAAGATGCGGTGTCCTGAGCCACACGCGCGACCGCGCCGCGCCAGCGGCGCTACCGAAAGATGCGCGCCCGAAGCCAAAGGCTTCGGGCGCGCCATGGTATCCGGTGGCCTCCGCGCCCCAATGGGGCACGGAGGCGGTGGCGCCCGGACGCCGTGTCAGCTCACCGCCGCAAAGCCTGCATCAAGCGCCGAGAGGATCTGGCTCACATCCGCCTTGGTCAGTACCAGTGGCGGCGACAGGATGATGTTGGGGCCCGAGACCCGCACCATGGCGCCGTTCTGATAGGCGACCTCCTGAATGGTGTTGATCGTCTTCTTGTCGATGGCGGCCTTGGTGGCACGGTCGCTGACCAGCTCCAGCGCATTCATCAGCCCATGGCCACCGCGCACGTCGCCGATCAGGCCATAGCGTTCCTGCAGTGCTGTCAGCCCCTGATGCACCTGTGCACCGCGCGCCGCCGCATTTGTGGGCACATCGAGCCGTTTGGTTTCCGCCAGACAGGCCAACGCCGCGGCCGCGCCGACCGGGTGGCCGGAATAGGTGTAGCCATGGCCGATGGCGGCCTTGCCGGTCTCATCCTTTTCAAACACCTCAACCAGGCGTTCAGAAATCATCAGCGCGCCGAAGGGGAAATAGCCATTGGTGATCGCCTTCGCCGTGCACATCATGTCCGGTTGCACGCCCCAGTGCCGCGACCCGCTCCAGGAGCCACAACGGCCAAAGGCGGTGATGACCTCGTCGGCGATCAGCAGGATACCATGCTTGCGGCAGATCTCGGCCACTCCGGGCATGAAGCTCTCATGCGGCGGGATCACGCCCCCGGCACCCAGGATCGGCTCCATGATGAAGGCCGCAATCGTGCCGGCGCCCTGAAAGGCGATTTCATCCTCCAGCGCCGCCAGACAGAGCTGCGCCAGCCGCTCCGGGTCGGTTTCGTTGAACGGGTTGCGATAGGTATAGGGGGCAGGGATGTGGTGGCAGCCGGCTAGCAGGGGTTCATAAGCGGTGCGGAAATTGGCGTTACCATTCACCGAGGCGCCGCCAAAATGGGTGCCGTGATAGCCCTTCTTCAGGCTCAGGTATTTCACCCGCGACGGCTCTCCGCGCACCTTGTGATACTGCCGCGCCAGCCGCAGGGCAGTTTCCACCGAATCGGAGCCGCCGGAGGTGAAGAACGCGCGGCTGAGACCGTCGGGCGCGAAAAAGTCTCGCAGCTCCTCGGCCAGCTGGATCACCTGATCGTTGGTCGTGCCGCGAAAGATCGAATAATAGGGCAGCACATCCAGCTGCGCGGCGATCGCATCCTTCACCGGCTGACAGGAAAACCCGAGGTTCACGTTCCACAGGCCGCCCACAGCGTCGACCACCTCATGTCCGTCCACATCCTTGATGCGCACGCCAGAGGCGCCGGTCACGATGGTCGGCGGATTGGCGAGGCTGTCGCCGGGATGGGCCATCGGATGCCAGAGGCTCCGGGCATTGTGTTCTTTCAGGAAATTGGCGTCGGGCTGATGTGCGGTCATGGGGCGGACTCCTTGTCGCGGCGCGGCGCTCAGGCCGCGATGTCGGTGGGAAACTCGGGCGGGCAAGCGCCGCCGATACGTTCGGTAAGGGCCAGACCGGCCAGACGCAGGGCGCGGGGAATGGCGGTTTTCTGATCGTCGCTCATGCGGGAGGTCGGCGCGGCCACCGCCAGCGCCCCCAGCACCACTTGGTCCGGACCAAAGATCGGCACCGCGTGGGAATGCACCTCCGCCTCGTAGCCGCCGATGGATTGCGCCAGCCCGCTGCGCTGGACCGCTGCCAGTTCGGCGCGGATGGCGACCGGGTCGGTTTGGGTCTGGGCGGTGCGCGCCTCCAGTGGTTGCGCCAGCACGGCGTCGACAAAGTCCGGGTCGGCAAAGGCCAGCACCGCAAGGCCGGAGGCTGTGCCGTGGAAGGTCAGCACCTCGGCGTCCTCCATCATCACCTTGGTGGCATTGCGCGGCGCATAGGCGTGGCTGAGGGATGCGAGCTGGTCCCCCTGCAACAGCGACAGGTGGGTTGTCTCACCCGTTTCCTCGGACAATTCCCGCAGCACCCGGCGCGACGCCGACAGGATCGGCACGCTGGCCTCGCGCAGTGCTGCCAGCCGCAACACCTGCGGGCCAAGGCGGTAGGCGCGGTCGCCATCGACCTGTTCGACGAATCCCGTTGCCTGCAATTCGCTCATCAGCCGATAGACCGTCGCCTTGTTCATGCCCGACAGGCGCGTGAGATCGCTCAGCCCGATCACCAGCCGCCCGTGGTTGAAATGGGTCAGCAAATTCAGTGCTTTGGAGACGGTTCCCATGGGTGATCGCAATCCTGATCTGCCAGATTTCTCAGCGCCTCTGCCCCTGAGTGGAGGGCGCTCTTTCATTTTTGTTGACAGATTGACCCCATGGCTGTCAATCTAAATTCAAACCATTGGTTCAAATAATGAACCGATGGCGACGACCACAAGCGAAGATCAACCGAGCGGCGGACAACGTCGCCATTTGACCAACGGCAACTTGAATGGCGAACAGGGAGACAGCCAATGACCGTGACATCTGTACTCAAGGGATGTGTGGCCGCAGCGGGCCTTGCACTGACAGCGGGAGCCGCTCTGGCGGAGTATCCGGAGAAACCCGTGAACTTCATCGTGCCCTGGCCGCCCGGTGATCTTGAAGACGTGCTGACCCGCATGATCGCCGAGGATTTCCAGGAGGAATACGGCGTCGCTGCCGCGGTGGTGAACAAGCCCGGCGGCGGTGGCGGGCCTTTCCCCGGTGCCATCGAGGTCGCCAATGCGCCGGCTGACGGCTATACCGTGGGCTCCTTCGTGATCGGCGTGCCGGTGATGGGCCACCAGATCGACATTCCGCCGCTGACGCCGGAGAAATTCGACCCGCTTGGCATTTTCCTGACCTATCCCTTCGTCATCGCGACCTCGGGCGATGCGCCCTATTCCTCGATGGAGGAGCTGGCAGCGCATGCGCAGGACAATGACGTGGTGCTGGGCCATTTCGGCGATGTGCTGACGCCGACGCAGGTCACCAAGGCCTATGCCAAATCCGCCGGGTTCGAGTGGGGCGCGGATGCCGCCTTTGATGCGCTGGACTGCAACACGCTGGCGTCGGGCGATGCGGATGTGATCAACACCACGCTGCAACTGATCCTGCCCTGTCTGGACGATGTGAAGGTGCTGGTCTCCATCACCGACAGCCGCATCCCGCTGGTGCCCGACGCGCCGACCATTGGCGAGTTGAACCCGGACCTGGACATCGCGCTGTGGAATGGCCTGTTCGTGACCAAGGACACACCGCAGGACGTGCGCGATAAGATCGTCGCCGTGGCGCAGAAGACCGTGATGAGCGACCGCGCGCAGGCGGTGGCGGCGGAAACCGGCGCGCTGGTCTATTGGCAGGATGCGGACACCAGCACCGCCCGCGTGGCCAATGACATCGAGACGATGGCGCGGATCAGCACCGCGCTGGAGTAACCTCCCCGAGCCTTCCGCCGGTGCCATCCCGCATGGTCCGGCGGATTTTTCGGCCTCATCTTCTGTAGACCTCTGCCCTCACACCTTCCCAGCCAGAGACTCTAATGCAAAGCGAACGTGAACGCAGATTTGCCGGCCCGCGCCGGGGACAGCTCTTGTTTGTGCTGTCGTTCCTGACCCTGTCGGTGCTGCTGTTGTCCCAGATCACTCAGCAGACGGCTTGGGTGAACAAGACCGGCCTTTTTGCCCAGCCTCGGTTCTGGCCCGCGGTGGGTGTCGGCGGCATGGTCTTTTGCACCGCGCTGCACCTGTGGCGGCTGCCGTTCCGCCGTATCGAGCGCGCCGACCTGCGCGAGGCGCTGCGCTGGGTGGCCGCGTTGGAATACGCGCTGTGGTTCATGGTCTACGTGATGCTGGTGCCGCTGATCGGCTACCTGCCGATGACGCTGATCTTCGTGCCGCTGCTGGCGTGGCGGATGGGGTATCGCAGCCCGCAGATGATGGCGATCAGCGCCGGGTTTGCGGTGTTTATCGTGCTGTTCTTCAAGGGTGTTCTGGCGGTGCGTATCCCCGGGGCGGTGCTCTATGACTATCTGCCGGATGCCTGGCGCAGCTTTGCCATCCTCTATCTCTGAGACTTTTTCCAAGGAAGACGCGCGCGCATGGACCTGATCCTTTCTGCCCTCGACATCCTGATGCGCTGGGACGTGGCGCTGGCACTGCTGGCCGGGTCGGTCGGCGGCGTTCTGATCGGCGCCATCCCCGGTGTCGGCCCGGCGGTTGCCATCGCGATCCTGCTGCCCGCGACCTTCTCGCTTGATCCCATCGTGGGGCTGACGGTGCTGTTGGGCATCTATGGCTCGTCCATGTATGGCGGGGCGATCCCGGCGATCCTGATCAACACGCCCGGCACCGCCGTCAACGCGCTGACCACCTATGACGGCTATCCGATGACCGCCCGCGGAGAGCCGCGCCGCGCCCTCAGTCTGGCCTATTCCGCCAGCTTCTTTGGCGGCGTGTTCTCGGTGATCTGCCTGATCCTGTTTGCGCCCGTGCTGGCGAAAATCGCGCCGCTGTTTGGCGCGCGCGAGATCTTCCTCGCCGCGCTGCTGGGCTTGCTGCTGGTGGTGGTGGCGCACCGGGGACAGGCGCTGATCGCGGGGGCGCTGGCCTGTCTCGGGATCTTTCTCAACACCATCGGCATGGAGCCGGTAAAATACACCCAGCGCTACACATTCGGCACGGATGCGCTGGGCTCCGGCATCAACCTGATTGTGGTGGTGCTGGGGTTGTTTGCGATCTCGCAGGCCTTTGTGCTGCTGACCGACGAGGACGAGAAAATCCGCCTCACCAAACTGCGCGGCGGCATGTTTCAGGGGTTGCGAGAGCTGGCGCGCCACCCGCGCGTGGCGACGGTTTCGGCGGGCTTTGGCGTTGTCATGGGCATGATCCCCGGCGTCGGCGAATTCACCGCGCAGTTCATGTCCTACACCTACGCGCAGAAATCCTCGAAACGGCCGCAGGATTTCGGGAATGGCTCCTCCGAGGGGCTGATCGCCGCCGAGACCGCCAACAACGCCGTGCCCGCCGCCGCCATGGTGCCGCTTCTGGCGCTTGGCATCCCGGGCGAGGCGCTGACGGCGATGATGTTGTCGGTGTTCTACGTGCACAACGTGGTGCCCGGGCCGGGGCTGTTCCAGAACCAGATGGATTTTGTTGTAGCCCTTTATCTGGCGCTGCTGATCCTCAACGTGCTGGTGCTGGTCTTCCTGCTTGGGGCGACAAAGTCGCTCATTCAGGTGGTGCGCATACCCAACCGTTTTCTCGGCGTGGGCATCCTGACCCTCAGTTTCGTCGGGGTCTATTCCCTGCGGAACTCTGCCACCGACTGTTTCATGGCCGCGGGGTTTGGCCTGTTTGGCTTCGTGCTGAAGCGCCTGCAGCTGCCTGCGGTGCCGATCATCCTCGGCATGGTGCTGGGCGGCATCATGGAGGTGAAGCTGCGCGCCGCCATGGCGCGGGTGAAGACCCCCTTTGATTTCATTGATCGCCCGGTGGCGTTCATCCTGTTTTCCATCATCATTATCGTGCTTGCGACGCATGTCCTGCGCATCCGCAGGGAAGCGCGCGAGCTGAAGGAGGCCGAATGGCAGACCAAAACCGCATCAACACGCTTCGGCGCACTGCTGTTGCGCCGCAGAACCTCTTTCTTGAAGGAGCATGGACGGAAGGTGAGGGCGCGCCATGCGAAGTTGCTTCGCCGATTGACGGATCTGTTCTGACCACATTGGCCACGGCCACGGCAGCCGATGTGGATCGCGCTGTGGCCTCCGGGCGGCGCGCGTTCGAGGATGGCCGCTGGTCAGGGCTGGCCCCGGCAGCGCGCAAGAAGGTGCTGCACCGGATCGCCGACAGGATCGAGGCCGAGGCGCTGGCGCTCACGGTTCTGGGCGTGCGCGACAATGGCACCGAATTCAACATGGCGCTGAAGGCCGAGGCCGGATCGGCGGCGGGAACCTTCCGCTACTATGCTGAGGCCCTGGACAAGGTGGCGGGCGAAGTGGCGCCCACTGCACCGGATGTGCTGGGACTAGTGCAGCGCGCCCCCGTCGGTGTGGTGGGCGCGATTGTGCCATGGAACTTCCCGCTGATGATCGGCGCATGGAAACTGGCGCCCGCGCTCGCGATGGGCAATTCCGTGGTGCTGAAACCGGCCGAGACCGCCTCGCTGTCGCTGTTGCGGCTGGCGGAGATCTGTTCGGAGTGCGGCCTGCCCGATGGGGTGCTGAATGTGGTGACCGGCCCCGGTGCGGTGACCGGCGCGGCGCTGTCCGAGCATATGGATGTGGATGTCCTGGTCTTCACCGGCTCTGGTGCCACGGGGCGACGCTTGCTGGAGGCCTCGGCGCGTTCGAACCTGAAAGGCTGCTATCTGGAGCTGGGGGGCAAATCGCCCAACATCGTCTTTGCCGATGCCAAGGATCTCGATCACGCGGCCAAGGTCTCGGCCATGGGGATCTTTCGCAACTCCGGCCAGGTCTGTGTGGCGGGCTCGCGCCTGCTGGTCGAGGCGTCGATCCACGATGAGTTTGTGGCGCGGATTGTCGAACATGCCGAGGCGCTGAAGGTCGGCGATCCGCTGGATCTGGGCAGTCAGATCGGGGCGGTGAATTCCGAAACCCAGCTGGCAGCGAACCTCGATCACGTGGCGCGCGCCGTGACCGAGGGCGGCGATGTGCGCTGTGGCGGCGGGCGTATCCTGGCGGAGACCGGCGGCACCTATATGGCGCCAACTGTGGTGACAGGCGTGCGCGAACAGTCGAGCCTGTTCCAACGCGAGGTTTTTGGGCCGGTTCTGTCGGTGACAGCCTTTGAGGGCGAAGACGAGGCGCTGCGGTTGGCCAATGCCACCGACTATGGCCTTGCTGCCGGGGTCTGGACCCAGGACCTGTCCCGGGCGCATCGCTGTGTTGCGGGCATTCGGGCGGGCGTGGTGCATGTGAACACCTATGGCGGGGCCGACAATACGGTGCCCTTGGGCGGGGTTGGTCAGTCCGGCAATGGGCACGACAAATCCCTGCATGCGCTGGAGAAATACGTCGATTTGAAAACCGCTTGGATACAGCTGTGACGGGAGCGCGATCCTAGCTGCGCGAGGACCGCGCGGCCTCCGGCGGAGGTATTTGGGAAAAGATGAAGACGGGCGCGGGAGGCGCCCGAGGGGAGGATGAGATGAGCGGTGAAAAGACGATCCTTGTGGCCGGGACCTGGGACACCAAGGATGATGAGCTGTCCTATCTGTCGGGGGTGATCCGGGGGCAGGGCGGTCAAGTGCTCAGCATGGATGTGAGTGTTCTGGGCGACCCCAAGGTGCCCACGGATGTGTCAAAGCATGAAGTGGCGGAGGCGGCGGGCAGTTCCATTCAGGTCGCCATTGACAGCGG
Source organism: Tritonibacter sp. SIMBA_163 (assembly GCF_046535935.1). Taxonomy (NCBI): domain Bacteria; kingdom Pseudomonadati; phylum Pseudomonadota; class Alphaproteobacteria; order Rhodobacterales; family Paracoccaceae; genus Tritonibacter; species Tritonibacter sp. SIMBA_163. Next base: position 291,777 of record NZ_JAWJBP010000003.1, read on the forward strand.
GAATGAGAACACCGCGATGCAGATCATGGGGGCGGGCTCGGCCCGGCTGGCGTTCGATTTGTGGCGGGCGGGGCGCATTCATGGTGTGATCGTGCTGGGTGGCACCATGGGCACTGATCTGGCGCTGGACCTATGTGGTGCGCTGCCGTTGGGGGTGCCGAAATATGTGGTCTCGACGGTGGCGTTTTCACCGCTTCTGCCGCCGGAGCGCATTCCGGCCGATGTGCAGATGATCCTCTGGGCCGGGGGGCTTTATGGGCTCAACGATATTTGCAAGGCGTCGCTCAGTCAGGCGGCGGGTGCGGTGCTGGGCGCGGCGCGCGCGGTGGAGGCGCCGCGGTTCGAGCGGCCAATGGTGGGGATGACGTCCTTTGGCAAGACGGTGCTGAACTACATGGTGACGCTGAAGCCGGCGCTGGAAGCGCGCGGCTTTGATGTGGCGGTGTTTCATGCCACCGGCATGGGCGGGCGGGCCTTCGAGAGCCTCGCGGGTGCGGGCGCCTTTGCTGCGGTGATGGATTTCGCACCACAGGAGGTGAGCAATCATCTGTTTGGGGGTCTGTCGGCGGGAGAGGGGCGGATGACCCATGCGGGCAAGGCCAGCGTTCCGCAGATGGTAGCGCCGGGCTGTTATGATCTGGTGGATTTTGTCGGCTGGCAGGAGAAGCCTGCTGCATTGCAGGGACGGGAGTGTCATGCGCACAACCGTTTGCTGACCGCGGCCATGCTGGAGGCGGGGGAGCGGCGCACGGTGGCGCGCGCGATCTGTGAAAAGCTGGCAGGTGCGACGGGGCCGGTTGCGTTTTTCCTGCCCACCGGGGGCTGCAACGAATGGGACCGGGCTGGCGGAGAGTTGCATGATGCGGAGGGGCTTGCCGCATTCTGTGACGAGATGCGCCGCGCTGTGCCGGAGTCGGTCGAGTTGCAGGAGCTGCCCTGCCACATCAATGACAGGGACTTTTGCGAGGCGGTGCTGGCGCAGTTCGACGCCTGGTTGGCGGCTGGCGTGATCTCCCGGTAACGGACGGAGCGCCCGGACTGGCCATCGAGGCCACCCCGGGCGCGATGTCTTCCCATTGGGGAAGACATCAGGGGCTGGACCTTGCAGGCGGGCTGGGCAACAGTCCCGCCGTGTTTCCGCCATTGAAGGACGCCGTGATGGCATTTGATCCAGATCCGCAAGACCCCCGCCATCGTCTGATATCCGATCCCGGCTGCCAGCAGCTTGTAGGTTACGACACGCGCTTCGATGCCACCGGGGCCTGCAGGGTGACGCTGGAGGTGGGGGCACAGCATCTCAATCGCCATGGCATCCTGCATGGCGGTATAGTGGCGACCGTGATGGATGTGGTCTGCGGCAACACCGCCGCGCAGTATTTCGACTCTGAGGGGCACGCGGCAGTGGTGACGGTGGCGCTGAACCTCTCCTACATTGCGGCGACCGGGCCGGGCCCGGTGACCGCTACCGCCGAGGCGACAGGGGGCGGCAAAAGCACCGCCCATGTGACGGGAGAGCTGAAGGATGCCGAAGGGCAGTTGTTGGCAACGGCAACGGGGATCTTCCGCCGGATCCGCAAGCGCTGATGCGCCGGGCCGTATGGCCCGGCGCCCGGCCCAACGGGGCGGCAGGCATTTTTAATGCAGGCCGGACGGGCGGGAGCCCCCCCGGCGGGTCAGGCTTGATTGGCCTTTCACAGCCTGCGGTCAGGACGCAGTTCAGGACACAGTTCAGGATCCGGTCGCGGCGGCGCGGATGTTGCGGATGTTCTCGCCATAGACCTGCGGCGTGTCGACGGAACCGTCGCGGAACACCGCAGAGCCCGCCACCAGCACATCTGCGCCCGCCTCGGCCACCAGCGGTGCCGTGGTGGTGTCGACGCCCCCGTCGATCTCGATATGCACTGGGCGGTCGCCAATCATCTGACGCAGGGCGCGCACCTTGCTGGTCATATCGATGAATTTCTGCCCGCCAAAGCCCGGGTTCACCGTCATCACACAGATGAGGTCGGTGAGATCCAGCAGATGCGCCACTGCCTCGGCCGGGGTGCCGGGGTTAAGCGCCACGCCTGCCTTCATGCCGGCACCGCGAATGGCTTGCAGGGTGCGGTGAATATGCGGGCCGGCCTCCACATGGGCGGTGAGCACATCTGCCCCTGCTTCGGCATAGGCATCGATATAAGGATCGACCGGCGCGATCATCAGGTGCACGTCCATCACGGTCTTCACATGCGGGCGGAACGCCTTCACCGCGGCCGGGCCAAAGGTGAGGTTGGGCACAAAATGCCCGTCCATCACATCCACATGTACCCAGTCGGCGCCCTGGGCCTCGATGGCCTGGATCTCCTGGCCGAAATTGGCGAAATCCGCCGACAGGATGGACGGGGCAATCTTGATGGAACGGTCAAAGGTCATCGGCGGGGATCCTTGGCAGGAGGGCAGGGAGGTGTGAGTCTGTAAAAACTGCGCGCGGTATAGCGCCTAGGACCGCTGCTGCACAGGGTGAGTCTGCGCCCGCCCGAGCGGATGACCCAGAGCCCGCGCCATCCACGCGATAGAAATGCGGAGCAATGGGGCCAGATGCGCGGCAGGGAAGGGCGGAGGCGCGGATGCGGCTGTCGCCGAGATCTTACCGCTGTGTCACGAAAATCGGGGCAAGTTACAAAAGTTTTATATCGATGACACAAATGATTTGGTGATCATGCGTAGGCAGTCGCGGAACCAAAGGGGGCCGCACGTGCTGCGTATCAACAAACTGACCAAGAGATTCGGCGACAAAACGGCTGTGGACGCCGCGACGCTCGATATCGACAAACCCTGCATGCTGGGCATTATCGGACGCTCGGGTGCTGGCAAATCCACTCTGCTGCGAATGCTCAACCGTCTTGGCGATGCGACCGAAGGGTCGATCACCTTTGAAGGCCGCGACATCACCAGGCTGAAGGGCAAGGACAAGCGCGCCTGGCAGTCGGATTGCGCGATGATCTTTCAGCAGTTCAATCTGGTGCCGCGCATGGATGTGGTGTCGAACGTGTTGCACGGAACGTTGAACCACCGCTCCACGCTGGCGACCATGTTCAACCTCTATCCGATGTCGGACATCCACAAGGCGATCGACATTCTCGACCGTCTGGGCATCGCCGATCATGCGCCGAAGCGGGCCGAGGCCCTGTCCGGCGGGCAGCAACAGCGCGTCGCCATTGCCCGCGCCCTGATGCAGGACCCCAAGATCATTCTTGCGGATGAACCCATCGCCTCGCTCGACCCGATGAACGCACAAACCGTGATGGAAGCCCTGCGCCGCATCCACGAGGAAGACGGCCGCACCGTGGTTGCAAACCTTCACACGCTGGATACGGCGCGGCGCTACTGCGACCGGGTGGTCGGCATGCGCGACGGTCGCATCGTCTTTGATGGCCTGCCGGAGCAGCTGACCACCGGCGTTGCCCGCGAAATCTACGGTGCGGGCGCGGATTTCTCCGAGGCCGCCACCTCCACCGCAATCGAAACCCTGGAGCAGACAGAGGCGGTTCGCACCGCCGAAGCCTACGTCTGACCCTGACCCCCTTTCATCATCCCGGGGCCAGTATGGCGTCGGGCCAACCCACAACCGGAGTATTCCACGATGAAACACCTGATCCTTGCCGCACTGGCCTCCACGGCCCTGACCACACCCGTCATGGCTGACGACATCTCTGAATTCCGCATCGGCATCCTCGGCGGCGAGAACGCCCAGGACCGTCTGAACTCCAACGAATGCCTGCGCGCCAAGACCGAAGAACTGCTGGGCGTTGAAACCAAGCTGTTCGCCCCTGCCGACTACAACGGCGTGATCCAGGGTCTGCTGGGCGGCACCATCGACATGGCGTGGCTGGGCGCATCCGGCTACGCAAAGACCTATCTCTCCGACCCCGAAGCGGTTGAGCCGGTTCTGGTCAAGGTCAACGTGGATGGCGGTTACGGCTACTACTCTGTTGGTTTCGCGCATAAAGACAGCGGCATCGAGGCACTTGAAGACGTCAAGGGCAAGGTCTTCGGCTTCGGTGATCCGAACTCCACCTCCGGCTACCTGATCCCCTCCATCGAGATCCCGCAGGCCACCGGCTCCACCATGCAGTCCGGCGACTACTTCGGCGAAGTGAAATTCACTGGCGGCCACGAGCAGACCATCGTTGCGGTTGCAAACGGCGACATCGACGCAGGCGTGACCTGGGCCGACGGTCTGGGCAACTGGGAAGATGGCTACAACTCCGGCGCGCTGCGCAAGGCGGTTGATGCGGGCCTGATCGACATGAACGATCTGGTCCAGATCTGGCAGTCCAAGCCGATCCCCGAAGGCCCGGTTGTGCTGCGCAAGGCGCTGCCCGAGGACGTCAAAGTCAAGATGACCGCGCTGATGGCCTCCATGCCGGCGATGGACTACGACTGCTACTATTCCGTGGCAGCGGGTGAATCCAAAGGCTTCCAGCCGATCGCCCACGACGCCTACGAAGTCATCATCGAAGCCCGCAAGCTGAAGTCCAACTAAGCGCGCGTTTCCATGTCTTCGCGGGGTTCGGATCACGATCCGGGCCCCGCATTTTTGGCCCCTGGTCTGCGGCTGTCCCGCAGCGGACCCGGAACAGGGCCACACCCATGACCCAGGACGAATTTAATGGCTGATCTGACCGCTCACGCCCCCAGAACGGTGGATGAGATCCGGACGCAATATGCCGATCTCACCCGACGCAAGCGCCTCTATGGCGGGGTGCTTCTGGCATTGTTTATCGCGCTGATGGTGGCGGGCTTCCGCACCGCCGATGACCGCAACGCCGGCTCTTTTGCCGACGGCTACCAGCGGATCTTCGACTACCCGGCCGAGGTGCTGTCCGAAGCGGCAGAAAAGGCGGCGGAACTGCCCGGCCATATGGTGCATTTCTTCCCCGCCCTGATCGAGACCGTCAACATCGCCGGGGCTGCCACACTGTTGGGGGCCATCTTTGGCATTCTGCTGTCGCTGTTGTCGACACGCGGCATGGCACCCTGGCCAGCGCTGATCCCGCTGTTTCGCCGGATCATGGACATCTGCCGCGCGATTCCGGAAATCGTGATTGCGCTGGTGCTGATCTTTTTGCTGGGCGGTGGTCCGGTTCCTGCAATGATCGCCATCGCCGTTCACACCGCCGGCGCATTGGGAAAACTGTTTTCCGAGGTGAACGAGAACGCCTCCCTGAAACCCGTCGAGGGGCTCAGTTCTACCGGGGCCTCCTGGGCCCAACGCATGTGGCTCGGGGTGATCCCTCAGGTGGGTCCGAACTACGTGTCCTATGCGCTTTTGCGATTTGAAATCAACATTCGCGCCTCTGCGATCCTGGGCTTCGTGGGCGCCGGAGGCATCGGCTACGAGCTGAAGAACTCCATGTCCTGGGGGCAGGGCAAATACGACGAGGCAGCAGCGATTTTTGTTCTGCTGTTCGCAACCATTGTTGTTGTCGACCAGATCTCCGGTTCGGTGCGCGATCGCCTGACCCACGGCAACCGGAAAGGGGCCACCGCATGACCACCATGGACCTCAACACCGGCCCGCTGAAGGGGCAGATGGATAAGCTGTTCCTGAAGAAGAAGCTGATGAACTTCGGCCTGCCTGCGGTCGTGCTGGCCTATTTGACCTATGTTTTCTTTTCCTTCGATGTGCTGGGCCTGTGGGAACGTGCATCAATGGACAACGCCCGCACTTTGGTATCCGACACCTACAGTTACAAAACCCATGTCACCCGCGACAATCGCACGGGCGACGTGACCTATGCGGTCGAGGGCGAGCGCAAGGGCGAATACCCGGAGGGCATGAGCCCGGACTGGGTGACCCCGGCGGCTGCGGCGGGCGGCACAACGGTGATCGACCTGACCGGCGGCCATGTGGTGCGCTTTGGTCCCGAGACCATCGAATATGATATTCCCGGCTACGGTCTGGTCTCCGCCACCCCCTCGCGCAGCTTGGGCGTACAGGCGGTGCTGCCCGAGGGCGAGGTGCCTGACTGGATCAACCTCTCCAAGAACCGGCTGGCGATCACCACTGATGCGGGGCGCCTGTCGGTAACCCGGAATCGCTCTGAAGTGTTTCGCTATTTCCTGGGGTGGGAATTGTTCTTCTTCACCCTCGACAGCCCCTATCACGGGGCCGGCATCGGGGAGTTGGCCAGTCGCGCGGTTTCTGGCGAGGCAGGCGCAATCTGGAACGACTTCTGGAACAACAAGATGTGGCGGCACAGCGATGTGGCCTGGGCCATCGGCGAGACCATCCTGATGGCGTTCCTTGGGACGTTTGGCGCGGGTCTGGTGGCACTGCCGCTGGCATTCCTCGGTACGCGAAACTTCATGCCGATCCGGGTCATACGATTTGCGACGCGGCGGGTGTTTGATTTCGTGCGCGGCGTGGATTCGCTGATCTGGACCGTGGTGCTGGCGCGCGCATTTGGCCCCGGCCCGATGACCGGCGCGCTGGCGATCCTGATCACCGATACTGGCACCTTCGGCAAGATCTTCTCCGAGGCGCTGGAAAACGTCGATGAGAAACAGATCGAGGGTGTCGCCTCCACCGGTGCCAAGCCAATCCAGCGCTACCGTTTCGGAGTGATACCGCAGATTATGCCAGTGCTTCTGTCGCAGTTGTTGTATTTCCTCGAATCCAACACCCGCTCGGCCACCATCATCGGTGCAATTACCGGCGGTGGAATCGGTCTGCTGCTGACCCAGGCGATCATCACCCAGAAGGACTGGGAAGAGGTGAGCTATTACATCGTGCTGATCATCCTGATGGTGATGATGATGGACTGGTTCTCCGGCTGGCTGCGCAAGCGGTTGATCAGCGGTAGTGAGGGCGGGCACTGATATGTCGGCCTGAGCTTAGGGCAGGGCTGACCCCTGTCGCATCAAGGCCCTCGCCCGTTCCGGGTGGGGGCTTTTACGTCTTCCACAGGTGCGAAACCCATGGCCTGACGCGTGGCGGTAAATTATACTTTGTCTAGTTGTATATTGAATCTCGACAAGTTCCGCACGAGCCAGTCAAGGCTGGACCCTTGCGGACGGAAAGCAGGCAAGACATGGCAAAACTCTCTCCGACAGAGCCGGTGATCCACCCCGGTTGCGACGTGGCGCACAGTAGCTTCGGGGCCTACACGGAGGTCGGTGCAGGCACCCGCGTGGCCAACAGTCATTTCGGCGACTACAGCTACTGCGACCGCAGCTGTGACATCGCCAATGCGGAGATCGGAAAATTCGCCAATATCGCCAGCTTCACCCGTATCGGCGCCACTGATCACCCTATGGAGAAGGCCTCTCTGCATCATTTCCTCTATCGCTCGGCCAGCTACTGGGAGGATGCGGAGGATGATGCGGAGTGGTTTGCGCACCGTAAGAGCCGCCGCTCAAGCATTGGGCACGACACATGGATCGGCCATGGCGCGATGATTAAGCCGGAGGTGACCATCGGTCACGGGGCCGTGGTGGCCTCGGGGTCCGTGGTGACCAAGGATGTGGCGCCCTACACCATCGTGGGTGGCAACACAGCGCGGTTGATCCGGCGGCGCTACCCGGAACCGGTGGCGGAGCGGATGATGGCGCTGGCCTGGTGGGAGTGGGATCATGCGTCCCTGCGAGCGGCTCTGCCGGACTTCCGGGCGTTGCGGGCAGAGGCCTTTCTGGAGAAGTATGAATAACGGACGGCGCAGCGCGGGGACGGGGGCTCCCGCCTCCGCAGGTGTCTTGCCGGCTGCAAGCCCCCTTGGCGGAGTTGGGCCCGGCCGCGCGTGGCAGCGATCCGGCGCCTGGCGGGAGCAGTCCCGTCGTGCGGTCGCGTCAGTCGTCGCCCACCGTCAGAGTCACCCGGTCACCGGCAAACCAGGTCCGCCCGAATTCGATCGGCACACCCTGCATGTCGTCTGAGATTCCCGTGGTGCGCAGGATCGGCGCGCCCTCCGATGTGCGCAGGTGCAGGGCTTGCGTTGCGGTTGCAAGCTTTGCGGTGATCCGGGTTTCGCGACGGGTATAGTCCTCGACGCCGCAGGCTTTCAGCGCGGCGGTGATAGACTCATGCGCCTCCAGCGCCTCCATGATGCCGGGCAAGCGGTCTGCCGGAAACACCGTCCGCGCCAATGCGACCGGATGGTCATCCGCGTAAGACAACCCCTCATAAACCACCACCGGCGCCCCGGGCTCCAGATCCAGGGCATCGGCTTCGCGCCCATCGGCGGCCAGCACCTCCAGCCGCAGCACTTTCTTGCTAGGCGCGCGGCCCGCGCGGCGGATGTTCTGGTGAAAGCGGATGCGCTTGCCCACCGGGTAGTCAGTGGGTTTCGCCGCCACAAACACGCCCGCACCCCGGCGCGCATGCACCAGACCCTGCTGCGCCATATCCGCCAGCGCCCGGCGCACCGTGTGGCGGTTGACGCCAAAACGCTCGGCCAGCTGTGCCTCTGCGGGCAGCTTGGTGCCGGTGTCGTAGCGCCCCTGGGCGATGTCATCGGTCAGGGTGATGGTGATCGACTTCCAGACCGGAGTGCGAGAGGGGGATTTTGCCATGTCATCAAACCTTCACGATCAGGTGGCTTGCGCCGCAGAGGGCGACTCATGTAGTATTTGTCTAGTTGTATAGGACATGTAGACAATCCTGCCAAGAGGCGACCAGAGACATGACACAAGAAATAGCGCCAGAGGCACGCAAAGGCTGGATGAGCCTTTTGGCCTCGGCAGCGGAGGGCCGCCTTGTCGCGCTCTTCGACACATTGGAGGCGCAGCCTGACCACGACTGGCTGCGCGCACCCGAGACCGGTGGCGTGATGGTGCGGGGGCGGACCGGCGGCACTGGCGCGCCTTTCAACCTCGGGGAAATGACGGTGACTCGCTGCACACTCAAGATTGCCGACGGCACCGTTGGGCATGGTTATGTGCAGGGCCGCAGCAAGCGGCAGGCGGAACTGGCCGCCAAGCTGGACGCGATGATGCAGACCGAAGCCGCGGCAGAGGTCGAGGACAAGATCCTGACGCCACTGCGCCAGGAGAAAGCTGCCGCCCGCGACGCCCGCGCCGCCAAGGCCGCCGCGACCAAGGTTGATTTCTTCACCATGGTGCGAGGAGAGGACTGATGACCCAGCTCGATATCTATTCCGGCGGTTTTGCCGATCCCGCAGTGGCCGCGGCGCATGGCTTTCGGGCCGCGATGGACGTAATGGCGCGTCCGGGTGAGATCCGCACCCTGACCGGCGGCGAAGCGCCCGAGGGCCTCGGCATCGCTGCTGCCAGCCTGTTGCTGACCCTGTGTGATCCGGAAACCGGCATCTATCTGGCGACGGATGTGGACAGCGCGGGCTTGCGCGGCTGGCTGACCTTTCACACCGGCGCGCCGATTGTCCCCGCAGCGGAGGCGGATTTTGCCGTTGGCGGCTGGGCCGCACTGATGCCGATCGATCAATACCGCATCGGCACCTCGGAATACCCGGACCGCTCCGCCACGCTGGTGGTTGAGGGGGGCGATTTGGCCGCCCCGAATGCGCGTCTCACCGGGCCTGGCATCAAGGACAGCGCCCAGATGTACCTGCCCGACGTGGCCCTGATGCAGCGCAATTCCATGCTCTACCCGCTTGGGGTGGATTTCTTTTTCACATCAGGATCGCAAGTGGCTGCCCTGCCACGGTCGAGCCAGATCCAGTCGGAGGGCTAAGCGCATGTATGTAGCCGTAAAAGGTGGCGAACGCGCCATCGACAATGCCCATGCCTGGCTGGCGGAGGAGCGCCGTGGCGACACTTCCGTCGCCGAGCTGTCACTGGCCCAGATCCGCGAGCAGCTGAAGCTGGCGGTGAACCGCGTGATGGCCGAAGGCTCGCTATATGATCCCGACCTTGCGGCACTGGCGATCAAGCAGTCGCGAGGCGATCTGATCGAGGCAATATTTCTCATGCGTGCCTATCGCACCACGCTGCCGCGCTTTGGCACCTCACAGCCCGTGGAGACCGCCGACATGGCCTGCGACCGTCGCGTCTCGGCCACCTTCAAGGACGTGCCCGGCGGGCAGGTGCTTGGCCCGACATTCGACTACACCCACCGGCTGCTGGATTTCAAACTGGCCGCCGAAGGAGAGCTGCCCGAGGCCCCCAGTGGCACACCACGCCGCGAGCCAACCCCGCATGTGACCAGCTTCCTGCGCGGCGAGGACATCATCGAGGATCAGCCCGCCAGCGATGCCACGCCCAAGGACATCACGCGCGAGCCGATGTCTTTCCCGGCGGATCGCGCCACCCGGTTGCAGACGCTGACCCGGGGCGACGAGGGGTTCATCCTTGGCATGGCCTATTCCACCCAGCGCGGCTATGCGCGCAACCACGCCTTTGTGGGCGAGCTGCGCATCGGCTCTGTCGCGGTGGAGATGGACATCCCCGAGCTGGGCTTTGCCATCGAGATCGGCGAGGTGGAGCTGACGGAATGCGAGACGGTGAACCAGTTCAAGGGCTCCAAGACCGAGCCGCCGCAGTTCACCCGGGGCTATGGTCTGGTTTTTGGCCAGACCGAGCGCAAGGCGATTGCCATGGCGCTGGTGGACCGGGCGCTGCGCTGGCGCGAGCTGGGTGAGGACGACGTCGGCGCCGCCGCGCAGGACGAGGAATTTGTCCTCAGCCATTGCGACAACATCCAGGCGACCGGCTTTCTCGAACATATCAAGCTGCCGCATTACGTGGATTTCCAGTCCGAACTGGAACTGGTGCGCAAGCTGCGCCGTGAGGCCGAGGCCGCGCGCGTGGCGGCCCAGCAAGCGCGGGAGGCGGCGGAATGAGCTTAATCTTCCCCGTCTCTATGGATTGCACCACCTCCGTAATGTCCCGTGCCGACCGCTACATCGATTGGATCTATCGAATTATGCGCTTTCGTTTGATCGCCTTTGGCTGGGGCGCTGTCAAAATCTCCTCGGCGAAATCTAATCGCCAACCGAACGAGACAATAGATCAACAGGAAAAAACCTCCTCCAAATGCGAAAGCCAATTTTTGTTCAAAACTCATTTGGGATCGCCCTCAAATGCAGGTCACAGAAATCCGGTAAGGGGTCGTTAACATGTCTGACTACAACTTTGCATACCTTGACGAGCAGACCAAGCGGATGATCCGTCGCGCGATCCTCAAAGGTCTCGCTATCCCCGGTTATCAGGTGCCCTTTGCCAGTCGCGAGATGCCGATGCCCTATGGCTGGGGCACCGGCGGCGTGCAGGTCTCTGCGGCGGCGCTGACGCCGGATGATACCCTCAAGGTGATCGACCAGGGCGCGGATGACACCACCAACGCGGTCTCCATACGCAAGTTCTTTGAGCGCACCGCCGGTGTTGCCACCACCGAGGAAACCGAAAAAGCCTCGATCATCCAGACCCGTCACCGGATTCCGGAGGCCACCCTGCGCGAGGATCAGATCATCGTCTATCAGGTGCCGATCCCGGAGCCACTGCGCTTTCTGGAGCCGCGCGAGACCGAGACCCGCAAGATGCATGCGCTTGAAGAATACGGCCTCATGCATGTGAAGCTCTATGAGGACATCAGCCAACATGGCTCCATCGCCACCTCCTATGCCTATCCGGTGAAGGTGGAAGGGCGCTATGTCATGGATCCGTCTCCCATTCCGAAATTCGACAACCCCAAGATGGAAATGGCCGCGATCCAGCTCTTTGGTGCGGGGCGGGAGCAGCGTATCTACGCGGTTCCCCCCTACACCAAAGTGGTCTCCCTCGATTTCGAGGACTACCCGTTTGAAGCCACCAAGGCCGACCATGCCTGCGATCTCTGCGCCGCCGAGGACAGCTATCTCGACGAGGTGATCATGGATGATGCAGGGGGGCGGATGTTTGTCTGTTCCGACACTGATTATTGCCGCGCGCGGCGCGAGGCGGGCCATGTGGGCCGTCTTGGCTCCGACGCACCCCTCACCACCGGACCGGAGGCCGCGTGATGCAATCTCTTTTGCAAGTCAACAACATCCAGAAGATGTACGGCCACCGGATCGGGTGCACCGATGTCTCATTTGATCTCTATCCGGGCGAAGTCATGGGTATCGTGGGCGAGTCGGGCTCCGGCAAATCCACGCTGCTGAACTGCCTTGCCGGGCATCTGGAGCCGGACGCGGGCGAGGTGATCTTTGACACCCGTGATCGCGGCCCGGTCGATACCGTCACCATGTCGGAGCCCGAGCGCCGCATGCTCAGCCGCACCGACTGGGCCTTTGTGCACCAGCACGCCCGCGACGGGCTGCGCATGTCGGTCTCGGCGGGTGGCAACATTGGCGAGCGGCTGATGGCCGTGGGCGACCGCCACTATGGTCAGATCCGCGACCGTGCCGTCGACTGGCTCGACCGGGTGGAGATCGAGGAGAGCCGGGTGGACGACCGCCCCACGGCGTTCTCCGGCGGCATGCAGCAGCGTCTGCAGATCGCCCGCAACCTGGTGACCGGCCCGCGTCTGGTGTTCATGGACGAACCCACCGGCGGGCTTGATGTCTCCGTACAGGCGCGACTGTTGGACCTGCTGCGCGGATTGGTGCGCGAAATGGGGCTGTCGGCGATCATCGTCACCCATGACCTCGCCGTGGTGCGCCTGTTGGCGGATCGCCTGATGGTGATGAAATCCGGCCATGTGGTGGAAACCGGCCTCACGGATCAGGTGCTTGATGATCCGCAACACGCCTATACTCAGCTTCTGGTCTCGTCCGTGCTGCAGGTGTGAGCAATGTTCCGTGCCTGCGCGATGATACAAGTTGCACGCGACAGCATTCTCTTCTTCCGTTGGAAAGGCTGGCTATGACCGCTTCTCACACTCCCATGATCGACATTCAAAATGTCTGCAAAAGCTTCACCCTGCACAATCAGGGCAGCGCCACCATTCCGGTGATGGAGGGCGCGACGCTCTCTGTCAGCCCCGGCGAATGCGTTGGGCTGGTCGGCGCCTCGGGCGCGGGCAAATCGACCCTCATGCGGCTCATTTACGGCAATTACCTCGCGGCCTCCGGTCATATCCTGATCGGCGGGCTGGACGTGGCGCAGGCCGAGCCGCGTGAAATCCTGGAACTGCGCCGCAAGACGCTGGGCTACGTCAGTCAGTTCCTGCGGGTGGTGCCACGGGTCTCCACGCTGGATGTGGTGGCAGAGCCGCTGCTGTCCGTCGGCACCCCGGTGGAAAAGGCGCGCGACCGCGCCGCATCGCTGCTGGCGCAGCTCAATATCCCCGAGCGCCTGTGGAGCCTCAGCCCCACCACCTTCTCCGGCGGGGAACAGCAGCGGGTCAACATCGCGCGCGGGTTTGCCTATGACTATCCGGCGATGCTCTTGGACGAGCCCACCGCCAGCCTCGATGCGCAGAACCGCGCCACCGTGCTGGGCCTGATCGAGACCGCCAAGGCACGCGGTGCGGCGATCATCGGCATCTTCCACGACGAGTCCGCGCGCGAACAGGTCTGTGATCGGTTCATTGATGTGTCGGCCTTCTCTCCCAAGGTCGCCGCATGAGCGTGTCTGCCGACATGAGCCCCGCCAAAGGACCGGTGATCGCCGTTGTCGGCCCTTCGGGAGTCGGCAAGGACAGCGTGATGAGCGGCCTTGCGGTCGCCGATCCACGCCTGCGCAGCATGCGCCGCGTCATCACCCGCGCGCCCGACGCGGGTGGTGAAGACTATCAACCGGTGTCCGAGCCCGAATTCGAAGCGCTGGTGCTGGTGGATGTTTTTGCCTTGCACTGGCGCGCGCATGGGCTGCGGTACGGCATCCCGCGCGACATCGAGAAACTGCGCATTGGCGCGTCCGGCGTGCTGGTGAACCTGTCGCGTGCGGTGCTTCTGCAGGCGCAGGAGGTGTTTGACGACTTTCGCGTGATCTCCGTCACCGCCGACCCGGAGGTGCTGGCGCAGCGCTTGGCCGGTCGCGGGCGCGAGGATGCCGAGGAGGTGCAGCGCCGTCTGGCCCGCGCCAGCCTCGCTCTGCCGGACGGGCTGCGACAGGTCTATGAGGTGGACAACAGCGGCGCGCTCTGTGCCGCCATTGTCCAGGCTCAGGCGATCATTCAGGCCGAGAGGGCATAGCGTTGGATCAGGTGAAAGCGCCCATCCTCTGCCTCGCCCATCAGTGCCAAGTCGTTGATCACGAAGGGCTGAGGCAAAAGCGGCGCCAGCTCGGACGCGAGGTAATCCTCGACCGCGGGAAGATCGCCCTTGGGCAATTTTCCGGTGAGGGTGATGTGAAAGCGGAACTGGTCCAGCACGTAAGGATAGCCCCATTCGACAAGGTTTGTGTCCTGCTCGGCACTGAGGCCCGCCGCGCGGCGTTTTGCGACCTCGGCATCCGGTGCCGGCGCTCGAAAGGCATCCAGCTCGGTCACGCAGGCCGCTGCCAGCGCGTTCAGGGCGGTGACGTCCCCAACCGGGCGCAGCGCCAAAAACCGGCCCAGCCGGTCGATCTGCAACCCGTCCAGCGTGACGGGCGTACGGGTGGCGGCCAGCGCGGCGCAGGCGGCGCGCAACTGCGCCTCATCGGTGCCCGTTGCCAGACGCATCGGCGGCTTCATGGTCGCATGCAGCCCGTATTTGCGCGGCGTCGCGGTGATTGCCGCCACATCCAATGCACCGGCCTCGGGGGGGGCGGCCTCACGGCCCGCTTCCATATCCCAACCGAGCCAGCCGGTTGCCCATTTGCTCCAACCCGCATCGGCGGGCGGAGCGAAGTAAATCGCGTATCGCGTAAATGTCACATTGGCCTCCTAAGACGTGGGCCTTCTCTAGCTCGAAAGACGTGAAATTCAGATGACACAAGAGTTGATCCTTGCCAATGCCACGCTGATCCTTGCCGGTGAAACCCGCAGGGGCAGTGTCAAAATCACCGACGGACTGATCGCCGAGATCGCCGATGGCAGCGCCGTGCCCACCGGGGCGATGGACCTGGAGGGGGATTACCTCAGCCCCGGCCTGATCGAGCTGCACACAGACAATCTGGAGCGCCATATCGAGCCGCGCCCCGGTGTGGACTGGTCCCATGCTGCTGCATTGGTGGCGCATGATGCGGAGCTGGCCTCCACCGGTATCACAACCGTATTTGATGCCATGCGCGTCGGGTCCATCCCGAGCGGCAAGGGGGCTTACGTGAAATATGCCCGCCAGCTGGCGACCGAGATGCTGGAGTTGCGCGCCAAGGACATGCTTAAGATCAGTCACTTCCTGCATTTGCGCGCCGAGGTCTGCTCGGAAACCCTGGCCGAGGAGCTGTCGGAATTCACTGCCGAGGATCGTGTTGGTCTGGTCAGCCTGATGGATCACACGCCAGGCCAGCGCCAGTTCCGCGATATCGCCAAGCTGGAGCAATATGTGAAGTCCAAGCGGGGCATGTCGGATGAGGAGTTCATCACCCATGTGGCCAACCTGAAGGACCTGCGCGCCCGTTTCGGCGATGCGCATGAGGCCGCCACCGTGGCCGAGGCCGCGCGCTTTGGTGCGGTTCTGGCCAGCCATGACGACACCACCGCCGAGCAGGTTGCCACCTCTGCCGGTCACGGCATTCGTCTGGCCGAGTTTCCCACCACGGTCGAGGCCGCGCGGGCCTGCCATGCCCACGGCATTGCGGTGATGATGGGCGCGCCGAACCTGATGCGGGGCGGGTCGCACTCCGGCAACGTCGCGGCGAAGGAGCTGGCGGAGCTGGAGCTGCTGGACATCGTGTCGTCGGACTACATCCCGGCAGCGCAGCTGCAGGCAGCGGTGAAGCTGGGCGAAATCTGGGGTGATCTGGCCCGTGGCATGGCGACTGTGACCTCGGCTCCGGCGGCCGCGGTCGGGTTGACGGATCGCGGTGTGCTGGAGGTCGGCAAGCGCGCCGATCTGATCCGCTTTGCCATTGGCGACGGCACCCCGATGCCGCGCGCGGTACTGTCCCGCGGTCAACGCATCGCCTGATCCTGCGGGATCGGCGGGCTGCAAAGCGGAGCGCGTCCCCCAAAGGGGCCGCGCGTAGTGTTCGTAGTTTGGAAAGCCGCTAGGCGACGCTTTGGTCGCGTATGAAGGGCCGTGTTGCGGTGACGCTAGATATCAGCATGCGCAGGCTTGGCTACGCCCACAAAAAGTATCAGACATGCTGCCGCATTGTTTCGCGTGCGAAACATTGGGGCAGTCAGATTGACCTGTCCTGGGTGTTGCGTTTCGGCGCAGAGGGAGCACTCCCGCCCCTTTATGGTTGAGGCAGAGCCTCCCCCAAAAGCGTTGGGCCGAGCGGGGGCCGCGCCGCAGGCGCGGCCCCCGCTCCCCCGCGATTTGCAAAGCAAAGCGCAAAACCTGAGAGCCGCGACAGCGGCTCTCCTTTGAGGTTGAAAGTGGGTGAGTTCGAAAATAGGCGAGTGCGAAGGTGGGCTTCGAAGGGCCGGTGCGTTTAGCCGGCGCGATAGAACATGTAGCGGCCTTCGGGAATGCCCGCCGGTCCGTCGACCTCGGTGAAGCCCACCAGCGGCTGGCCGGAGATGATCAGCCCGCCCGGCGCCATGACCTGTGCCAACGCTGGCGACAGTTTTGCCGCCTCGGCCACGTCCTTTTCCTTGACGCCAAAGCCCAGATCGTAATGCGCCAGCGCCAGACGGTGTCCGCCCTCGGCCAGTCGGGCCAGCATCGGCTCCGCTTCGCCTTGCAGGAAATTCTCCTCCGGCGGCACGCAGGACGGATGGCATTGCAGCACCCGGTCGATGACCCAGATGCGCCGTTCGGCCAGAACCTCGCGCAGGTGGTCATAGGTGCGCCCGTTGCCCAGTCCGAGGTCGAGCACATCACCGGCAACGTCGGAAATCGCCTCCGCAGCCCAATTGAGCCCGTCGCGTTGGGCGGTGAGGCGGCGCAGCATGCTGTCCAGTCGGCTCATCTCAGCTGATCCTTTCGTTGAAGCGCCAGGGATGCGCGGGACCGGCCAGCAGGCGGGTCAGGAGGGTTTCGCAGAACTCCCACACCTGATCGTCATGCACAAGGTGATGTGTCAGCAGGCCCAGCGGCTCTGCGCGATCCTGCGTACCGGCGCGCCGGGCCTCAAGGTGTGCCACCAGCCGCGCGAGGATCTCATCTTCGGCGGCCAGACCCCGGCTGCCCTTCCAGTCGATCGGGTCCACATGAGTGTTGATCTGCATCAGTCCCGGCGCGGCCTGCACCCGCTTGCGCGGCCCATAGGTGGAGAGCGCGGCAAAGCCCAGGCCCGCCAGCCAGGGCAGCATCGCGGGCGAGATCCGGTTCCAGGGCGGCACGAACATCGGCTGCAGGGAGGTTCCGAACAGCTGTTTCAGCCGCTCCATGCCGTCTTCGGCATCCGCAAGCGCCTGATCCACTGGCCGGGTGCTCGGAAATTCGCATTTCTTCTTGTCGGCACCGGCGTGGTTTTGATGGGCCCAGCCATGCACCACCGGCACCAGATGGCTCGATTGCTGCACGGATGTCACAAGATCCGCCACCGCGCCTTCGGGGATCACCGCAAGGTGCACCGGCAGATCAAGCTGCGTGGCCAGGGCCTCCAGCCGGGCCAGCGCGTCGCTGGGGGCAATCGCATCGTCATCCCGCCACCAGAGCGGCAGGCGCAGGTCTTGCGCGGCCCAGTGTTCCAGCTCCGCGTCCAGCGCGTTCCAGCCGTGTGTCATCCGATCTCCCCCGTTTGCGCTCAAGCGCGCTGCCTCCCCAGCAGCGATGCCGCAATCTCCACGCTGCGGCGCGCCCCGTCAAATTCAAACCCGTCAAGGCTGCGTTGCGTGTCCTGCATGACTTGGCGCAGGGCGGCGCAGAGGCGGTCCGGGGTAAGGGTGGAGGCCGGTTCGACCGCAAAGCCGGGCAGGGGAGCGAGGCTTCGGGCGCGCAGGGATTGCTCTACCTCCTTGCCCGCATCAAAGGGCACCAGCACCGCAGGGGTGCCTGATTGCAGCAGGTCGAGGGCGGTGTTGTAACCGCACATGCTGACCGAGGCCGCTGCATGGGGCAGCATGGTGCGGAAATCGGGGCGGGCCGGTTCCAGAAGAGCCGGCGAGGTCGGGTCCGAGAGCTGAGTGATGCGTGCCGCTGCATCTGATCCGCCGACCAGAATGCGCCAGATATGGTCCGGCATCGCCTTGGCCGCCTGCACCGCGCAGGCATAGAGCGCATCCCCCACGCCGCCGCCACCGGCGCTGACGAGAATCTCTCCCTTGCCGGCGCCCTCCGGATGGGGCGTGGCAGCCGGGGGCGCGACATAGCCGGTGTAGTGCACCTTGCCCGCCAGCAGGTCGGAAACCGGCCAGCTGGTGTCCAGCGTGGTGGCCTTCGGATCCGAATGCACCAGCACGCCGTCGTAGAATTCCGCGATCATGGCGTCTGCGTCCTCGGCCTTTTTCGGCTTTGAGGGCGGGGCAAGGATGTCGCGGATCGAGGACAGCACCAGGGGTCGGCGGGGCAGGTCCTTGGCGGCCTCCAGCAGGGCGCGGAATTCAGCGCGCAGGGAGCGGCGGCCAAAGGGATAGAGTTCGGTGATCAGCACATCCGGCTGCAACGCTTGCAGCAGGGTGGTCAGGTGATTGCGGCGGGCCCTGTGGTAGGCGTCATCGGCCACAGCGCCGTCCTTGTCCAGCAGGCGGGCGAAGTCCACGCCGTCAGAGCGCAGCGGCGGCAATTGTTCGAAGGCAAGCCCGTGGGTGGAGAGTTGCGGTGCGGGGAAGCCGCCAGAGGCGACGGTGACGTGATGGCCAGTCTCGACAAAGGCCCGCCCCAGCGTCAGCGCGCGGGACAGATGGCCGGTGCCCAACAGATGCGTGACAACGATCAGGACATTCATGACGTGCGTTTTTCCAACCTGACGGGCTCGTGCCAAGGGGTCAGCGCAGCCCCGTCGACCTCCACCACGAACAACCGGTTGCGTTTGACCTGAAACGGTGCCGGACCGTCGAAATTCCAGCCATGGGCGCGGGCCAGGATCATGCGCATGATGCCGATGTGACAGACCGCGACGCTGTCGCGCTCCAGGCTGGCGATCCAGGGGCGCAGACGGTCCCAGACCTCCGCCGGGGTTTCGCCGCCGGGGGGGCGATAATCCCAGCCCCAGTGTTCGATGTCGCGAAAGCCGCTGCCTGGGTCGGCGCGCAGGCGGGTTCCGTGCTGGCCCTCCCAGTCGCCCCAGTTCATCTCGATCAGGGCGGGAGAGGTGCGCGGCGCACGGCCGGTGACCAGACGTGCGGTCTCGTCCGCGCGCTGCAGCGGGCTGGACCAGAGGTCGGCCCCTTGCCAGTCCTTGGGCAGGGCTTGAGCGGCGAGTTCCGCGCGGGCAGTGTCATCCAGCGCGATGTCGCTGCGGCCCTGGATGCGCCCGGCGCGATTCCATGCCGTATGCCCGTGTCGCAGGAGGGCGAGGCGGATCATGCCGGATGATCCAGCAGCGGAGTCAGGGCTGACCATAGCGTGTCGCGTGCGGCGGGTCTGAGGTGGCGCGTGGCGATATGATCCCGCGCCCGCCGCCCCAGATCGGCGCGTTCTGCTGCGCTGTCGAGAAGGCGCGCAACCTCGTCCGCCAGCGCTGCCGCACCGGCGTGCGGGGCGGGGTAGGCGCCGGGCAGCAGCACATCGCGCAGGCCGGGGCGGTCTTGCGCCACCACCGGCAGCCCATGCGATTGCGCTTCGAGATAGACCATGCCGTAGGCCTCGTTGACACCGGGCCATAGGAACAGCGAAGCGCTACTGTAGGCCTCTGCCATGGACGCGCCATCAAGCTGACCGAGGAAGCGCACGCGATCGCCAAAGGGGGCGACAAGCGCCTCGACCTCGGCGCGCGCGGGGCCGTCGCCCGCAATTTGGAGTTGCCAGTCGACCGCGCGCCCTGTTGATGCCTTGGCATCAAGTTGGCGCAGTGTCTCGGCGATAAGCGCATAAGAGGCCAGCTTGTCCCCCTGCCGCATCATCCCCGCCGCCAGCATCGGCCCGTCCAGCGTGCCGGGGTCTGGCAGATCGCTGCGCGACAGGAAGGGGCGCAAATGTACCAGCTGCTGATCCCCGGCGCGATCCCGTTCCAGCGTTTCGCGGTCCTGATCGGTCAGGTAGAAGATCACCGCCGCCTGATCCGCGGCCGCATGGGCGGCCTGGGCAAATTCGGCCCACGGCCCGATCAGCCGTTTGGCCGCGCGGGTGCTTTCGATCTGGACGTAAGGGATGTCGCGGGCGGCGGCCACGGCGGGGCCGATCAGGTCGGGCGCCTTGTAGTAATTGTGATAGGTGACCCAGAGGTCGATCCGGGGCAGTTCCTCGACCAGGCGGCCCACCTCATCGGCGGCGCGCTGTTGCAGAATCTGCTGGTGGACCGGGTCGCCAAGCTTGTCGTGCAGGCGCAGGTCAGAGGCCAGCACGACCTCCGCGCCGCCCTCCTGCAGCAGCCCCATCAGGCTGCGGCCCATGGCCCGATCACCGGAGGGCGTGGCGTGGCTGGGGGCCTTCATCGGCGCGTAGAAGGCAACGCGGGGCTGTGTCATTCTGCGGTCCCGAGCATGGCCGACAGGCGCGTGTTCAGCTGCGCGATGCCGGGGGGCATGGTGAACTCCGCACGCAGGCGCGCCAATGCGGCATCCGCCATGCGGGTTGCCTCTTCCGGGGCGTGGGCAAAGCGCAGCATGGCATCGGCAAGGGCGGCGGGCGCGTCATCGGACAACAGCCCATGGGTGCCGCTTTCGATGAACTCCGGGATGGCGGAGACCGGGGTGGAGAGGATCGCCAGCCCCTGCGAGGCGGCCTCCATCAGCACGTTCGGCAGCCCGTCGCGGTCGCCATCGGCAGCCACGCGAGAGGGCAGCACAAAGAGATCGGCGGCGCGCATGGCGGCGATCACCTCAGGCTGGTCGCAGGCACCGCGCCAGGTGATGCGGTCCGCAACACCTGCATCCTCGGCCATGCCCTGCAACAGATCCCTCAGGCCGCCACCACCGATATGGGTCCAGTGCCAGTCCAGATCTGCGGGCAGCAGCGCCAGCGCGGCGATCAGCCGGTCAAAGCCCTTTTTCTCCACCAGTCGGCCCACCGACATCATGTGAAACGGGGCATCGGGCGTGCGCGGGATACGCTGCGGCGGCGCGGGAAAGCGGGACAGGTCGAGGCCGTGATAGATCAGATCCACCGGGGTCCCGTCGGAGAGGTCCTGCAGGTGTTTTGCACCAAACCCGGTGCAGGTGGCACCGAAGGCTGCGCCATGGGTCTCGGTCTTGAGCTTTTCGCGCAGCTCCCATTCGGGCGAGGTCCAGATGTCCTTGGCATGCGCGGCAAAGCTCCACGGCAGGCCGCGCATGATGGCGGCGTAGCGCGCCACGGAGGACGGCGTGTGCAGGAAATGCGCGTAAAGACCACGGACCTCGGCGGGCAGTTCGCAGGCCAGCACGCAGGCCTGACCAAAGCGGCGGATGCGGTTGTGGCTGGGATCGCGCCGCAAATCTGCGCGCCAGACCGCATAGGCGGTCGCATAGCCGGGCAGGGTGCGCGCAGTCTCGCGCGCGCGGGCGACGCGGGCGGGGTCATCGTGCAGATATTCCGGCAGGTAGTGTACCGGCGCATGCAGGCGGTCGTGCAGCGGATGGGTCTTGGTGTCGGTGGGATGGCGTAACGACCAGATTTCAAAGGGTTGGCCAGCCTCTTCGAGCGCCACCAGCTCCTGGGCTATGAACGTCTCGGACAGGCGCGGCCAGCCCTTGACCAGCACGGCAAGCGCCGGGAGATGTGATGTCATTCTGCGGCCTCACGCGGCAATTGGTGCAAGAGAGTGTCGACGCGCCCGGTCACGTAGTCGAGCCCGTCCAGAAGCCCGTCGGAGATCGCCTGCGACGGGCGGGGTTGCCGCTCCAGCGCACGAATGGCACCGATCATGGCCTGCGGCGTCCAGCCGTCGCGCGTTTCATCAAGCATGGTGACAAGGCCCAGTTCTTCGGCACGGCTGGCGCGGATCCATTGTTCGAGACGCGGCGTGGTGCGCGGCACGATCACCGCCGGTTTGTCGAACGAGAGAACCTCGCAAAAGGTATTGTAGCCGCCCATGCAGATCACCCCCTGCGCGCCTGCGAAGAGCGTTTCGATCTCGCTCTCGAAGCCGACGGCGGTGACGCGCCCATCCAGTGCGGCCACACGATCCTCGAAGGCCGCGCGTGTCTCGCCGGACAGGAACGGCCCGTAGACCAGCACCGCGCGCGGCATCAGATCGGGGTCACGTTCGTAGGCGGAAATCGCAAGGTCCACCATCATGGCGCCATCGCCACCGCCGCCCGGAGTGATCAGGACATAAGGTCGCTCGGGCGGTTCGCCCACGCTGCCAAGATCGCGGCGCAGGTATCCGGTCCAGTGCATCCGCGCCTGAGCTGCCGCGCTCAGATCAAGCCCGGCGGTGGGGTCGTAGACATCGCGCAGCCCGTACACCCAGATTTCATCGTAGAATTGTTCCGCCGCCGCCAGGGCGCCCTTGCGATCCCATTCGGCGCTGAGCACCTCGGGTTCGTCCAGCACGTCGCGCAGGCCGAGCACCAGCTTGGCCTTGCCCTGCTTTTGCAGCAGTTCAAGCGTGGGCAGCAGCTCGCCGCGAAAGCCGCAGGGTTCCTTGTCCACGACGAGGATGTCCGGGGCAAACTGTTCGGCGGTGGAGCGGATCAGCCCGGCACGCAATTCGGTGGTTTCCTCGATATTCATGCCCATGGTGCGGCTGGCGTAGGACCCATCGGAGCGTTTGATGACGCCGGGCAGACGCATGTGATCGACCCGGTTTGGGAAAGCAAAGCGCCCCGCCACCGGCGAGCCGGTCAGGATCATCGCAGAGGCGGTGCGATCCGCAGAGGTGATCGCGGCGGCCAGGGCACGAGAGCGGCGCAGATGTCCCAGCCCGAAGGTGTCGTGGCTGTAGAACAGGATGCGCGGTCCGCGTCCCGAGGGGCCCAAACGGGCGGGGGTGCTGGCGCTCATAGGGGGACTCGCTTGCAAGTGGGGGTCGGGCGTGGTGACGGGCGGTGCCCTCCTGCGGAGGTGGTCCCATGCCACGAGGCGGCGTGGCGCCGCGTCGGGAGGGATGTGCAGCACCCGGATCGGGTGATGCAGTGCGTCTTGGCCATATTCCGCCCCAACGTCATGCGGGCGCACTCCTGATCAGCGGCGGAGCGCGGCCGGATTTCCCATGCCTCTGCGCCGGGTCTGCTATGGCGCGGTGAACACGCAGCGCCGACAACCCGAGCAATTAAACACGGGTGATATAGCTTGGCTGGCGCGCTCATGCAATCAAACCAATGAGATCCGGGCGTCATCCGATACGCAAAAGCGATACTTGCCGCCCGTTTTTGCCTAATGTGGTGAGAAAATCACCCAAGGAAAGGGAACGCGACGCATGCCAAGCCTGATGATTGTTCTACGCGCGTGGCTGTTGACGGCCATGATGAGTCTGCTTGTCGTCGGGGCGGCGCAGGCGCAGGACAGTGTCGCCGTCGAGGGGGATGGACTGGCAGAGGCCATCCGCCAAGCCTCCGAGGCCGGGGTTGGTGTGGTGATCCTGGACGGTCGCGGGCGTCCGCTGAGCGACGCCGCTGCGCGCGCGGACGCCGAAGCGGAGATGGCGACGGAGCCTGGCGTCATGGGCGGCGCATCGACGATGATGAAGGCCCAGACCGAGGTGCGCGATTTCCGGGCCAAGCTCAACGAGCGTCTGGCAGCGCTGCCCAATTCCTACAATGAGATGGCCTATATCCTGCGCGCCACCAGTCCCGACGGGCGCATCATGACCTTTGTCGAGGTGGTGATTGTTACCACGGTGCTGCTGCTGATCGGGCGCTGGCTGTCGACTGAAATCTACGGCAAGCGGCTGATCAAGCGCTTCGTGGTCAGCCGGATCGAAGACGCGCCAGAAGGCTACGCTGGCAAGATGCCCTTCCTGCTGATCCGCTTTGGCGCCGGGCTGGGCGCGACGCTGTTCGCGATGATCTTCGCGCTGCTGGTGACGCTGCTGGTCTTTGGAGCATCCGGTGATGTTTCGGTCGAGTTCACCTCGCTTGCGGTCTATCTGACCTTCTTTGCCGCGCGCACCCTCTCTGATCTGTGGCGCATGGTGCTGTCGCCTTATCTCAGCCAGTACCGTATCCCGTCGCTGGGGGACCGGGAGGCGCGGCGGCTTTATTTCTGGCTGTCGGGGCTGGCGACCTTTGATTTTGCCGCGGTCATGGTTGCAACCTGGGTGCAGGACTTCGGCCTCAACTACAATATTTACGCGCTGGCCTATGCCATTCTGATGCTGGCATCCTCTGTGCTGGCGATCCTGCTGGTGCTGTTCAATGCCCGGGCCATCTCCGGCGCGATCATGGGCTCCGGCCCGCGTGCTGCCGTGGCCTGGCCGATCCGCCTGTTGTGCTGGATCTGGGCGCCGCTGGTGATCCTGTATGTTGCCTTCGGCTGGCTGGCTCTGACCTTTGATCTGGTCCTGGAGAACCCAAGCCCGGTGCCGCCCACGATGGGGCTGTTCGCGGTGATGACCTCGATTTTGGTGGTCTATGGACTCACCAATTATGTGATCGAGCAGTTCGGCACGCACCGTCGGGTTCTTGTAGCGCAGACGGCCTCCGATGACTGGGATGATCGCGTTGACGAGGGCGAGGCCCCTGCGCATGAACGACCAAAGCACCCGATCGCAACCTTTCGGGATCTTGCCCGCCGGGCGGCTGGCATATTGGCCTTTCTCGTCGGTGCAGTGTCGCTGATCTATGTCTGGGATCCCGAGTTCTCGCTGCAGGATGCTCCGCGGCTGGACCGGGTGATCGACGTGCTGGTGATCCTGTTCATCGGCTATCTGGTCTTCCATGTCGCGCGCATCTGGATCGACAGCAAGATCGAAGAGGAAACGCAGGATCAGCCGGAAGGGGAGCTGGGGGATGAGGGCGGTGGCAGCAGCGCCAGTCGGCTGGCGACCCTCTTGCCGCTGTTCCGTGGGGCCATTTTGGCCGTGGTGGTGGTGACCATCATCCTGATCGTGCTGATGGAGATCGGCATCAATGTCAGCCCGTTGTTCGCCGGTGCCGGTGTGGTGGGTCTGGCGGTGGGCTTTGGCTCGCAGACCCTGGTGCGCGATATCTTCTCGGGCGCTTTCTTCCTGATCGACGATGCCTTCAGGCGCGGCGAATACATCGACATCGGCAGCGTCAAGGGCACGGTGGAGAAGATCTCGGTGCGCTCATTTCAACTGCGCCATCATCTGGGCGCCCTGCACACCATCCCGTTTGGCGAGATCCAGGTGCTGACCAATTACTCCCGCGACTGGGTGATCATGAAGCTGCCGCTGCGGGTGACCTATGACACCGATGTGGAGAAGGTGCGCAAGCTGATCAAGACCCTCGGCAAGGAGCTGTTGCAGGATGAGGTGATCGGCCACAACTTCATCCAGCCGCTGAAGTCGCAGGGCGTGATCGAGATGCAGGATTCGGCGATGATCATCCGGGTGAAGTTCATGACCAAACCGGGCGATCAGTGGCTGGTGCGCAAGAAGGTGTTCCAGGAGATCCGTGACCTGTTCGAGCGCGAAGGCATCAAGTTCGCGCACCGCGAGGTCACCGTGCGGGTGGTTGACGACAGTGGCGAGAAGGTTGCCCCGGCCAAGCGCGATGCAGCGCTTGGGGCGGCGCAGGCGGCGATCGAGGATGATCTGATGGATGCCAATGATGGCGGCGGCGACGACCGCTGACGCTGGCGCAGAAGGCATGCGGGGGCGCTCCCGCCTGCCATGCTGAATGCGCAGGTGCCCTGCGCCTCGCTGGCAGTTGGGCCAAGCGCCGCGCGCGCCCCGAATGGGGCGCGCGCGGCGCGGGTCGCTTCGGGCAAAGCCCGAAGCGAAACATCGCTTGATCCTTTGGGATAGGTCGGAAGGCTCAGAAGTGGGGTGCGGGCCAGTCGGCGGCGTCGGTGCCGCTCGGGGTGGCGGGCAAGCTCCAGCCCATGTGGCAGCCCGCGAGCGACAGCGGCGCGCGCAGGCGGCGGGCAGGCCCCCAGCCGCTGTCCTCATGATCGCCGTAATCAGCCTCATCCGCCGCCGCGATTTCCACCCCGGCCAGCGATTTGGGCAGGGTGACCAGTTCTTCGGCCATGCGGGCCAACGACAGGCGGGCCACGGCGGTCTCGGCGCCGCTGGCAGCTTGTCTGAGCGCAGTCAGTACAGCCGCTGCCATCATATATCCGGTGGCGTGGTCGAGGGCCTGCACCGGCAGCGGTGTGGGCTTGTCGGCTCCGGCCCAGACACGGCCCGCATCGGCAAGGCCCGAACTCATCTGCACCAGGCTGTCAAATCCGCGCCGTCCCGCCCAGGGGCCGGTCCAGCCATAAGCGTCCAGCGTCACCTCCACCCGGTTGGGGGCGATCGCGTCGCGGGTGGCGATGTCCAACCCCAGCGCATCCAGCGCACCGGGGCGGTAGCCATGCACCAGCACATCGGCGCGGGCCAGCAGCTCCTTCAGCCGCTCGCGGCCTGACGTCCCGCGCAGGTTCAGCTGCGCCATATGCTTGCCCAGGGTGATGTCCTGCAAGACGCCCGGCTCGTCCCAGCCCGGCGGGTCGATCCGCAGCACATCGGCGCCGAACCCGGCCAGCGTGCGGGTGCTGACCGGACCGGCCAGCACCCGCGTCAGATCGAGCACCCGCAGCCCCGCCAGCGGCCGGGCGAGACAGGCGGCGGGGCGGTCGCGCAGCACCACGCGGCGTGGTTTGATCCAATCCACCAGCGGCTCCTGCGCCACCGCCTTGCCCTGCGGATGCGCCATCCAGTCGGCGCGGCTGCGCATGGCAGCAGCGACACCGCCTGCCTCGACGACCGCGCGCTCCAGTGCATCGCCGTCCCAGCGTGCCACCGCCGCGGTCACCGCATCGCGATCCTCGGTGCAGTCCAGCACCGAGAGGGCGGCTGCGCGGTGGTGCGGCAGGTTGGTGTGCAGGCGGATCCAGCCATCGGCACAGGCATAATCCCCGGCGATCGGGTCCCAGAGCGCGGGCATCTCCCAGCCCTCGGGACGGAAGGAATAGCCAAACCACAGTGACGCCAGCCGCTGGTCCACCGTGACCTCCGGCGCTGTCGGCGCGAGGTTCAGCGCGGCGATCAGATCGGCCAGCGCCAGACCCACCGCGCCAAGCGCGGCATTGGCCAGTTCCGAGACCGCATAGACACTGGGGCGGTGGCCGGTGCCGGTGATGTGGTAGCGATCAGCAGCCGGGAGAGAGCTGAGAAACGTCATTGCTGATAGGGGTCCAAACTGTCGCGCAAACCGTCGCCGAGGAAGTTGAAGGCCAGCACCACCACGATGATCGGCAGCATCGGGATCGCGGTCCAGGGGTAGATCTCGATATTGGCGAGGTTCTGCGCGTCATTGAGCATCACGCCCCAGCTCACGGCGGGCGCGCGCAGTCCAAGCCCGAGGAACGACAGCGCCGTCTCGCCCAGGATCATTGCCGGGATCGACAGGGTGGCCGACGCGATCAGGTGGCTCATGAAGTTGGGCAACAGGTGCTTCTTGATCACCCGGCCCGACGAGGCCCCCATCATCTCGGCGGCGCGGACGTATTCCTCTTCGCGCAAGCTGAGGAATTTGGCCCGTACCGAGCGCGCCAGCCCCGGCCAGTCCAATATGCCGAGGATGATCGAGATGATGAAGAACACCGCCACTGGCGACCATGTGGAGGGCACCGCGGCGGAAAGCGCCAGCCAGAGCGGCAGCTCCGGCAGGCTGCGCAGGATCTCGATCACCCGGTTGATGACCCAGTCGATCTTGCCACCGAAATAGCCCGCAACCGAGCCGAAGAAAATGCCCAGCACAAAGGACACGGTGATGCCGATCAGACCCACCGTCAGCGACAGTTGCGCGCCAAACAGGATGCGGCTGAAGATGTCGCGGCCCAGCCGGTCAGAGCCCCAGAGGAACAGCGTAGCGCCCTCCGGGGCGCAGAACAGATGTGTATCGGCGCGGATCAGCCCGGCGAGGCGATATTCTGCCCCCTCGCAGAAAAACTCGATCTGCCGGGGATTGTCATAGTCAGGCTTCACGACCCATTGAAACGTCTCAAGATCCGCCTCCGAGGTCAGCGGATAGATGAACGGGCCGAGGAATTCGCCCTCGTGAAACAGGTTCACCGATTGCGGCGGCGAGTAGAGGTGTTCGGCATCGCGTTCGTTTGGTCCGTAGGGGGCGATAAAGCCGACAAAGGGCAGCATCACATAACAGAACAACAGGAACACGCCGGAGATCAGGCCCAGACGGTGAGTCTTGAACTTACGCCAGATCAGCACCCAGTTGGGGGCGTCGAGATCCTTGCGCTCCAGCTCGCGGATGGAGGCGTTTGCATCATAGGGCGCATCGTCGACGTAGCGGCCATCGGGGTATTCCTGGCTCATGAATCGCGGCCCTCATAGCGGATGCGCGGATCTAGGAGGACCAGCAACACGTCGGAGATCATCGTGCCGATCAAGGTCAGCAGCGCCACGAACATCAGCACAAAGCCCGACAGGAACATGTCCTGCGATTTCAGCGCCTGCAGCAAGACCGGGCCGATGGTCTGCAGACCCAGCACCACCGAGACCAGAACCGAGCCTGAGACCATTGCGGGCAGCAGGTTGCCGATATCGGCCACAAAGGGGTTGAAGGCCACCCGCAGCGGATATTTCGCCAGCATCCGCGAGGGGCGCATGCCCTTGGCCACGGCGGTCTCCACGTAAGGTTTGCCCAGCTCGTCGAGCATGTTGGCGCGCAGGCGTTGCATCATGGCCGAGGCCCCGGAGGTGCCGATCACGAAGGTCGGCACGATCAGGTGGATCAGGATCGATTTGACCTTGTCCCAACTCATCGGTTCACCCTCGAATTCCGGTGCCATCAGCCCACCGATGGGAAGGTCGAGGTATTGATGCCCGTAGTAGAACAGGATCAGCGCCAGCAGAAAATTCGGGGTGGCCAGACCGAGATAGCCGATGAAGGCAGCGGTATAGTCGATCATGGTGCGGGACTTGGCGGCCGCCAGCACGCCGAGCGGCAGCGCCACCATATAGACAAACAGCACCGCTGCGAGGTTCACCAGCACGGTGAGCCAGAGGCTGTCGCCGACGATCTCGGACACCGGGCGGTCGAATTCGAACGACCAGCCAAAGTTGCCCTGCAGCATGCCGGAAAACCCGTGCGGGCCGGGCAGCATCCCCATCCAGATGAAGTACTGCTGCCACAGCGGTTTATCCAAGGCGTATTCGCGGCGCAGGAATTCGGCCTTGGCGACGCCCGCCTCCTGTCCGGTGGCGCGCAGCTCCGCGATCTGGTTTGACAGGAAATCCCCCGGTGGCAGGTTGATGATGAAGAACACCAGGACCGAAACCAGCAGCAGGGTCAGCAGCATGGTGCCGAACCGGTAGATCGCGTAGCGGAGGATTTGCATCAGCCTTCGCCATCCTCAAAGAAAAACTCATCCATCCGGTGCACGCCGAAATGCGCCCCCGGATCCCAGGCCCAGATCGCGGTTTTGGGTACGTTGCGCAACCGGTCGGAGACCACCACGGGCTGCGGCGCACCTGCGACCAGACCGATGGCAAAGACATTGTCAGCGTGGATCTGCAGCATCTCGCGCCAGGCTTCGGCGCGCATGGTGGCATCCGTGGCGAGGTTCCAGTCGTGCAGCAGCTCCATCAGGCGCTCACCGGCGGGCAGATCGGGGGCTTCACCCACGGAGCCGCCCGTCTGGTAGAACTGACCCCATTTGGGCCAGGACAGGAACACCTGATCGGTGGGCGCGAGGTAGGCGGGCGAAGTATAGCTTTGCGGCAGACCGTTGTCCCAGCCGTACCAGACCGAGGCCATGGTGGTGCCGGAGAACACCCGGTTGCGCAGGATGTCGCGGTCCAGCGGGCGCATCACCAGTTTCACGCCCACGTCGCGCCAGTCATCGGTGATGATCTGTAACGCGTTCTCCACCTCCTGGCGTTCGCCGGCGGTCTCGATCACCAGCTCCATCGGGCGGCCATCGGGCAGGCGGCGGATGCCGTAGCCGTCCCGTTCGACCAATCCGGCCTCGTCCAGCAGCGTGTTTGCCAGCTCCGGGTCATATTGGGCCCAAGCATCGCGCAGGCTCTGGTCGAAGAACGGGCTCTGCTCCAGCACCGTCATGGCGCCGGGCTTGGCCAGTTTGAAATAGAGAGATTTGTTGATCGCGGCGCGGTTTATGGCCACCGACAAGGCCCGGCGCACGCGCACGTCGCGCAGGGTCTGGCGCCAGACCTCATCGCCGGAGTTGAGGTTGGGGTAGATCGCGATCTGCGAGGCGGTGCCGGAGGACCAGAGTTCGGTGCGATAGCCGCCATTGGCCTCGCCCTTGCGCAGGATCGGGATGTCGCGGAAATCTAGGCCCCGCGCCTGCAGGTCGGCCTCGCCCGCGTTGGATTTGGCCGCAACCAGCCCGCCGGAGACGATCTCCATCTCCACCGTGTCGATATAGGGCAGCTGCAAACCGTTCTCGTCGATGCGGTGGTAATAGGGGTTGCGCACGAACTGATGGCGGATCTTCTTGCCGGCAGTGGCGTTGAGCCAGGGCTGCAGCGTGGGCAGGTCCGGGTTGTCGAACTTGTCCATATTGTCGCGCTTGTTGTGCAGTGCGGCCCAGCTCTTGACTCGCGCGTAGTCGATTTCCTCCTGCAGCGCTTCTGGCTCGGCAAAATCCTTGTGGAACTGCTTCAGATAGGCGGAGGGGCGATAGATGAAGGGCGGCGCGGCCTGCGCCAGAACCTGAAGAAAGCTGGGGTTCGGCCGGCTCCATTCAAAGACAACCGTGGAGGCGTCCGGGAATGTCACCTCTGGCAGCTCGCCTTCGACGCGGACGAAATCCGGCGGGCCGGTGGGGTTCAGCTCGGCGTTGTTGGCGATGTGTTTCCACCAGTATTCGAAATCGGTCGAGGTGAATGGATCGCCGGAGGACCACTTGTGCCCCTCACGCAGGTTCAGGGTGAAGATACGGTTGTTTTCATTCTCGAAGCTTTCGAGGATGTCGGGCACCAGGTCATAGGCCTCATTGTAGCCCACCAGCCGGGCATAGCCGTAGACCACCATCTGGCGGATGTCCTTGGAGCGGGTGACCATGGTGTTGAGCGTGCCGCCCTGAACGCCGGGCGTGCGCCCCTTGGCGGCGACGTTCACCACCAGTGGTTCTGCCGGGACACGCTCGGCCACGGGGGGCAGGTCACCGGCCTCGACTTCATGGCTCCAAAAGGCGCTTTCCTGCAGGGCGGGCTGGGCAAGGGCGGCAAGCGGCAGCGCCACGGCAAAGGCCAGCGCGGAGGTGAAGAAAAGCGGGGTTCGGGCGTTAAACATGGCAGCGCACCTTATGTCCGGGGTCCAGTGGCATCAGCGGCGGCGCGTCCTGTCCGACAAAGCGGAAGGCCTCCGGCCAGCTTTCGGGCGCACCGGCGCCCTGAGCCACGAGTTTGAGGTTGATGGGCCGGTCCACGTCCGGAACCGGCTGAGCGGCGATCAACGCCTTGGTATAGGGGTGTTTGGGGTCATGAAACAGCACTTCCGGCGGGGCCTGCTCGACGATCAGACCCCGGCGCATCACTGCGACCTCGTCTGCGATGCGGGCGACCACGGCGAGGTCGTGACTGATGAAGAGATAGGACAGCTGGCGGGCGTCGCGGATGTCTTCCAGCAGGGTCAGGATCTGCTCCTGCACCGAGACATCCAGCGCCGAGGTCGGCTCGTCGCAGACCAGCAGCTTCGGGTCGAGCATCAGCGCGCGGGCGATCGACAGGCGCTGGCGCTGGCCGCCGGAAAACGCATGCGGAAAGCGTGTCAGCATATCCACGGGCAGGCCGACCAGACGCAGCATCTCGGCGGCGCGGGCCTTGTGCTCGGCGCGGTTGCCGATGCCGTGGATCTCCAGCGGTTCGGCCAGCGTGTCGATGATACGCTGGCGGGGACTGAGCGAAGAATACGGGTCCTGAAACACCATCTGCGCCTGTTTCTGAAACAGGCGGCGGCGGGCGCGATCCATGTCATGGACCTTCAGCGGTGCAGCACCGGGGGCATTGCGAAACAGGATCTCGCCGCCGGGGTCCACCGTCTCGGCGCCAAGCGCGATGCGGGCGGCGGTGGTCTTGCCGGAGCCGCTTTCGCCGACGATGGCCAACGTCTTGCCGCGCGGCAGGGTCAGGTCCACGTTCTCGCAGGCGCGCACCAGCGTCGGTTTGCTCCAGCTCTTGCCGGATCGCATGGTGAAGGTCTTGGTGACGTTGCGCATCTCGAGGATCAGATCCTCGGTGCCGTCGCGCAGGGGGCAGATTGCCTCGGGGATCTTGGGGGCGGCGTTGAACAGGTGCTGGGTGTAGGGATGGGCGGGCGCGCGCAGGATCGGCTCGGCGGGGCCAGCCTCCATCACGCGGCCCTTGTGCATCACCACCACCTGTTCGGCCATATTGGCCACCACGCCGAGATCATGGGTCACCAGGATCATCGCCATGCCGGTTTCCTGCTGTAGCTCCTTCATCAGCCCCAGCACTTGCGCCTGAGTGGTCACGTCAAGCGCCGTTGTCGGCTCGTCGGCGATCAGCAGGTCAGGCTTGGCGACCATGGCCATGGCGATCATCGCGCGCTGGCGCATGCCGCCCGAGAGTTCAAACGGATAGGAGCGCCAGGTGCGCTCCGGGTCGGGAAAGCCGACGCGCTCGAAGCACTCCAGCACCTCGCGCTTGGCGTCGGCCTCGGAGGTGGAGCGATGCAGGTGGATCACCTCGACCACCTGATTGCCGATCCGGTGCAGTGGCGACAGCGAACGCATCGGTTCCTGAAAGATCATCGCGATGCGGTTGCCGCGCACGTCACGGCGCATCTGCCGTTCGCTGATACGCGCCAGATCAAGATCGCCGTCGCTGCCGCTCAAGATCATGCGGCCCGAGTGCAGGCGCGCGGTGCGCGGCAGAATGCGCAGCACGGCGCGACAGCTGATGGTCTTGCCAGAGCCGCTCTCGCCGACAAGCGCCAGCGTTTCGCCGGGGTTCACCGCGAAATTCACATTCCGGACAACCGGTGTGTCCTTCCCGAACCCAATACTGAGATCTTCAACCGACAGAAGGGGGCGCATTCAGATGCTCCCGTCATGCGGCCGCTGCGCAGGACTTGTGATGAGTGTTCTCCCTAGTTTTTCGCCATACCTTCGCGCGGGCAGGCCCTTGTAGTCAAATGTCATTTGCCCAACGGCCACCGTCTCAGAGTGAAATGTGACACTGCGGCCCATTCCCGCGGCGCAGCGGGGCGACGACACGGCTGATAGGGCGCGGTTGCAACACTAACGCGACAAGCCGCGTGCCGGTTCCGCCGCGTCTGGCGCCCGGCGTGGGGCGCGACATGAGGTGTGGGCGCGGCGCCATGCGCGTTCTGAGCAGGCCCTTGTGGCTGGACGTGACGTTTCTTCTCTCCGACGGTGCTCATCCTGTAGCCTGTGGTCAGACTCAAACATATCAGCAGGAGATCCGCATGATCTTTTTCGATTGTTCCACCGCTCCCAATCCGCGTCGGGCGCGGATGGTGCTTGCCGAAAAGGGTCTCACCCCGGAGGTGCGTGAGATATCCATCGCGAAGGGCGAACAGCTGAGTGCTGAGTTTCGCGCCATCAACCCGCACGGCATGGTGCCAGCGCTTGAGCTGGACGACGGCACGCTGTTGACCGAGAACCTCGGGATTGCGGCCTATCTTGAGGCGCTACAGCCAGAGCCGCCGCTGCTGGGGCGCGGCGCGCGGGAAAAGGGCCTGGTGATGATGTGGAACGCCATGGTCGAGCAGCAGGGCGGCCTGCCCATCGCCGAGGCACTGCGCAACAGCCATCCGGCGTTTGAGAACCGCGCGGTGCCAGGCCCTGTGGACTGCCCTCAGATCCCGGCGCTGGCGGAGCGGGGCCGGGCGCGAGCAGAGGCGTTTTTTGGTTTATTGGAGGCGCGCTTGCAGCAGGTGCCCTATCTGGCGGGCGAGAACTTCAGCTTTGCCGATATCACCGCCTTTGTGTTTGTCGATTTTGCCCGCGTTATCAAAATGCCGGTGCCGCAGTCGCATGAGGCGACGCTGGATTGGCAGGCCCGTATTGCAGCCCGGCCCAGTGCGGCGCTTTGAGTGCCGGCGGCGGGCGGCGTGGCTTGCACCGGCGGACGGGGCGGGGCACTGTGCCTGCGCGCCGGACGTGCGCCTGATTGACCGAGGGCCTGATGACACCGAAACCGCTGCTGCACCGCGATGATCCCGAGGCCGCGCCCCTGGTGGGCAATATCAAGGTCACCCGTGACGACTGGCTCAACATCGGTCTGGATGTGCTGATCCGCGACGGGGAGGAGCGGGTGAAGGTGCTGGCGCTGGCCGAGGCGATGGGGGTCTCGCGGTCATCCTTCTACTGGTATTTCAAATCGCGGCAGGACCTGCTGGATGCGCTGCTGACCCGCTGGGAAGAGACCAATACCGCCGGTCTGATCGCCCAGGCGGCGGTGCCAGCAGAGCGGATTACCGGCGCGGTCCTGAACATCTTTCGCTGTATCGCCAACCCGGCGCTGTTCAACACGGCGTTGGATTTTGCGGTGCGCGACTGGGCCCGCCGCTCGGATGCGGTGCTGGCACGGATGCGGGACGGGGATGCGGCGCGGGTGGCGGCGCTGACGGAGATGTTCGCCCGCTACGGCTGCGGCGAGCGGGAGGCGGTGACCCGGGCCAAGGTGCTCTATTACATGCAGTTGGGCTATGACATGGCGGAACCGGAGGAGAGCCATGATTATCGTCTGGAGATGACGCCGGAGTATCTCAAGGTGTTCACCGGACAGGCCCCGACCGCAGATGAGTTGGCCGAGTTTTCCGACTACAGCCGACAGTTCTGGCAGGATCTGTCGCGCTGAGTGTCAACGTTGCCCAGTGGGCGCGCTGACGCGCGGTAGGTTTGAGCCTTGCCCCCTTGGGGGGCAAGGCGGTGGCCTCCGGCGGGAGGTATTTTCAAAAAAGGTGAAGGAGGTCAGCCGCGCAGGGCTTCGACCTCTGCCTTGACGGTTCGGGCGGCCTCTTCGCGCACCGGGCCGTAGCCGCGGATGTCCATCGGGGCGGCGAGGATTTGCGCCATTACGTCGGAGGCTTGGGCCGTCGGATGGGCGGCGATATCTTCGATGATGTCCATGAACCAATCGCGCAGGTCGCGGTGCATCCGGGCCTCGCCGTGGTAGGCGAAGGGGTTGAGCGGTGTCTGCCGCAGGCTCTTTCCCTTGGCCAGCAGGGTCAGCAGTGGTGACATCCATGCCCCCAGCGCGCGTTTGGCGGGGCGGCCGCGCGCGTCGGTTTTGAAATTTAGCAGCGGCGGCGCCATGTGGTATTTCACTGTGAAATCGCCGTCAAATTCGCGCTCCAGTTCGGCCTTGAAACTGTCGGCGCTCATCAGGCGGGCGACCTCGAATTCATCCTTGTAGGCCATCAGTTTGAATAGGCTGCGCGCCGCATGTGTCGTCAGGCTGTCGGCCTGATCGCGGGGCAGGGCGGCGTGCAGGCGAGCCAGCTGGTCGCGATAGTCCTGCGCGTAAGCGGCGTCCTGATACTGGGTGAGGAAGGCGGCGCGGCGGTCGATCAGCTGCTGCAGCGTTTCTTCTTCGGGCGTGTCCTCGGAGTACTGTGCTGCGAGCCGGTCCGGCGCGGCGGCCAAGGTGCGGCCGATGGCAAAGGCCAGCTGGTTTTTCTCGATGGCGACGCCGTTCAGCACGATGGCCTGCTGCAGCGCGCTGAGGCTGACGGGCACCAGTCCCTGCTGCCAGGAAAAGCCCAACATGATGACATTGGCCAACACCGCATCGCCGAGCAGCGTCTCGGCCACCGCATTGGCGTTGAGCGCGGCGACGTTCTCGGCCCCCACCACCGAGGCCACGGCGCGGGCACGGGTGGGGATGTCGAGGCTCGCGTCGCGGCGCAGGACGATGTCGCCGGTTGGCATTTCGGCGAGGTTCAGGGCCACTTGAGCACCGGCGCGATAATGCGCCGAGGCCTTGGGCGCGGAGGACACCACCGCATCACAGGCGATGACCGCATCCGCGGAGCCCTGATCGGTGCGCACCTGGTGCACGTCTTCGGGGGTCTTTGCCAGGCGGATGTAGCTGAGAACCGTGCCGAATTTCTGCGCAAAGCCGGTAAAGTCGAGCACCGAGGAGCCTTTGCCCTCCAGATGCGCAGCCATGGTGATCAGCGCGCCGACGGTGACAACACCGGTGCCGCCCACCCCAGTGACCAGCAGATCGAAAGGCCGTGAGAGCGTGGGCAGCTCTGGTGTTGGCAGATCGGCTGTCAGGCGCTGGGCGTCCAGATCGGCGATCTGTTTCTTGCGGCGCGTGGCGCCCTCAACCGTCACGAAGCTGGGGCAGAAGCCATTGAGGCAGGAGAAATCCTTGTTGCAACTGGAGAGGTTGATCTTGCGCTTGCGTCCGAAGGGGGTGTCCTTCGGCTCGACACTGAGGCAGTTGGATTCAACTGAACAGTCGCCGCAGCCCTCGCAGACCAGATCGTTGATCCAGGCAAAGCGCTTGGGGTCTTCCATGGTGCCGCGCTTGCGGCGGCGGCGTTTTTCGGTGGCGCAGGTTTGTTCATAGATCAAGAGGGTGACGCCCTTGACCTCGCGCAGCTCGCGCTGAACCAGATCGAGGTCTGCGCGATCATGAAACGAGGTGCCGACGGGAAAGTCACTGCGGGTGAATTTGTCGATGTCATCCGAGATCAGCGCGATGCGGTCCACCCCTTCGGCGCGGCTGGTCTGGGCGATACCCGCAACCGAGACCGGACCGTCCACTGGCTGACCGCCGGTCATGGCAACCGCGTCGTTATACAGCACCTTGAAGGTGATATTGGCCCCCGCCGCCACCGCCTGCCGGATCGCGAGTGAGCCGGAGTGATACCAGGTGCCCTCGCCCAGGTTCTGGAACACATGCTTGCCGCCGTTGTATTTCGACGCCACCAGATGCGGCACGCCCTCGCCGCCCATCTGGGCATAGCCTGCGGTGTCGCGGCCCATCCAAGAGGCCATGACGTGGCAGCCGATGCCGGAGTTGGCGGTGGAGCCGTCGGGGATCTTGGTCGAGGTGTTGTGCGGACAGCCCGAGCAGAAATAGGGCGTGCGGGTGGCGCCAGTGATGTTCAGCAGGTTCGGGGGCGTGTCGGTCAGGGCGCGCGCCTTGTCCAACAGCTTCAGCTCGGGGAAGAACCGGTCCAGACGCTCCGCCACCACCGGCACCAGCATCAGGGGGCTCAGCTCGCCGACCCAAGGGATCAGCGGTTCGCCCGCGGCGTGGTATTTGCCGACCATCTTCTTGGGCTTGTCGCCGGGCCAGTCGTAGAAATACTCCTTGAACTGGCTTTCAATGATGCCGCGTTTTTCTTCGATCACCAGCACCTCTTCCTTGCCGTTCACGAAACGCAGCGCCTCGGCGCGGGCCAACGGCCAGACCATGCCGACCTTGTAGATGTCGATGCCAAGGTCGCGGCAGGTGGCCTCGTCCAGATCGAGCAGGCGCAGGGCTTCCATCAGGTCGAGATGGCCCTTGCCGGTGGTGACAATGCCAAAGCGAGCCTCTGGCAGATCATAGATGCGACGGTCGATCAGGTTCGCTTCGGTAAAGGCACGCACGGCCTGCAGTTTGGCGCGGATGCGGGTCTCGATCTCGGGCGAGGGCAGATCGGACGAGCGAATGTGCAGCCCGCCGGGATAGTCAGGCAGGTCGGGCAGGGTGAACTGGCGGTCCTTTGGCAGCTCTACCGAACGGCCGCTTTCCACTGTTTCAGACACCGCCTTGAAGCCAACCCAAGTGCCGGAGTAGCGCGACAGTGCAAGGCCATATTCGCCAAACGTCAGGTATTCGCCCACATCCGCCGGGTTCAGCACCGGCATGAACCACGACATGAAGGCGACGTCTGACTGATGCGGCATCGAGGAGGACACGCAGCCGTGGTCGTCACCTGCCACCACCAGCACGCCGCCCTTGGGCGCGGAGCCGTAGGCGTTGCCGTGTTTCAGCGCGTCGCCAGAGCGGTCGACGCCGGGCCCCTTGCCGTACCACATGGAGTACACGCCTTCGACCTCGCAATCGGGGTCAAGAATGGCTTGCTGGGCGCCAAGCACGGCGGTGGCGCCAAGATCTTCGTTCACCGCGGGCATGAAGTCGATGCCGGCGTCCTTCATCCGGTCGCGGGCGCGCCAGAATTCCAGATCGACGCCGCCCAGGGGCGAGCCACGATAGCCGGAGACAAATCCGGCGGTGTTGAGCCCGGCGGCGCGGTCGCGACGGGACTGGTCCAGCATGATCCGGGCCAGCGCCTGGGTGCCGGTCAGAAACACGCGGCCTTCGGTGCGGGCATAGCGGTCCTCCAGCTGGTAAGTCTGAAACGCGTGGGACAGCTCGGTCATGATGGCTCCTTAAAGTGGCTATCGGTCGGGGAAATGGATGAAGTGGCTGAAAGTGTAATTCGAAAGATGTGAAAAATCTTGCCAGAGCATGCGGAAATTGGCAGTTAATCGGAAAATTGGACCAGATATTATGGATTCTTGGGAGTGAGATTTCGACATGATGCAGTTGGATGAACGTGATCGCCGCATTCTGAAGCTGCTGCAGGAAGACTGCCGCATGTCCAACGCAGATCTCGCGGACGCCGTCAGCATGTCTGCATCGGCGTTGTGGCGCAGAGTGCGCGCGCTCGAGGAGGCAGGTGTCATCTCTCGCTACGGGGCCCGCGTGGTGCCAAAGGCCATGGGGCTGAAGTTCGAGGCGCTGGTACAGGTCAACCTGACGCGCCACGCGCCCGAACACCTGACGGAATTCATCCGTGCAGTGGAGACCAATCCCCATGTTGTGGAATGTTATGCCACCACGGGGCAGGCGGATTATCATCTTCGTGTGCTCGCGCCGGATTTAGAAGCCTATAATCAGTTTCTCGAAGGTTTCCTGTTCCAGTTGGCGGGTGTTGCAAGTGCGCAGACCCATGTGATCCTGAAGACGGTGAAACGGGACACGCCGGTGGTGCCCTGAGCGGCTGCGCGGCCGCGATGGATTTTTGCCAGATCGGTGGAATTCTCGGTTGTTCGACTCGCGTGTTCACTTTATGTTCCTTCTTGAGTGGTGGCGAAGGAGAGGGGTGACATGACCAAAGTGGCAGTGCTGCTGACGCAGGGGTTTGCGGATTGGGAATACGGGGTGCTCTGTGGCCTCGGGCAGGGTTATTTCGGGCTGGAAATCCGCTTTGTCACACCAGTGCCGGGCGCGGTGACCTCCATGGGTGGTCTGGTGGCGCGGGTGGTTGACGGGCTTGACCTGCTGGAGGCCTGGGCGCCGGATGCGCTGGTGGTGATCGGCGGCACGATCTGGGAACGCCCCGAAGCGCCGGATGTCGTCGATGTCCTGCGGGCAGCGCATCGGCGTGGTGCAGTTGTGGCGGGCATCTGTGGCGGCACCCTTGCGTTGGCCCGGGCCGGTCTGTTGAACGCGGTGCGGCATACCTCGAACGATGCGGCCTTCCTCGGCACCCATGCGGACAGCTATGCGGGCTCAGCAACGTATCTGGAGCAGCCTACGGCAGTTTCTGATGGACGCGTGGTGACGGCGGCGGGCACTGCGCCCGTCAGCTTTGCCGCCGAGGTCATGGCCGCGCTGGATGTACCGGCCGAAACGGTGCATCAGCT
Organism: Tritonibacter sp. SIMBA_163; assembly: GCF_046535935.1. Taxonomy (NCBI): domain Bacteria; kingdom Pseudomonadati; phylum Pseudomonadota; class Alphaproteobacteria; order Rhodobacterales; family Paracoccaceae; genus Tritonibacter; species Tritonibacter sp. SIMBA_163. The sequence goes on from NZ_JAWJBP010000003.1 coordinate 331,463, forward strand.
GAAATCAATGCTGGGTGGTGAGCACCGCGCCCTGCGCAGCGATGCGGCCTAGCGCCCCCGCCGCGCGTCAGCGCGGCGCCGGGCCCAACGGGGGAGGGGGCATTTCAATGCAACCGACACGGGCGGGAGCCTCCCCGCCGCGGCGCTGTAGCAGACCGGCACGGTATGGATCAGAGAGAGACCATCGCCCAGGCGGCAGTCATGCCGATGTATGTCAGATGATGCAGCAGCTGATCGGTGCCCATGGCACGCCAGAACGCACCCTGGGTCGGATCCAGCTTGTTACACTCGGTATGATGCGCCTTCCAGTAGTCGATGTTGAAATGGATCAGCCATTCCGCGGCGCAGATCACCGCAATGAACCAGGGCGGGCTGCCGACGATGAACAGGACCACCACCGAGGCCATCGCATGCACGCCTGCATGCTGGGCGCGACCGGGATGAAAATACTGACAGCGGCCTGATAGCATCTTTTTGGTCTGCAGGTAGAAGTCGGCAAACATATGCTTGACCTCGAACAGGCAGATCAGCAGCAGGACGATACCGACATTCTCTGGCAAAACAGATGTTCCTCTTGCAGTTGCAACGTGCGGCGGGCAGGTCACTCGCGGACCTTACGGTGTTTTCTCTATATCGCAAATATCGCATTGGATTGTCTGTGACATAGCTCACAGACGTAACAGGGCCAGCTTTCTAGGCTGCGCCCACGTCATGTCTGCGTCATTGCCTGAGAAGGGCAAACCGCGCTAATCATGGGGAAATCACGTCAATTTCCTTGTTAAACCACGCGGGCCGGTGCCCAGCCGCAAGATCTTCGGAGCCTTCCCATAGAACGCACGCTTTTCCAATTCATCTGGAAGTACTCCAAGCGTGACCAGCTGATTCTCCTGCTGGTCACCGCCTGCCTGTTTCCGCTGCTCTATCTGACGCTGGAGCTGCCCAAGCGCATCATCAATGACGCCATCGGCGCCCAGTCCTCCACCGTCGAGGTTTGGGGGCAGCAGTTCGACCAGCTCACCTACCTGTGGATCCTTTGCGGCGCCTTCCTGTTGGCGGTGCTGGCGCATGGCCTGACCAAGATGCGCATCAACACCATGAAGGGCGTGCTGGCCGAACGCATGTTGCGCCGTTTCCGCTACAGCCTGATCGCCCGTGTCCTGCGATTCCCGCAGCCCTATTTCGAGCGCACCAGCCAGGGCGAGCTTGTCTCGATGATCACCTCCGAATCCGAGCCCATGGGTGGGCTGATGGGAGATGCGGTCAGCCAACCGGTGCTGCAGGCGGGTCAGATGCTGACCATCCTCTATTTCCTGTTTGTCCAAAACCTGTGGTTCGGGCTGGCGGCGGTGGCGCTGATCCCGCTGCAGGGCTGGCTGATCCCAATGCTGCAGCGGCGCATCAACCTGCTCAACAAAAAGCGCATCCAGCAGGTGCGTGCATTGGCCTCCGAGATTGGCGAAAGCGCGGCGGGGGCATCGACCCTGCGCGTCAACGGCGGTTGGCGCTACCGCATGGCGCGGGTGACGGATCGGCTGGGGCATCTCTACGAGATCCGCTTCGACATCTACCAGAAGAAATTCTTCATGAAGTTCCTCAACAACTTCATCACCCAGCTGACGCCGTTCTTCTTCTATGCGGTGGGCGGTTATCTGGTGCTGGAGGGCAAGGTCTCGCTCGGCGCGCTGGTGGCGGCGCTGGCGGCCTACAAGGATCTGGCCTCGCCGTGGAAGGAACTGCTGACCTATTACAATCAGACCCAGGACATGGGGCTGCGCTGGGAGGTGATCCTGGAGCGGTTCGCGCCGCCGGACATGGTGGACGAACGCCTGATGCAGGGTGAGCCGGAGGAGCTGCCGCATCTGCATGGCGACATCGTGCTGGACGGGGTCAGCGTGCGCGATGCCGATGGCAATCTGGTGCTGGAAGAATTGTCCGCGACCTTTCCTAAGGGCGAGCTGATCGGCATTGCCGCCCCGTCGGAAGAGGACCGCCGCGCCCTGGCCGAGGTGCTGACCCGCGAGGTGCTGCCCGCCTCCGGCACGGTGACACTGGCGGGCTACGGCATTCGTGACCTGCACCAGATGGTGCTTGCCACTCGTATCGGGCATGCCACATCGAGACCGGCGCTGTTTCAGGGGTCTTTCGGGGAAAACGTATTGATGCCGCTGCGCATCCGGCCACTGGAAGATCCCACCGATCCGCGGGCGCAGCGCGACGCGATCCGGGCGGGCAACAGCGCCGATCCGTTTGGGGTGAACTGGGTCGATCCGACGATCGCCGGTTTTGAAAAGGCTGAGGAGCTGCGCGACTGGTGGCTGCGCATCGTCGAGGGCATTGGTTCGGACACCGCGCTTCTGCGGCGCGGCATGGATCAGGTTTTTGTCAGCAGTGAGCATCCACAACTGGCCAATGCGCTGGTCAAACTGCGCCCACAGGTGCAGCAGGCCCTGATGGACGCCGGGCTGGATGCCTTTGCCCATTTCAACAACCGTGAATATTACAACCCGACACTGCCGGTGGTGGAAAACCTGCTTTATGCGACGCGCTCGGTGCCCATCACCTTTGAACTGCTGCGCGACCAACATGATTTTTTGCAAACGGTGCGCCGCATTGGCCTCGACACCGATCTGGTCAATCTGGCGCAGGACGTGCTGGAGATGCTCCGGCAGATCTTCGGCATGGATGGTACGGTGCATCCTCTCTTCCGCAAGCTGGGGCTGGAAGCATCGGATTATGAGGCGGCATTGCAGCTGTTGCAGAAGGTGAAATCCAAGGGCGCGGAGGCGCTGGACCCGGAAGAGCTGGCGCAGATGATGATCGTGCCTTTCTCGATCTCTGCCGAGGCGCTGGGACCGGCCTTCAGCACCGAAATCGAGGATCGCATCCTGTCCTTGCGTGACAGTCATGGGCGTGAATTGCTGGACACGCTTGATGACATCTTCGTGCCGCTCAGCAAGAGCGAATTTGCCCCCGGTTTCACGGTGTTGGAGAATGCCATCTTCGGCAAGATTTCCGACAGCGCCGGGGCGCGCGTTGAGGATTTGCGGCGCGCAGTCGCCGAGGTGATCGACAAGGCAGGCGTGCGCGAAATGGTGGTGGAGCTGATTTTCGAGCTGCCGGTCTCCGTCGGCGGCCAGGGGTTGGGGCAGAGCTTTGCCGAGCCGCTGGCCTTCTGCCGGGCCTCAATCAAACGCCCGGACATCCTGATCCTCGACAGTGCCTTGGCCAGCTTTGATCGCGACACCCGCCGGGCGATGCAGGACAACCTGCGGGACCTGCTGCCGGACACCACGCTGATTTTCCTCGAACCTGCCTTTCGCGACCCCGACCGGTTCGATCACTACTTCGAGATGCGCCAGGGCCGCCTGAAGGACGAACGCGCCGATGTGCGTGAGGCTGTCGATGAGGACAGCGCCGCCGCGGCGGACCTGTCGCGCAAGCTACGCGCCTTGGAGAGCACCGAACTGTTCTCCGGTCTCAATCGTCGTCAGCTGCGCCTGCTGGCCTTTGGGGCGCGTTGGTTCGAGGCCACGCCGGGCACGGCAGTTTTCCACAAGGATGATGCGGCCACCGACGGCGCTTATATGATCATCGAAGGGGAGGCGGGGCTCTACCTGCCGGCCGAAGACGAGGGCGCGGAGGGGCAACTGATTGCCAAGGTCGGCCCCGGCCGCCTAGTGGGCGAGCTGGGCCTGATCCGCAAGGAACCCCGCGCCCTGTCGATGATCGCCGAAAGCGACCTCACCTGCCTGCGGATCGGTGAGGAGGAATTCCTCGCGGTGGTGGAGAACGACGCCAACACGGCCTTCAAGCTGCTGCAGGTGGTTGCGGGCTACGTTTCCAGTTAGCCTGCAGGCAGATGATCTGCCGGTCCGACCGCGCCCGATCGTGCGGCGGATCGGCGCGATATTTTCAGGGAGAGAGCATATGAAATTGTTTCGGTACCGCACGGCGGACGGGGTGAAGCCGGGTCTGATGGATGAGTCGGGCGTGGCGCGGGATCTGTCGATCCACGTGGGGGATGTGACGCCGGAGACGCTGAACCCGTCGGTGTTAGCCGGGATCCGGGCGCTGGATGCCAGCGCCCTGCCGGAGCTGTCGGGCGAGATCGACTACGCCCCCTGCATCGGTTCGGTGGGCAAGTTCCTCTGCATCGGACTCAACTATTCCGATCATGCGGAAGAGGTGGGTGCAACCGCCCCCGAACACCCCATTCTTTTCATGAAAGCAAATTCATGTATCGTCGGGCCGAATGACGAGATCCGCATTCCGCGGGGGGCGACCAAGACAGACTGGGAGGTCGAGCTGGGCGTTGTGATCGGAACTGCGGCGAAATACGTCACTGTGGAAAGCGCGCTCGATCATGTTGCGGGGTACTGCGTCGTCAATGATGTCTCAGAGCGGGATTTTCAGATGCAGCTGACCGGACAATGGACCAAGGGCAAGAGCTGCGACACTTTTGGCCCGATCGGGCCGTGGCTGGTGACGGCCGACGAGGTGGCTGATCCACAGGCGTTGGCTCTGTCCTGTGATGTGAATGGCCAGCGGATGCAGACCGGAAACACCGACAAGATGATATTTTCGGTGGCCGAGGTCATCAGCCACCTGAGCCAGCTGATGACGCTGCACCCGGGCGATGTGATCGCAACGGGCACGCCTCCGGGTGTCGGAATGGGGCAAAAGCCCAATGCCATCTTCCTGCGCGATGGTGACGTGATAGAACTTGAAATTCAAGGGCTTGGGCGTCAGCGGCAGCCTGTGCGCGCGGACGACTGATCGCAGAAAAAGGCGAGGCCCGGTCGGTGTTTGCCGGGTCTCAGCGGCAATAGATCTCGTGCAGGCTCTCGAGGATTTTGGTCGCCGGTCCGTCGGCCAGCGAATAATAAACTGTCTTTCCAGAACGGCGTGCCACCACCAGGCGATCTTCGCGCAGGCGTGACAGCAGCTGGCTCACGGCGGCCTGCCGTTTATCCAGCAGCTCTTCGAGGGCGCCGACCGAGAGTTCCTTTTCCCCGGCCAGATAGCACAGGATCATCAACCTCCCCTCATGCGCCAGGGCTTTCAGCAGTGCTGAGGCTTCCGATGCGTTATCCGCCATGGAGGCTACAGGCATGTCCAGTGTGTCAGTCATCATATAGGGTCTTCTTTCGCAGCCGTCTGGATTCCTGGGGAGCAGGAAGGAATGCATCAGAACAATCACTGACGCTTAATAGAGTAAGGCCACGGATCTCCGTGGCCTCGCAAGAGTTTCGATAAAAATTTATTCTTTTTAGCAAACCTTTGCTTACGCTTTTCTTCTCGCCCTCACTTTATATAGGGAGGCGGTTGGTGTGTTTTCAACCCTTGGCAGGTGGTGCGCCGCCCTCAAATGCATTGCCGTTCGCGTAATCACAGGGCGCTTCCTGCATGTTCAGATGCAGGTCATCCCCGGTGAAGGGGTGGGCGCGGGCCAGGTCCTCGTCGACGTCAATACCCAGGCCCGGCGCGTCGGGTGGGGTGATATAACCGCCCTCGACTGTGATGCTGCTCTTGATGAGCGCGCTGTGGAATGGGGTCTCGATACATTCGGCCATGAGGATGTTGGGGATCGAGGCGGCGAACTGGATGTTGGCGGCCCATTCCACCGGTCCGGCGTAAAGATGGGGCGCCATCTGCGCGTTGAAGACCTCCGCCATGGCGGCGACCTTCTTCATTTCCCAGATGCCACCGGCCCGGCCCAAAGCGGGCTGCAGGATCTCCGCGGCACCCGCTCGCATGATGGCGCCAAACTCCGCCTTGGTGGCGAGCCGCTCTCCGGTGGCCACCGGGATGCGCACGCCACGGGCGACACGGGCCATGTCCTCGACCATGTCGGGAGGCGTGGGCTCTTCGAGCCAGAGGGGGCTGTAGGGCTCCAGGGCCTGGCCGAGGCGGATGGCGCCAGCCGTGTTGAACTGGCCGTGGGTGCCAAACAGCAGGTCGGCGCGGTCTCCGACTGCCGCGCGGATGGCCTTGCAGAAGGCAACCGACTGGGAGATGTCGGACATTGCGGGCATATGGCCGCCGCGGATGGTATAGGGACCGGCGGGGTCGAATTTCACTGCCGTATAGCCGCGCGCGACCGCATCGGCGGCGGACTCCGCAGCCATCTCGGGCGAGGTCCAAAAGGCGCTGATGTCATGCTCTGGCAGCGGGTAGAGGTAGGTATAGGCGCGGATGCGATCATTCATGCGGCCGCCGAGGAGCGCATGCACCGGGCGGTCCCGCTGCTTGCCGAGGATATCCCAGCAGGCGATTTCCAGCCCCGAAAACGCGCCTATGACGGTGGGGTCGGGGCGCTGGGTGAAGCCTGAGGAATAGGCGCGGCGGAACATCAGCTCGATGTTTTCCGGGTTTTCGCCCTGCATGTGGCGGCCAAAGACATCTTCGATCACGGCGGTCATGGCCTTGGGGCCGATGGTGGACGCGTAGCATTCGCCCCAGCCGGTGATGCCGGTATCGGTGGTGACTTTGACGAGAATCCAGTAGCGCCCGCCCCAGCCGGGGGCCGGGGGCGCGGTGATGATGATGTCGAGGTCCTGGAGTTTCATGTCTCTCGGTCCTTTGAGGCTTGGCAATCGGGTGGAGGGGGAGCGCGCGCCGGGGCCATCGAGGCCCCGGCGCGCGCGGGTCCGGGCCAATGGGCCCGGAACCTGGCATTCTGGGGCTGGTCTCAGTGGTTGAACAGGATCACATTGCGTTTGGCGCTGCCGGTCTTGGTGTCGGCGATGGCCTCGTTGATCTCCTCCAGCGACCAGCGGCCGGAGATCAGCTCGTCAAGCTTGAGGCGGCCCTGCTGGTAGAGGTCGACGATCCAGGGCACATCGCGCTGGATCACCACATCGCCCATCTTGGAGCCCTGCAGCCCCTGACCAAGGGCGGCCATGACCACAGGTTCATACTCCGCGGTCTGCCCGGAATGCGGCATGCCGATCATCACCGCGCGTCCACCAGGGCCAAGGTAGCGCGGCGCCTGGTCATAGGCGGGGATGGCGCCGACGGTGATCAGCACCACATCGGCGCCCTTTCCGCCAAGCGCCTTGAATGCGCCGCGCCAGGGTTTGGCCTCGGTCGCCAGCACCCCGTGAGTGGCGCCAAATTCGCGCGCAATTTCCAGCTTCTCCGGGCTCATGTCCACGGCCACAATGCGGCGGGCACCTGCGATGCGCGCGCCCTGTATGGCGTTGAGACCAACACCGCCGGCACCAATCACCACCACGTCCTCGCCGGCGCGCAGCTTGGCGGCGTTCACCGCGCCGCCGATGCCGGTGATGACGCCGCAGGAGATCAGCGCTGCCACCTCCTTGGGCAAATCGGCAGGGATCTTGACGATCTGGCGGGCGCTGACCACCACCTTTTCGGCAAAGGCGCCGCATGCCATGGCCTGAAGCAGGGGCTGGCCCGCTGCGGTGGACAGCGGCCCGTCCAGACCATCATAGGGCGTGGTGCAACTCACTGGCTGGCCACCGGCGCAGGTGGGGCAGCTGCCGCAGGCGCGGATCAGCGTGACGATGACGTCATCGCCGTGGTCGAACCCTTCCACACCAGCGCCGATAGCGGAGATGCGCCCGGCGGCCTCGTGCCCGTAGACGGCTGGCAGGTGACCACCCCAGGCGCCTTCGGCAAAGGAGATATCGCTGTGGCAGATGGCCACCGCATCCAGGGTGACTTCGACCTCGCCCTGTCCGGGAGGCGCGATCTGAATGTCATCGAGTGTCAGTGGTGCACCGAATGTGTGGCACACGGCGGCTTTGATGGTTTTCATGGTCGGTCTCCCCGTCGTTCTTGTTCAGGGTGACGTTGCCCACTGGGCACTGCAATGCGGAAAGCGGCGCGGATCTGTCGGTTTTACGCCACGGCATGTCAGGAGAGTGCAGCGGTGATGCATCGGGATCGCCGCCTTGGAGACACGGAGCGCTGTCTGTTGTGCGCCGGTTGCGGGGGGTGGCGTGACGGCGCTATCGGGTGAACTGAAGGGCAATTTGGTCGACCAGTTCTGCCAGTGGACCGGGCTGCGACAGGAATGGCGAATGCGAACTTTCGAGCATATGTACATCCTTTTGCGGCCAGTCGGCGCACATGCTGCTCTGATATTCCGGCGGGATGGTGCGGTCCTGAGTACAGCGGATATAGGCCTTGGGCAGCTCCGCCCAGGCCGACGGCACGGTAAGCGGCGTGGCCTGTGGCGGGATCGGCTGCGGGCAGAGGTGTTCCAGCGCGAAGGAGACCGCTTCAGGCGGGCAGTCGTGATAGAACAGCTCCGGCGCGGCGTCCGGGCGGATCGTGTAACTGTGGCCGTCGTCCGATTTCACCGCCGCATCGCCGATGGTCTGGCGTGGACCCGCCTTGCGCATGTCGATCAGCGAGAGGCCGGAGACTGGCACATAGGCGCAGAGGTAAATCAGGGCGTGCGGACGTGCGTATGCCACCGCGCCGGTGATCGGAAAGCCGGCCCAGGAATGGCCGAGGACAATGGTCTCGGGCGTGATGTGATCTGCGACGGCCCGGCAGGTTTCATCAAGCGTCACGGTTTCAGGCGCGCGGTCATCGCGGTGGCCGGGGAGGTCTATGGCGCGCACAAAATGACCACGGGCGGCCAGCGCCGGGGTCAGGTCGCGCCAGCACCATGCTCCGTGACAGGAGCCGTGAACGAGAAGGATATCAGCCAATGTGTCCAACCTCTTGCAGGAATTGAGTGAGCCGCGCGCCGTAGGCTTCGGGCTGGTCGATGGGGGGCACGTGGCCGCTGCGCCGCATCAGCGCAAACTGCGCGCCGGGGATCAGGTCGATGGTTTCACGCACCAGATCGGGCGGGGTAGAGCCGTCCTCCGACCCGGCAATGCCAAGCGTGGGCAGGCGCAGGCCAGAGGTGGGCGTGTAAAAATCGGTGCCCGCCACCGCGGCGCAGCAGCCAAGGTAGCCTTCGACGCTGGTGCCTTCGACGATCGCCTGTGTCGGGGCATGGGCGCCGGATTTCAGATAGGCGCGGGGGAACCAGCGCTGCATGGTTTCGGCCCCGATGGCGGCAAGGCCATCGGCGCGGATCGCCGCCATCCGGCGCTGCCAGATCTCCGGCGTGCCGATCTTGGCGGCGGTGTTGGACAACACCAGCGCGCGGATCAGATCGAGCCGTTTCACCGCCAACCCCTGCGCAATCATGCCGCCGATGGACAGGCCGACAAACAGGCTGTCGCGGATCTCGCAGAACTCCATCAGCCGTTCCGCGTCGCGCACCAAAGCGCCCATCGAATAGGGGCCATCGGGCACCGAAGACCCGCCATGGCCGCGCAGGTCGAACGTCAGAATACGCAGGCCGTCGGGCAGCGTCGGGATCACCCGGTCCCAGATGCGCTGGTCGGTGCCAAGCGCATGCACAAGTACCACGGGCGGCGCCTTGGCTGGGCCATGCAGGGTGTAGTTCAACTGAACATCGCCAAGGTCTGCGAGGGGCATGGGCGGGCTCTTGCTATCTGTTGCCGCGCGACCATAAACAGATGCGTCGCGAGAGGCCAGCGATGGGAGAGACGAAGGGGGCTTCCCCTTCGCGCTCACCGGAATGTTGCCGGTTGAAGGACCACTCAGGAGAAGCGGGTAAGGGCCTCGACAAAGGTATCCCGGTCCACATTGCCGCCGGTGGCAACAGCGATCACCGCATCGCCTTCGATCTGGTCGCCATGGAACAGCGCGGCGGCGAGGGCGGCGGCACCACCGGGTTCCAGCACGATCTTCAGCCGTTGGAAGGCAAGCGCCATGGCGTGCTGGGCTTCGGTGTCGGTGATGGTGAGGCCGGGCCCGCAAAGGCGCGACAGGATCGGCCAGGTGATCTCGCCCGGGGCCGGGGTCAGGATGGCATCGCAGATGGAGCCGGTGGGGGCGGCGTTACTCTCGATCCGGCCCGAGGCCTGCGAACGTGCCACATCGTCGAAGCCTTCTGGCTCTGCCGGGCGCACACGCAGCCCCGGCGCACGGTCCTGCAAGGCCAGCGCGATGCCCGAGGTCAGTCCGCCGCCGCCGCAGCAGACCAGCACATCGCCTTGGGTGACGCCCTGTTCGGCGGCCTGTTCGGCGATCTCCAGCCCGGTGGTGCCCTGGCCCGCGATCACCTCGGGTTCGTCATAGGGTTTGATGAGGGTGAGGCCGCGGCTCTCGACCAGCGGCGCGGCGGCGGCTTCGCGGCTTTCTCCAGCGGCGCGATCATAGAGCACCACCTCGGCACCCAGGGCGCGGGTGTTGTCGATCTTGAGCCGGGGCGCATCAGCGGGCATCACGATCACCGCAGGCGCGCCATGGGCCTTGGCCGCCGCGGCGACACCCTGCGCGTGGTTGCCCGAGGAATAGGCGATGACACCGCGTTTGCGCAGGTCGGGGTCCAGAGCCGACAGCGCCGCCCAGCCGCCGCGGAACTTGAACGATCCGGTGTGCTGCAGGCATTCGGCCTTCACGAAGAGGCGCCGACCGGCGATCTCGTCAAGGAAGGGCGAGGAGAGGAGCGGCGTGCGGCGGGCGTGGCCCTTGAGGCGCGCGGCGGCGGCCTCGATCATGGCGAGCGTGGTCATTGGGCGTCTTTCAATACATCGTGGATGAGGGCGAGGGCGGCGGGTTCGTCAAGGAAGGGGATATGGCCGCGATCCGGCAGTTCCACGGCGCGCAGGGCGGGCAGGCGGCGCTGCATCTCGGCATAGGTCTCAGCCGACAGGATATCGGAGTGTGCGCCCCGAATGACCCCGGCGGGCAGCCCGTCGAGGGCGGCAAACCACGGCCAGAGGCTGGGTTTCTCCTCCATCTCGGCCAGGGCAGCGGCCTGGGCCAGCATGGCATCGCGCAGGCGGGCATCATAGCGCAGCTCCAACCCGTCCGGCGTCTCTTTGTAGAAGGTCTGCGCCTCCTCCAGCCAGCGTTGCGACGGGACACCGGGGAAGGCCGGCGCCATCACGGCCTCCAGCGTCTGGGCGGCCTCGGCATGGGTGTTCGCGGAAGGGCGGCGACCGAGGTAGTCGAAGATGCGGCCCAGACCCTCCTCGGCGATATCGGGGCCAACGTCGTTGAGGATTACCGCCGACAACCGGTCGCGGGCGGTACCGGCGATCGCCATCGCCACCAGCCCGCCGCGCGAGGTGCCAAGCAGGGCCGCGCGAGCCAGCCCGAGGTGGTCCATCAAGGCGATCACATCCCCGGCCTCGGTCAGGATGTTGTAGCTGGAGGGGTCTTCGGCATAATCCGACCGCCCGCGCCCGCGCAGATCCAGCAGGATGACGTGATAGGCAGAGAGATGCGGCAGCGCATAACGGAAATCCTGCCCGTCGCGGGTCAGGCCGGGCAGGCAGATCAGCGGCAGCCCGTCGCGATTGCCGTGGGTCTCATAGTAGAGCGACAGCCCATCTGGGGTGGTGAAACGGCTCATGAAGATGTCTTTCTCAGGTGGTGTAGCGGGCAGTGGTTCAGGCATTGGCGGCGATGTCCGGGATCGGGGTCAGGTCGCTCAGGACATGCGCCGGGCGCCAAGGCAGGCGGTCCACCGGCTCATCCGCGCGATTGACCCATGCGGTGGTGAAGCCATAGCCGGTGGCGCAGCCCGCGTCCCAGCCGTTGGAGGAGACAAACAGCACCTCGGGCCGTTCATCGCCAAATCGCTGGCCGACCAGATCATAGACGGCCGCCGCGGGTTTGAAGATACCGACGCTTTCGACCGAGAGCACATCATCGAGCACGTCGCCAAGCCCGGCGGAGTCCACAGCCCCGGCCAGCATCTGCGGCGACCCGTTCGACAGGATGGCGGTCTGATAGCCCGCGTCCTTGAGCGCGCGTAGCATTGCGGGCACCTCCGGGTAGGCGGCAAGTTCCCAGTAAAGGTCCAGCAGCCGTTGGCGCAGGGCGGGCTGAGCATCAAGGCCGGCGGCCTCCAGCGCCCAGTCAAGGCCGTCTTGCGTGACCTGCCAGAAATCCGTATGCGCCTCGGTGACGGCGCGCAGCCAAGTATATTGGAGCTGTTTCAGTCGCCAGGTCTGCGCCAGTGTCGCCCAACTGTCCGAAAGCTGCGGGAATTCCGGCTCTGCTGCGGCCTGTCGGGCGGCGGCGGCGACGTCGAACAGCGTGCCATAGGCGTCGAAAATGCAGGTCTTGATCGTCATTTGGAAGGCCTCCGTGTTGGCAGCGAAACTGCCACAAGCGGGGCCGGGCTCAATGGGCTAAATTGTGTTGGTACGGGTTTACTCTGCTGCCATGAGCGTTAGGGTGGCCTCTTATCATTCGGGCCCTCGGCCCAAAAACACACCTGAGAACCCGAAAGGGGGTCATCATGACCGCGGTAAAAAATGGCGACACGGTTCGCATCCACTACACCGGAAAGCTGACAGACGGCACCGTCTTTGACAGTTCCGAAGGGCGTGATCCGCTCGAATTCACTGTTGGCGCCGGCCATGTCATCAAGGGCATGGATGATGGCATGCTGGAGATGGCCGAGGGCGATTCAAAGACGCTGGAGATCGCTTGCGAGGACGCCTACGGGCCGATCAACCCCTCTGCCCGTCAGGCGGTGCCGCGCGAAGGTATTCCGGAGGACATTCCGCTGGAAATCGGCACCATGCTGCAAATGCAGACCCCCGAGGGTCAGGTGCTGCCGGTGACCGTGGTCGAAGTGGACGAGGCAAATGTGACGCTTGATGCCAACCACCGTCTGGCGGGCCAGGATCTGGTCTTTGACGTGGAGCTGGTGGCGATCGCCTGAGGGCGGACCTCATCTGAAAACGCGGGCCGGCGGGGGAGATCTCCCGCCCGCTCGCAGACGCGAATACGCGTCCCTCCCGGTTGGGCCGGGCGCCGCGCCTGCGGCGCGGCGCACTCCGTTGCGCCAATGTTGGGGCCCTTAGGGGGGCAAACTGTCATGCGATCGGGGCATCAAAACCACCCAAAACTTGTTTAAATTGCGCGACGCATTTTCGGGGCGACCTGAGGCGTCTTCATCTGGTGTTCATTTCTCCCGGCGACGCTTGCGCCAGCCCTGCTGCATCTTTGGGGCGGTGGGTGGAAAAGTTAAAACCGGAGTTTTGAAATATGCGTAATCTGCTTCTCAGCACTGTTCTGACCATGGGTGCCACCATGGCGCAAGCTACTGAATATTTGAATATTTTTACTTGGGATGGTTATGTTCAGCCGGATGAGGTTGCCGCGGTCAACGACATCCTTGCGTCCGAAGGCTATGATATTGAGGTCCGCGTGCTGGACACTCTGGCCGAAGGTCCGGAGCAGATGTTTGACGTGATCCGTTCAGGCGATGTGGATGTCTCTTTCCTGACGCTGAACTACATCAATATGGAAGGCTTTCCGTTCTCCAACCTGCTGCAGCCGATCGACACGTCCTCGCCCCGTCTGAGCAATGCCGAGGCACTTCTGCCGGAGCTGAGTGCGATCCCGATGGGCATGTCCGACGCCGGTCCGCTGTACCTGCCGTTTGGCGGTGGCTCCTACGGGATCTGGGCCAATGACGATGTGGTTGCAGAGCATCCGACCTCGGTTGCTGACCTGCTGAAGCCCGAGTGGAAGGGGCAGATCTCGCTGACCTCCGGCCAGGTGCAGCCGAATGTGGCATTGGCGTTGATGTCCATGGGGCAGTCGCCCTTTGCGGTGCAGGATGCCTCCGGTGACCGCAAGAAAATGGCGGCGCTACAGAAAGCAGATGGTGAGTTGCAGCAGACGATGAACGCGCTGCACGATCAGGTCGGCTTCTTCTGGAGTGCAGGCCCGGAATTCCGCGACGATCTGGCCTTTGTTGCCTCCTACGGTCCCGGTGCAGCGGCTCATGTGGCCTCCGGTGGGAACTGGAGCATCGTGAACTTCGACGAGGGCAACACCGTCTGGCTCGACACCATCAACTTTTCCAAGAAGCTTGAGGGCAAAAAACTGGAAGCAGCCGAGATCTTTGCCAACTACTTCATCGGCAAGGACGTGCAGGAGCGCATCGTGAACGGTCTTGGCATGGTGGCGGCGACCACGCAGGTGGATGCGAATCCGATGCTGGATGACAACCCGGAGTTCTTTGCCGAAGAGCTGTTCTGGCCGCCTTATACCAAACTGGCCAACAACGTGATGAACATGTTGTCCAAGCGGGCGTCGGAAGCGGGTAGCTGACCGAAACCGCCAGTGTGAAAGCTAGAAGAGAGGGGGCGCTGCGGCGCCCCTTTGTCGTGGTTGTGGGCAGGGAGGCGAAGCGCTGTCGCTGGCAATGTCGTCTGCACGGCTCGGAATGCGGCGGGGAATGGGTCGACCGTCAGTGCTGCAGCAGCAGTGAGATACTGCGGGCCGCGTGCTGCGCAAAACGGCTTAGATCCGCGGGATCGGTGCCGGCCCGCACCCGCAGACCCAGCGAATGCAGTGTGGCAGCCGCCAGTTCAGCTGCGGCCTGACGGGTGTCCTCCGTTGCGTCCGGTGCCAGGTGTTCAAGCAGGCGACGGAACTGAGCGTCAGTCTGCGTAACCCGCTGCATCAGTCGGCTGCGGATCTCCGGATGCAGGGGGGCGGCGGCAACGGCGGCGGAGAACACAAGGCAGCCGCGCGCCTGCTCAAGGGGCTCGTCACGATAGATTGCAAGCATGGCCATGTAGACGGCCCGCAGCGCCTCCTCCGGTGTGGCATCGCGCGGGATCTGCTGCGCCAGATCGCCCTGCACGCGGATGACAAAATCATCCATCGCGCGCAGGAACATCGTTTCCTTGTTGCCAAAGGCGGCATAGAGGCTGGGGCGCACGAGGCCGGTGGCCTTTGAAAGGTCGTCCAGCGAGGTCGCCGCATAGCCCTTCTGCCAGAAGGTCTCCATGATCGTCTGGCGCACCGCACGTTCATCGAACTTGCGCGGGCGGCCCCGACCGCGTGTCTGCCCCGCCTTGCTCATTCGGGGAAATCCGCCCCATGCAGCACATCGCAGAAATGTGGCTGGTGAAAGCCGGGCACATGGCGGTGGGCCACGTCTGCGCCAAAATTATGCATCGCGGTCATGGGTTTGGCTTTGTAGATCCGGGTGAGCGCGTGTTCCATTGCCTTTTTGAAGCCCAGACGGGGGTAGGCGTCAAGCACCTGTTCCATCACCTCCGGGGTGATCTGATCATGTGGGATGACGCCCACATCCAGACCGGCGCCGATTTGCACCAGCGCGGCCTCGGGTGATTTTTTCTGCGGGATCGAAAATGTGGTGTGCAGCGCAATCGCGTCCCAGACCCGGTCGATGCGCGATTGCTCGACGTTTTGCGCCGTTAGGAAGGTGGCGGCGGCCTCCGCTGCGTCCACCTCAAACCGGTCATCCGCCATATAGGTTTCGGTCAGGCCGAGGTCATGCAGCATGGCGGCGATGTAAAACAGCTCCGGATCATATTGCATGCCTGTTGCCCGAGCGGTGAGGGCGCCAAAGACAAATGACCGGCTGACGTGGTTGTAGAGAAACGGATCGCTGGCCATTCGCGCCATTTCCTCGGCGGCGGTGCAGAGCGCGGTGTCGGGCGGGGTCACAAGGTCGGTGAGAAACATCTGAGAGATCCTGATTAAGACGGTTTCTCTTTTATTATGCGATTCGGTATAAAATAAAAGCACCGAAGCTCAAGATGACCTGAGGCAAAAAGAAAAGGCGCCCTGAAGGGCGCCTTAACTGACTGATATATCATGTTAAATCAGAGGTGATCTTGCTGCGGCATGCCCAGGATATGAAAGCCGCCATCGACGCGGATGATCTCGCCGGTGGTGTAGGCGCCGGCGTCCGAAGCCAGATAGACCGCTGTGCCACCGACCGCTTCCAGCGTCGCATTGGACCGCAAGGGGGCGTTCTGCTCGGTGTGCTTGTAGGTCTTGCGCGCGCCGCCGATGGCAGCACCGGCCAGCGTTTTCATCGGGCCTGGGGAGATCGCATTGACGCGGATGCCATCGGGGCCAAGGTCGTTGGCCAGATAACGCGTGGTGCTCTCCAGCGCGGCCTTGGCCACGCCCATCACATTGTAGTTGGGGGTGACCCGGTTGGAGCCGCCATAGGTGAGCGTCAGCATGGTGCCGCCGCCGTTTTCCTGCATCAAAGGGTAGGCGCGGCGCGCCACCTCGATGAAGGAATAGGCGGAGATATCCATCGAGTTCTTGAAGTTGGCGCGGCTGGTGTTGATGAACCGGCCGGTCAGCTCCGTTTTGTCGGAATAGGCGATGGCGTGGACGATGAAATCGATCGTCGGCCAGCGCGCGCCCAGCTGTTCGAACGCGGTGTCGAGCGACGCATCGTCGGTGACATCCACATCCACCATGAAATCGCTGTCGACTGAGGCCGCCAGCGGCTCCAGACGTTTGCCGAAGGCCTCGCCCTGATAGGTGAAGGCCAGCTCGGCCCCGGCCTCATGCATCGCCTTGGCGATCCCCCAGGCGATGGAGCGGTCATTTGCCACCCCCATGATCAGGCCCCGTTTGCCGGCCAATACTCCTGTCACGTTGTCAATCCTTGTACTTGCTGAGAACCATGGACCCATTGGTGCCGCCAAAGCCGAAGCTGTTGGTCATGACACTGTCGAGCCCTGCGTTTTCAACATATTGGGTCGCCACTTCGCCGTCCTCGATACCCTCGGCGAGGGTTTCGACGTTGATCGAAGGGGTGATGAAATCATTGTCCAGCATCAGGAGGCTGAAGATCGCCTCCAGCGCGCCTGCCGCACCCTGCGCGTGGCCGGTCATCGACTTGGTGGAGGAGATCGGCGGCACCTGACCGGCGCCAAAGACGCGCCGGGCGGCTTCGACCTCGCCCACGTCCCCAACCGGTGTCGAGGTGCCATGCGCGTTGATATAGGAGACCTTGCGACCTTCGGGCAGGGTTTGCAGAGCCAGACGCATCGCGCGCTCGCCGCCTTCGCCGGAGGGTGCCACCATGTCGTGGCCGTCAGACGTCGCGGCAAAGCCGGTCACCTCGGCGTAGATCTTGGCACCACGCGCCAGCGCATGCTCCAGATCTTCCAGCACCACGATGCCGCCGCCGCCGGAGATCACAAATCCGTCGCGGTCCTGATCGAAGGCGCGGGAGGCTTTTTCCGGCGTGTCGTTATACTTCGAGGACATCGCGCCCATGGCGTCGAACAGGCAGGAGAGGGTCCAGTCAAGTTCCTCGCCGCCACCGGCGAACATCACGTCCTGCTTGCCCATCATGATCTGCTCAGCCGCGTTGCCGATGCAGTGCAGCGAGGTGGAGCAGGCAGAGGTGATCGAGTAGTTGATGCCCTTGATCTTGAACGCGGTCGCCAGGTTGGCCGAGATTGTCGAGGACATGCATTTCGGCACCGCGAAGGGGCCGATGCGCTTGGTGGCGCCGGTCTTCAGCACGGTCTGATGCGCGGTCAGCATCGAGGAGGTGGACGGCCCGCCGGAGCCTGCGATCAGGCCGGTGCGTTCGTTCACCACCTGATCCTCGCCCAGACCGGAATCGGCAATCGCCTGTTGCATGGCGATATGCGCATAGGCGGCGCCGGGGCCCATGAAGCGCAGGGTGCGCTTGTCCACGTGCTCGGCGGGGTTGATTTTCAGCGTACCTGCAATCTGGCTGCGGAACCCGTGTTCCGCCATCTCTTCGCTGGCGGTGATGCCGGACTTGCCGGCCTTCAAGGAGGCAATGACCTCTTCGGCAGTGTTCCCGATGGAAGAGACGACTCCCAGACCGGTGACGACGACGCGACGCATGATGCGTACTCCTGTGTACTCGTGTGAAAGGGGGCTGGCCCCGTTCCTGTGCCCGTGTTCCTGTCGTGGCGACCCGCGGTGCGGATCAGCTCTCGGAGAGGGCCACTTTCATGTCCTTGACCTGATAGATCACCTCACCATCCGCTTCCACGATCCCGTCTGCGACGCCCATGGTCAAGCGGCGGGTTTGCAGGGCTTTGGTGAAATTGATGCGATAGGTCAGCATTTTACGCTCCGGGCGCACCATGCCGGTCAGTTTGACCTCGCCAACGCCAAGCGCATAGCCACGCCCCTGCCAGCCGCGCCAGCCGAGGTTGAAGCCGGTGAGCTGCCACAGGCCATCAAGGCCGAGGCAGCCGGGCATGATCGGGTTGCCGGGGAAATGGCACTCGAAGAACCACAGGTCCGGGGTGATGTCGAATTCCGCGATGATATGGCCTTTGCCATGCTCACCGCCGTCGCTGCTCACCTCGGTGATGCGGTCCATCATCAGCATCGGGGGCGCCGGCAACTGTGCATTGCCGGGTCCAAACAGCTCGCCTCTTGCGCATTTGAGCAGGTCTTCCTTGTCAAAGCTGCTGGGATATTGGGCCATGTGCGGGGCAACTCCTGCCTGTGGGTCTCAAAATAGGTTCAACGACCCCATTAGCACCGCGTTTACATGTCCTGCAAGGGCAGCGCGATGCTGCATGTGCGAGGGTGAGGTGAGGTTTTATCAGGTCTGTGCCGGAAGAACGGGCGGCTGTCTTTGCAAATCGGATTGAAAACGGGCAGTATTCTGCCATATAGAACGCCAGTGGATGTGAACAGTAGGAAGGTGATCATGACGCCGACCCATGAAGAGAACGCCAACAAGTGGCTGATGGAGGCGGGCCTGCGCCCGACCCGCCAGCGCGTGACGCTGGCCTCTCTGCTGGTGGGCGATGGCCAGCACCGTCACGTCACCGCCGAGAGCCTGTTTGATGCGGCCAAGGACGATGGTGCAGCCGTGTCGCTGGCGACGGTCTACAACACGCTACGCGCCTTCTGCGAGGCAGGCGTGCTGCAGGAGATCACTGTTGATGGCTCCAAGAGCTATTTCGACACCAATGTGCATGACCATCCGCATTATTACTGGGAAGGCGAGGGCCGCGTCAGCGATGCCCCGTCCGAGGAGTTGGTGATCCAGTCCCTGCCGCAGCCGCCCGAGGGGATGGAGATCGCCTCGGTCGATGTAGTCATCCGTCTGCGTAAGAAGTAAGCGGCTCAACTTTCTGAAGAATTTCCTGTCAGCGCCGAGGTGAGCGCCGTCATGGCCTGTGCGGTGGGCGACCCGTCCGCCGGTGTCGCATGGCAGGTCAGCACCACTGGTTCCCGGGCATGGGCATCGCGGATCGGACGCGCGATGAGCGGCATGCCGTCGTAGGTGAGGTCGCCGGGCGGAAGGCTGTAGGCCAGTCCGATCCCTTCGCCTCGGGCCGCCAGACTGCGCAACAGTTCCAGCGAGGCGGCGCGATGGGCCACCTCCGGCACCAGTCCCAGAGTTTTGAACAGCCGCATCATATGGGCGATCGACAGGCCCTCACGCGACAGGATCAGCGGCGCCCGGGCCAGTTCGGCAAGGCTGATATCCTCCTGCGCGGCCAGCGGGTGATCTGGCGGCATCAGCGCCTTAGGTGTGATGTGGTGCAGGTCCTGCCGGGTGAAACTCGAATCAAGTCCGAGGTCATAGGTCAGCGCCAGATCGCAGCTGCCCGCCCTGAGGGCCGTGATCAGATCCTCAAAGTGACCCTCAATGATATCGAGCCGGACCTGCGGCAGAGTGGCGCGCAGGGTGGCGAGGGCGCGTGGCAGCAGGAAGGGCGCGAGATCACTGAAACAGCCGATGGTCAGGTGCTGTGCGGCCTGCACGGCGGTGCCTGCGCGCTCCAGCTGGGCCGCCTGCACCAGCAGCGCCTCCGCCCCCGTGACAAAATCGCGCCCCTGCGGTGTCAGTTCCAGCGGCGCGCCCTTGCGGCGCAGGAACAGCACCCGGCCCAGATGCGCCTCGATCCGCGACAGCGCCGCCGACAGTGCCGGCTGGCTGACATGCAGGGCCGCCGCCGCGCCCGACAGACTGCCGTGATGGGCAATGGCGGTGACATATTCGTAGTGGCGTAGTGTCAGGTATAACATCAGCAGAAGGCTATCTTAGAAAGATATGATTTGAAACTATGCACGCCGCCTGAGACGGTCAGAAGAACAGATAGTCAGAGGGAGTAGGTACATCATGGTACATCCGTTGCTGAGCGAAGATCAGATCGAGGCCTATCAGCGCGACGGCGTGGTGATGATCAAGGGGCTGTTCCGCGATCAGGTGGAACTGCTGCGCAAGGGGGTGGCGGCCAATATGGCGGAACCCGGTCCCTATGCCTCCAATAACGATAAGCGGGGCGAAAGCGGTCGTTTCTTCGATGACTACTGCAACTGGACCCGCATTCCGGAGTTTGCCGCCGCCATTGAGGCCTCGCCGGTAGCGGAGGTGGCCGCGGATCTGATGGGTTCGGATTTGGTGCAGATGTTTCACGACCATGTGCTGGTCAAGGAGCCGGGGACCTCGATGGCGACCCCCTGGCATCAGGACGGACCCTATTATTTTGTCGAGGGTCAGCAGACCGTCAGCTTCTGGTCGCCGCTCGACCCGGTGCGGGAGGCGAGCCTGCGCTGCGTGGCCGGATCTCATCGCTGGGAAAAGGAAGTGCTGCCCACCCGCTGGGTCTCGCAAGAGGGGTTCTTTGCCGATGAAGGGCAGTACATGGCGGTGCCGGACCCGGACGCGGAGGGCATGCGGGTGATGGAGTGGGAGATGGAGCCCGGCGATGCGGTGGCGTTCCACTTTCGCACCCTGCACGGCGCGCGCGGCAATACCTCTGACATGCGCCGCCGGGCGTTCTCTTTGCGGCTGGTGGGGCAGGATGCGCGGTATGTGGAGCGTCCGGGGCCGACCTCGCCGCCGTTTCCGGGCCATGACATGACCCCGGGCCAGCGTCTGCGCGAGGATTGGTTTCCGTTGTTGTTGCAACGCTAGGGCGGGTCAGGGAGCGGGGCAGGGGGCGCTGCCCCCTCGGCGCCAGGGCGCCTCACCCCCGAGGTATTTGGGGAAAAGATGAAATTGACAGGCGCAGGGCCTGCGTCGTTTTGTTCATAGCTCTGCCGGAGGTCATGTTTCGCGGGTGCGGGGCGTTCAGAACCACTGGCCGGGCTCCATCAGGCCGAGGTCGAGGAGCTGGCGCGAGTGCCATTCAAACGGCGTGGAGTTGTGCCATTTGAAGCTCTGGATTTCGAATGTGGACCCGGGGTTGCGCTTCAGTGCCTTGGCGGCGCGAAAGGAGCAGATCGCTGCAGTCAGGTTGTGGTGCCATGGGCAGGCGTAGGTATTGTATTCCTGTTCGTTGAACGTGTGATCGGCGCGCAGCTGCAAGCCTTTCCTGGAGCGAAACAATGCGATGCGGTCGATCTTGCGGCTGGCGTCGGGGATGTGTTCCTCGTGTCGCCAGCGGATGCCACCGAAGAAATCCAGCTGCCGGTCGCGCGGATCACCGGTAATGGGGTCCTTGCGTCCCTGCGCATAATAGCCGGAGCGATCCAGGCAAGCGTCCTCGATCGAGACCGCGTTGGGATGGGTCTCCAGATCGCCGGCATAGAGGTCAATTACATAGGTCAGCATCGCATCGCGCCGTTCCTCCGCGTGGAAGGTCAGCATCTCGGTTACTGTGCGCGACTCGCAAAACGGGTAGAAGAGGTATTCGGCGTTATAGCAGTAATAGAGCCAGCAGCCCGGGCTGGCCGCCGCGATCACCCTGTTGACGCCTTCCACCACCGCCTCGGCCGGGCCGCAGTCGAAGGGCACGCGATGCACCCTTTCCGCCACGTCGCTGGGCAGGTCGAAAGCATCGGGCATCAACGCCACCACCGCCTTGAAGCCGCAATCCAGGTGATGGCGTAAGCTGGTGCCGATCTCCACCTCATCCTCGACGAAGATCAGCGCCACCGGTCCTTTGGCGAGCACCGATTTGCCGGTCTGCAGGAAATCCTCCAGCGAGGCATAGATCATCGGGCCTGTCCTTCTGCTCCGCCCCGGTTGTGCCCCGGTGCCTTGTCTGGTGTTCGCGGTTAAAATCGGGTAATTGCCCTGCCATTGCAAGCGGCCACAATTCGCGCTATGCGCTGCCGCTGTTCTTTCGCCTTGCTCCCCGTCGCTAGAAGGTAGCCCCGCCATGACCGCGCCCAAGAAGCTCTATATCAAGACCTACGGCTGTCAGATGAACGTCTATGACAGCGAACGCATGTCGGAGGCGCTGGGCGGTCAGGGCTATGTGGAAACGCAATCCCCCGACGACGCGGACATGATCCTGCTGAATACATGCCACATTCGCGAAAAGGCGGCCGAGAAGGTCTATTCCGAGCTGGGCCGCTTCAAGGGGCTGAAGGCTGATAAGCCGGATCTGAAAATCGGCGTGGCGGGCTGTGTCGCCCAAGCCGAGGGCGAGGAAATCATGCGCCGCCAGCCGCTGGTGGATCTGGTGGTTGGTCCGCAGAGCTATCACCGCCTGCCGGAGATGGAAGCCAAGGCGGGTGCGGGTGAAAAGGTGCTCGACACCGATTTCCCCGAGGAAGACAAGTTCGAGCAGCTGAAACGCCGCCCCAAGGCCAAGCGTGGCCCCACCGCATTTCTTACCGTGCAGGAGGGTTGTGACAAATTCTGTGCCTTCTGCGTGGTGCCCTATACCCGCGGTGCCGAGGTGTCCCGCCCGGCTGACCGCATCCTGCGCGAGGCGGAGGATCTGGTGGAACGCGGCGTGCGCGAGATCACCCTGCTTGGGCAGAACGTCAACGCCTATCACGGCGCGGGTGCCGACGGTGACACGACGCTGGCGCAGCTGATCTGGCAGCTTGACAAGATCGACGGGCTGGAGCGCATCCGCTTCACCACCTCGCACCCCAACGACATGATGGATGATCTGATCGAGGCGCATGGCACCTGTGCCAAGCTGATGCCCTATCTGCATCTGCCGGTGCAGGCGGGGTCGGACAAGATCCTGAAGCGGATGAACCGGGCTCATACAGCCGAGAGCTATCTGCGCCTGATCGAGCGCATTCGGGCAGCGCGGCCCGATATCCTGATTTCCGGCGATTTCATCGTCGGCTTTCCGGAAGAGACCGAAGCGGATTTCCAGGCCACACTCGATCTGGTGGAAGAGGTGAAATACGGCACCGCCTATTCGTTCAAATACTCCACCCGTCCGGGCACACCGGCTGCAGAACGTGCGCAGGTGGACCCGAAGGAAGCAGACGACCGGTTGCAGCGGCTGCAGGCCCTGCTGACCCGCCAGCAGCGCGAGGTGCAGGACAGCATGGTGGGCCGCGAGGTTGGCGTGCTGTTCGAAAAGCCCGGGCGCTTTGCAGGCCAGATGGTGGGCAAGTCCGATTATCTGCACGCGGTTCATGTGGCTGACTGCGATGCCGCCGTGGGCGACCTGCGCCGGGTGCGGATCCTGTCCTCCGGGACCAACTCGCTGGCTGGCGAGCTGATCGGCTGAGCGCGACGGCGGCTGCGTCGGCGGACTAGGCGTATGGTCGATGTGCAGCCACGCGCACAATTCAGGTGTTGAAGGCTGCGACCGCCAGAGCGCTGTGCGACTCGGTGGTGGCGGCTGGGCAGAACTTACTTTCACATTCTGAAGGGCTGGCGGCCTCATTGATCGCGGTGCGTCAGCAATAAGTCGCCAAGTGCGGAACTGTTTCGCACGCGCGCTGTGAACGCCGCGAAATTCCCCATGGAGTGGCCTCATGTTCAGGGAAAATTAGTGTAAATTAGGGACATACATAAGACACGGAAGGTTCAGAAAGGATCATTCCCAAGTGGGCCAATTGAAGGATGCCTGTTGTGTTTAATCGAATATTAAGCAAAGCCTGTGCGCCTCTTGCCTGCGCCGCGACCGTCGTTTCGCTCGCTCTGGCCGCACCCGTTGCCGCGCAAGAGACCGCCCCGCTGCGTGGCGAACGATATGTACCAACCATCTGGGTTGATCCAGACGGGTGTGAGCACTGGGTCATGGATGATGGTGCCGAGGGCTACATGACCACGCATATGACGCCGGACGGTAAACCTGTTTGCCGCCGAGGTCAGCTCTGCGGCATGATGCCGACCGATCAGTTCTTTGCCACCGACGGCAGCGCCATTAATGCCGCAGGGCGCAAGCGCCTTCAGGAGTGGTTTAAGTCCACGATGCCGGGGACCCGTTACTTTATCGTCGCCGGTCATACCGACAGCCGTGCCTCGGATGAATACAATATGGCCCTCTCCAAGCGTCGCGCCAACGCGGTGGCGCAGGTTGGTCGTTCGGTCGGGGCGCGTATCAGGGACATCCGGGCCTATGGCGAGCGCAGTCCACGCGTTCCCAATCGTGGGGCTGCCAACAGGGCGCAGAATCGCCGAGTCGAAATTTACTGCGTAAGCCGCTGAGGGAGCTGGAGTATGAAGATTATCAAAGGGGTCTCAGTGATCACGCTCGGGCTTGTGCTTGCAGCATGTGGCGATGTGTCTGACAAGACCCGCGATCAGAACTTTTTTGACGGTGGTGATGGCGACCTTGCCGGTCTGACGGCCGGCATATGGGTTGACCCGCAGGGGTGCGAACACTGGATCGTCGATGATGGCGTAGAGGGCTATCTGGATCCGCGCATGACCCCGGACGGCAAGCCGGTCTGCAACAGTGAGTTGCCGCGCAATGTGGCGGTCGGACCCTTCAAGAGCGGGTCGACCTTCACCGACCCGATTTGATCCGATTGCTTTGGCAGATGTCCAGGCGGTGCCTCACGGCGCCGCCTTTTTCGCGCTGGGCGGGTCTTTTGCGCGGTGCCTTGCCGGTCCAATGTAGCAGTTGCGTGAAATCCGGCGTTTCCCAGCGGGCTAGCCCTTGCGCGGGCGCGCGCGGAGATGCAGACTGAAGAGGCAATTTGACAACAGGAGAGCCGTTTGGCCACTAGTGTTCTGCCCCCGTCCTCCGAGCACGCCCCAGCACCCGAAGTGCTGCTGGAATTTCCTGACAACCGACTTCTGATAGAGCTGTGCGGCGAGTTCGACCGTCACCTCGCCGAGATCGAGCAACGCCTGGGCGTGCAGATCATCCGGCGCGGCAACCAGCTGATCGTGCATGGCGATCCTGAGCTGTGTCAGCAGGCTGCGGAGTTGCTGTCTTTGCTTTATGAACGCCTGGAGAGCGGGCGTCCGGTTGAGCGGGAAGACATTGATCGCGAGCTGCGTCTGGATCGTTCTGACGAGGAGGCTGCGGCCTCTGGTCCAGACAGCCAGATGGAGATGTTCACCGGCGGCAAGGTGGAGATCAAGACCCGCAAAAAGCTGGTCGAGCCACGGACGGACGCGCAGAAGGCCTATGTGAAGAACCTCTATGAAAACGAGATGGCATTCGGCATCGGGCCCGCGGGCACCGGCAAGACCTATCTGGCAGTGGCCGTGGGCGTGTCGATGTTCATCCAGGGCCATGTGGACAAGATCATCCTCTGTCGGCCTGCTGTTGAGGCGGGCGAGCGGCTGGGCTTTTTGCCCGGTACGCAGGAGGAAAAGGTCGATCCCTACATGCAGCCGCTTTACGACGCGCTGAATGATTTTCTGCCGGGCAAGCAGCTGGCCAAGCTGAAGGAAGAAAAGACCATCGAGATCGCGCCGCTGGCCTTCATGCGCGGGCGCACGCTGTCGAATGCCTATGTGGTACTTGATGAAGCGCAGAACGCCACCACCATGCAGATGAAGATGTTCCTGACCCGTCTGGGTGAGGGCTCTCGCATGGTGATCACCGGCGACCGGACCCAGGTCGATCTGCCGCGTGGCGTGCAATCCGGGCTGCAGGATGCCGAACGTTTGCTGGCGCCGATCCCGAAGATCTCGTTCAATTATTTCACCGCAAAGGATGTGGTCCGCCACCCGCTCGTGGCCGCGATCATCGAGGCCTATGACAAGGACGAAATGACGGGGTGATCTGCCTGGTCTGACACTCGTCCTGTCGCCGGATTAGGTGGTAGGGGCCGACGCAGGAGCCTCCGGCGGAGATATTTATGAAAAGCTGAAGTTGGGCCAATGCGTAAGGTCGAGCGGCAGGACAACGCGTTCGGCATGCTGTGCTGCGCCGTCCAGTGGTCTTTGATCAACGCCCCCGGCGGACTTCGCGTCAGAGCAACCGCCCCTAGCACCGGCGGGACGGCGGATGTTCGCCGCCTGCGCTGCGCTTGCTCGTCATTAACTGCGGTATAAGTCAGGCGCAGCGGGCGGATGACGGTGCTGGCGGGGTGTGCCAGTGCGGTGTCGTATCTTCGGTGCTTTTGTTCCGATTAAGGTCGAGGTAAGGCGGGGTGATGATACTGGATGTTGTGATCGAAGATGGCCGCTGGGAAACAGTGGCGCTGGAAAAGCAGGCGGAGGTCGCGATCGCGGCCACGCTGGACTGTCTGGGTCTCGGGGGCGAGGACTGGGAGGTCTCCATTCTCGGTTGTGATGACCCGCGCATCGCCGAGCTGAACGCGGACTTTCGTCAGAAGTCCAAAGCCACCAATGTCCTCAGTTGGCCGGCGCAAGAGCTGGCCGCCGAGGAGGCGGGCGCGACGCCGCGAGAGCCGGAGATGGATTTCATGGGAGATGCGGCGTTGGGCGACATCGCGATCTCATATGACACCTGCATGGCCGAGGCGGCCGCAGCGGGCAAAGATCCGCTGCATCATGTGCAACATTTGCTCGTTCACGGAACGTTGCATTTATTGGGCTATGATCACATTCGTGACAGCGACGCCACGGTCATGGAAACATTGGAGGTCAGGATACTTGGCAAACTGGGTATTCCTGACCCATATATCTTGGAGGACGGGCCGTGAGCGGCCACTTTGGAATGGAACAATGGGCGATATAGAAGGCAGTTCTAACGCAGCGCAGAGCGCGCTGCAGGACATTGAAGCGATGGAACCAACGTTGAACGGGGCGGAGACGCCCGGGTTCCTGAGTAAGATTTTCGGGAGTTTTTCCCAAACCACCGAGGATGACGCGCCGGAGCAAGATGGCGGTGAAATCCTCGCGGACCCTCCACCGGGCATGATGAACCTCCGCCGGCTGCGGGTCGAGGATGTCGCAATTCCGACCGCCGAGATTGATGCCGTGCCCGTGACGATCGCACGCGAAGAGCTGGTGCAGATGTTTCGTGACACTGGTTTCACCCGCGTTCCGGTCTACGAAGGCACACTGGACACGCCGCTGGGATTCGTACATCTCAAGGATTTTGCTCTGACCTATGGCTTCGATTGTGAGCGCGAAGGGTTTGACCTTGCCAATATGTTGCGGCCGCTGCTCTTCGTGCCGCCGTCCATGCCGATTGGTGTCTTGCTGACAAAGATGCAGGCCGAGCGCCGCCATATGGCGCTGGTGATCGACGAATATGGTGGCGTCGACGGCCTGCTGACGATCGAGGACCTGATCGAGCAGGTGGTCGGCGAAATCGAGGATGAGCACGACAGCGGAGAGGATCAGACCTGGGTGCAGGAAAAGCCCGGCTGTTATGTTGCGCAGGCCCGTACACCGCTGGTCGAGTTCGAGAGTGAGATCGGCATTCCGTTGACCCGTCACGAAGATGTGGATGGCGAGGAAATCGATACGCTTGGCGGGCTGGTCTTCATGCTCTCGGGGCGCGTGCCAGCGCGTGGCGAGGTGATCCAGCATCCAGAAGGTCCGGAGTTCGAGGTGGTCGACGCTGATCCCCGCCGGATCAAGCGCCTGCGTGTGCGCCTGCCCGGTATCGTCGCGGAATGAGTTTGCCGCCCGCGCTTGGTCGGTTTGGCCCCTATGGGCTGGCCTTTGGTGCGGGTGCGCTGATGGCGCCGGGATTGGCGCCTGTGTCCGCGGTCTGGACGACGCCGGTGGCATTGCTGATCGTTGCGCTCTTGTTCTTGCGCTCGGACCAGCCGCGTCGCGCAGGCGGGATAGGCTGGCTGTTTGGCTGCGGCTATTTCGGTTTTGGTCTCAGCTGGATCATGGAGCCGTTTCAGATTGACGCGGCCACATTTGGCTGGATGGCGCCCTTTGCGTTGGTGCTGATGGCGGCAGGTTTGGCATTGTTCTGGGCGCTCGCCTTCTGGGCTGGCGTAAGGATGTCTCGCGGTGACTGGCGGGTGTTTGCGTTGGTGGCCACATGGAGTTTGGCCGAGCTGGCCCGTGCCTATGTTCTGACGGGCTTTCCGTGGGCGGGTTTTGCGCAGCTGGCATTTCCACGCGATCTGGTCTTGCGGGCCGTGCCCTGGGTTGGATCGCATGGGTTTGCGGTGCTGCTTTTGCTGGCGGTGCTGCCTTGCGTGCTGCTGGCCCGGCGTCCCCTGTTTGCAGTGCTGCCCATCGGCCTGATGGTGATTGCGTCAGGCTGGCTGCCCGATGGACGTCCGTTTGGTGGCAATCTGCCGCTGACCAGCCAGACCGTGCGTCTGGTGCAGCCCAATGCGCCACAGGCTGAAAAATGGCTGCCCGAGAAACGCTGGATGTTCGTGCAGCGGATGCTCGATTTTACCGCCGCCGCTCCGGCTCAGGCCGGAAGCGGACGTCCGGATCTGGTGATCTGGCCAGAGACGGCGATCCCCACCTTGCAAAACTACATCGACGAGGTGCGCCCGGCATTGGTCGAGGCCGCGCGAGGGGCAGAGGTGATCTATGGCATCCAGCGCGAGGAAAACGGGCGCTATATGAATTCTGCCGTGGTGATGAGTGCGGAAGGTGAGGCGCTCGACATCTATGACAAGGTGCATCTCGTGCCCTTCGGCGAATACATGCCGCTCCCGAAGCTATGGGAGAGGTTCGGCGTCTTCGGCCTCGCCTCCCGCGCTGCCGGTGGCTATGCGCCCGGGACGCAACGGCGGCTGCTGGACACGATCGCAGGCCGGGCGCTGCCGCTGATCTGCTACGAGGGCGTGTTTGCGCAGGATGTGAATGCCACGCCCTCTCGGCCGGATTATCTGGTTCTGATCACCAACGATGCGTGGTTCGGCAACTACTCCGGCCCCTATCAGCACCTCGTTCAGGCACAGTTGCGCGCCGCCGAGCAGGGTTTGCCGATGCTGCGGGCTGCAAATACCGGCGTCTCTGCGGTCATCGATCCCTATGGTCATGTCCGGGACAGTCTTGCGCTCAATACCGCAGGCTACCTTGACGCACGCTTGCCCCGCCCCTTGCCGCCGACGCTTTACAGTCGCAGTGGCGATTGGCCGGCGCTGTTCGTTTCCCTGCTGCTGCTTTGTGTCGTCAGTCTGCCACGGCTGGGCATGAACCGGCGGCGAACACTTGCTTAATCTGTTGAAGCTATAGATTGACCCAAGGAGTGAGCGCGCCTACTGCGTTCTACATCGCCGCCACAACGGCTTCCTGACGTGGCGGACTTCATTTAGCGGAGCACATCTCTTATGAGTCGAAATAACTACACCTTCACCTCGGAGTCCGTATCCGAGGGTCACCCGGATAAGGTCTGCGACCGGATTTCCGATGCCGTCCTCGACGCGCTGATCGCCGAAGAGCCGGAGGCGCGCGTTGCCGCGGAGACCTTCGCAACCACCAATCGTGTGGTGATCGGGGGTGAGGTTGGCCTGGCGGACCAGGACAAGCTGAAGGACTACATGGGCAAGATCGACGAGATCACCCGCGCCTGCATCAAGGACATCGGCTACGAGCAGGACAAGTTTCACCACGAAACGGTTGAGATCACCAACCTGCTGCACGAGCAATCCGCCCATATCGCGCAGGGTGTCGACGCGGCTGGCGACAAGGACGAGGGGGCGGGCGACCAGGGCATCATGTTCGGCTTTGCCACCGATGAAACAGATGCGCTGATGCCTGCGCCGATCCAGTTCTCGCATGCAATTCTGCGTCGCCTTGCCGAAGTGCGCAAGAACGGCACCGAGCCGGCACTTGGTCCGGACGCCAAATCGCAGATCTCTGTGCGCTATGAAAACGGCCAACCGGTCGAGGTGTCGTCGCTGGTGCTGTCGACACAGCATCTGGACGAGACACTGACCTCTGCCGACATCCGTGCCATGGTAGAGCCGTATATTCGCGAGTCTCTGCCCGAGGGCTGGCTGACCAACAACACCGTCTGGCACGTGAACCCGACCGGCAAGTTTGTGATCGGTGGTCCCGATGGTGATGCGGGCCTGACCGGTCGCAAGATCATCGTGGACACCTATGGTGGCGCCGCGCCGCATGGCGGCGGCGCGTTCTCCGGCAAAGACCCGACCAAGGTGGACCGCTCTGCAGCCTATGCCGCGCGCTACCTGGCCAAGAACATTGTGGCTGCCGGTCTTGCGCATAAATGCACGCTGCAGCTTTCGTATGCGATTGGCGTGGCTGCGCCGCTGTCGATCTATGTGAACACTCATGAGACCGGTGTCGTGCCGGACGAACAGATCGAGTTTGCCGTGCGCAAATGCATGGACCTGACACCGCGCGGCATCCGCACGCATCTGGGTCTCAACAAGCCGATCTATCAGCGCACCGCCGCATACGGCCACTTTGGTCGTGCGCCGGAGGACGATGGCGGCTTCTCATGGGAGCGCACTGACCTGACCGGCGCGCTGAAGGGCGCGGTCTGAGCGCGGCACTACAATCACGTCACGCAGAATCACGGGCGGGGGAAACCCTCGCCCGTTTTTGTATCGGCCATCTGGAGCAGATCTCGCGCAGGTCCGCCGGACTGGCCAATGCAACTGACAGGTATTGCCCGCCGTTGCGCGAGGGCAGACAGCGCTGTCTATGACAGGGAGGCCGCGCGAGCTGGGCCGCTCATATGCTCATCTTTGCCTAAGTGATATCGCAGGGCCGTTCTGTTGCTCTCTTTTTCTTGAACTGCAGAACGGGTTTGCTCCTTATACCCTTCGCCCGCTATTCAAGGGGGCGTAGCAGATCGGGCAAGGGGGCCAATATGGCGATACTGGGATGCAAAACGAGGCCAGTCAGGGCGTTGCTGAGCCTCGCGGCCTTGATCTTGGCCGCGCCGGCATCGGCACTGGACGACGGGGCGGGTCGTCTGTTCGTGGATGGCAGCACGCTGTCCTTTGATACCGAGGCGGTTGCGGACGACCAACCCGGCGAGATCGTGATTTCCGATATCGACCTGTTCCGCAGCCTTCTGCAGGAACATCCGGACGTCAGCACGCTGCAGCTTAACTCCAGCGGTGGCAGCATTTACGCCAGTTCTGAAATCGCGTGGATCGTATCGGATTATGGTCTGAACACGCAGGTGGATGGTGAATGCGTCAGTGCCTGTGTCGACGTGTTCCTTGCAGGCGCGCGTCGCGAAATGACGCTGGGCTCGAAGATTGGATTTCATCGCCGTTCCTGGCCGCCGCAGGCGGTAGAAGGCTACTATGAAGATCTGCGCGAAAGCCGTGGCTGGGCCACACCCTTCGTTTTTGGATCCTGGATCTACACCGACACGCAGCGCGAAATGTTTGAGTACCTCAGCTACATGGTCGACAACGGTGTTGAGCCGGGATTTGCCATCCAGACGTTGCAGGTAGACTCGGGTGACGAATGGTATCCCACCCGCATGCAGCTGATCGAGGCAGGGGTGTTGCGTGACGAAGCGCCCTGAGCGCACCGGTCGGGGTCATTTGCGCTGCCAGCCGCAGGCGGGGCAGGGGGGAGGCTATCGCAATGTATGAACAACGGCATGTGCCGCCGCTCTCGCGCCCTCGCTTTCTGCGCCGCCTGTGGTGGCATGTCCTGACTGCGGTCATGCTGCTGGCCGTTTCGGTCTTTGCAGGTGCAGTGGCGCTGATGCATCTCGAGACGCTGCCCTTGTCCGAGGCGGTCCTGCATGCAAGCACGCTGATCAGTGGGTTGGGACTGGCCGAGATGCCCCGGACGGGGGCGGGGCGTCTCTTCACCAGTCTGTTCGCGCTCTACAGCGGGTTCGTGGCTTTGGCTGTATCCGGGATCATGATTGCGCCGGTGGCGCATCGTATGCTGCATTGTTTTCATTGGGACGGCGAGGACACCATGGGATCACGCCGCACCGGGCCGTCCGACTGACCGTCGCCGGCGTTGTGCCGCTTGACCTTCGCGACTGACTGCGGCAGAGGGGGGCGCCTTGCGTGGCCGTCGATGGCGCGTATTTCAGTGAGTTTACCAGAGGAAACCCGCCCCAGATGTCCGATGACAACGCCCGCACTGCTTTCACAGAGGTTGGAACCGGCCTTGATGCTGAGGGCAAACATGCCTCTGGTGCGCCTTGGCGGAACTTCTATGGCCGCTTCAAGGGCAAGCAGCTGAAGCCAAATCAGGTGCGCGACCTTGATGAGATGTTGCCCGCTCTGAGCCCGGGTGCGGTGGGGTGGGATGAAAACCCCGACCGGCTTCCGCTCGATCTTGAGGCGCTGTTTGGCGGGCGTGACGTCTGGCTTGAGGTTGGCTTTGGCGGTGGCGAGCATCTGGTGCATCAGGCCACGGCAAATCCGGACGTGGGCATCATTGGCGCGGAGCCCTACGTGAACGGCATCGCCATGCTTCTGGGCAAGCTGCGCAAGTCATCGGTCGAAAATGTGCGTGTTCACCCGGGCGACGCGCGGGATCTGATGGATGTATTGCCCGCGCAGAGCCTGTCGCGTGCTTTCCTGCTCTATCCGGATCCCTGGCCGAAGGCGCGCCACCACCGGCGCCGGTTTGTGACCCAAGAGCATTTGGCGCCGCTGGCCCGTGCGCTGAAACCCGGTGCGATCTTCCGCGTGGCGACGGATATTCCCGATTATGTGCGTCAGACGCTGGAAGAGGTGCCGCGGGCCGGGTTCGAATGGCTGGCTGAGGGGCCGACCGACTGGCGCCAGCCTTGGCAGGACTGGATTTCCACCCGCTACGAACAAAAGGCCCTGCGTGAGGGGCGCACGCCGCACTACCTTACCTTCCGCCGCACGAGGTGAGTGCGCGCCGCTCGCAACCATTCGGCCATCGCCAACTGGAGCGCTGTGCCGCAAAGAGGGAAGCCTCCCGCGCGTCTAATCTGCATTGAAAATGCAGCCTGGCCCTTTGGGCCCGGCAGGCCGCGCCAGGGGCGCGGCCTGCGTCACCGCACTCTGCAAGGTCGTGTGCTCTCCTTAAGAGGCTGCCAGACGGTCGGGCAAGGCGCGCTTGGTGATGGACGACAGCGCCGTCTTGCGCTAACAGCCTTGCGACCGACTGAGAAGAGGAACCGCCCATGTCCGGACACGGCACGCCCATTCCGATGACCTCCCGCCGCGCCAGCCCGCTCAAGGGCGAGGCCCATGTGCCCGGCGACAAGTCGATCTCGCACCGTTCGCTGATCCTTGGTGCCATGGCCGTGGGCGAGACAAGAATTTCAGGCCTGCTCGAAGGCGAGGACGTGCTGGATACCGCCAAGGCGATGCAGGCCTTTGGCGCCGAGGTCACCAACCACGGCGGCGGCGAATGGTCCGTCTTCGGCGTTGGCGTCGGCGGCTTTGCCGAGCCGGAGAATGTCATCGACTGCGGCAACTCCGGCACCGGTGTGCGGCTGATCATGGGCGCCATGGCAACCTCGCCGATCACCGTGACCTTCACCGGCGATGCCTCGCTGAACAAGCGTCCTATGGCGCGAGTGACCGATCCGCTGGCGCTGTTCGGAACCCAATCCGTAGGCCGCGAAGGGGGTCGCCTGCCGATGACCATCGTCGGCGCCGCAGAGCCGGTGCCGGTGCGCTACGAGGTCCCGGTGCCCTCGGCGCAGGTGAAATCGGCGGTGCTTCTGGCCGGGCTGAATGCACCCGGCAAGACAGTTGTGATCGAACGCGAGGCCACCCGCGATCACTCCGAACGTATGCTGGCGGGCTTTGGTGCCGAGATCACCACCGAGGACACCGACGAAGGTCGCGTCATCACCCTCACCGGTCAGCCCGAATTGCAGCCGCAGGTGATCGCTGTGCCGCGAGACCCCTCTTCCGCCGCCTTCCCGGTTTGCGCCGCGCTGGTCACCCCCGGCTCGGACGTGCTGGTGCCGGGCATCGGCCTCAACCCCACCCGCGCGGGCCTGTTTTACACGCTGCAGGATATGGGGGCGGATCTCACCTTCGAGAACCCACGTGAAGAAGGCGGCGAGCCGGTGGCTGATCTGCGGGCCAAATACTCCCCCGATATGACAGGCATCGACGTGCCGCCCGAGCGCGCTGCCTCGATGATCGACGAATATCCGGTGCTCTCCGTCGTGGCCTCTTTCGCAACCGGCACCACCATGATGGCGGGCGTGAAGGAATTGCGCGTCAAGGAAAGCGACCGCATTGACGCCATGGCCCGCGGGTTGCGCGCCAATGGCGTCACCGTCGAGGAGGGCGCGGACTGGTGGAGCGTCGAGGGCTGTGGCCCGGATGGCGTCAAGGGCGGCGCCACCTGCGAGAGCTTCCTCGATCACCGGATCGCCATGTCGTTCATGGTGATGGGCATGGGGGCGCAGGCGCCGGTCTCGGTGGACGATGGTGGCCCGATCGCCACATCCTTCCCGATCTTTGAGCGCCTTATGAGCGATCTTGGCGCCCACATCAGCCGCGACAACACCTGAGCCCTTTCATCTTTTCAGAAATATCTCGGGGGTGAGCGCCTTTGGCGCGAGGGGGCAGCGCCCCCTGTGACCAGACCAGCCACAAGGAGAGACACCATGGCCTTTACCATTGCGATCGACGGTCCCGCGGCGGCGGGCAAGGGCACCATTTCCAAGGCGGTGTCGGATCATTTCGGCTATGGGCATCTGGACACCGGTCTGCTGTACCGCGTGGTCGGCGCGCGTATGCTGGACGGAGCGGAGCCGGTCGCGGCTGCCGAAGCTCTCGAAGTCGT
This sequence comes from Tritonibacter sp. SIMBA_163, assembly GCF_046535935.1. NCBI lineage: Bacteria > Pseudomonadati > Pseudomonadota > Alphaproteobacteria > Rhodobacterales > Paracoccaceae > Tritonibacter > Tritonibacter sp. SIMBA_163. The sequence continues at coordinate 366,036 of NZ_JAWJBP010000003.1, forward strand.
GGATCTGGAGCGCGACGACCTGCGCACCGCCGAGGTGGCGCAAGCCGCCTCCAAGGTGGCGGTGATCGCCGGGGTGCGTGCCGCTCTGGTGGACTTCCAGCGTGCCTTTGCCCGTCGCTCCGGCGGCGCGGTCATGGACGGGCGCGACATCGGCACGGTGATCTGCCCGGAGGCGGAGGTGAAGCTCTTCGTGACCGCCAGCGCCGAGGTGCGTGCCACGCGGCGGTTCCTGGAACTGACCGGCAAGGGCAGCATCATCACGCTGGAGGAGGTGCTGGCGGATGTCCGCGCCCGCGACGAGCGTGACATGAACCGCGCCGAGGCGCCCTTGAAGCCGGCAGAGGATGCCGTGACCATCGACACCAGCAGCCTGAGCATTGAAGAGGCCATCGGCCAGGCCGTTGCGGTTGTCGAAGCCCGTCAAAAAGGCTGATGTCCCGTAACGAATGGCATGAGGTCTGAGCGGCGCCCCAAGCGGGGCGCCGTTGTTTTTTCACGATCTGTAGGGGCAGGGGTTGCAGTCGTAGACTTCGATGTCTACCTAAGTCTCGACGTCGAGATAAAATAACTTGAACGAACCAGTTCAGTTACTAAATGAGTGCAAGCGAGACACACTGAAAGGACCTCCCCGATGTTTCTGGATAAGCTGAACTGGCGCTATGCTGCCAAGAAGATGGACCCTGCCAAACCCGTGCCGGAAGACAAGGTCGCCCGGATCGTCGAGGCGATCCGCATGGCCCCCACCTCCAGCGGTGTGCAGCCGTTCGAGCTCTTCGTGATCCGCAACACCGCTGTGCGCGAGGCGATCCGCCCGGTGGCCTGGGATCAGGCGCAGATCACCGACGGCTCGCATCTGTTGGTCTTTGCCGCCTGGGACAATTACACCGAGGCGCGCATCGATGCGGTGGTCGAGCAGATGGTAGCAGAGCGCGGCGATTCCGACATGTTGCAGGGCTATTTTGCTAACCTCAAGGAGATGCTGCTGCCGCGCTCGGCAGAGGTGAACCACGCCCATGCCTCCCATCAGGCCTATATCGCACTGGGGTTCGCCCTTGCCGCGGCGGCGGAACTGGGCGTCGACAGCACTCCGATGGAGGGGTTTGACCCCGACCAAGTGGACGAGATCCTCGACCTGAAATCCAAGGGGCTGCGATCCAAGGTGCTGCTGCCATTGGGCACCCGCGCCGAAGAGGGCGACTGGCTGCTGCCGATGCCGAAGGTGCGCAAATCCAAGGCGGCGCTGGTCACCGAAATCGACTGATCTGCGCGAATGCGCGCCGGAAGAGGAGGGCGGAGCCAAGAGGCTCTGCCCTTTTTCGTGGCTGGCGGTCGACCGCCGCGGTGCGGCAATTCCGATCAGTCGAACGTGATCTGGTCGAGCTTCTTTGCGTCAAACTCTGCAACCCGCTGCGCTGAGGGGCGCGCTTCGCAGCATTCGATCCACGCCTTGATGGCAGGATGGTCAGCGGCTTCGTGACTGAACCAGGTGAAGGGCGAAACCAGCAACAGGTCGGCCGCCGTGAACGTGTCGCCCATTAGAAAGGGCGCTTGTTCGAGGGCATCGGCCAAACGGCGGGTCATGTCCGGCACGCCCCTGAATGTGGCATCCAGAATCGGGTGTGATAGGTCCGCAGCGCCGCAGACGATGACCGGTTCAACCACATTGCCGTACCAGGCCAGCCAGCTGAGATAGCGTCCGCGCAGCGGATCACCGGCAACTGGTCCCGCGCCTGCATCTGGAAAAAGGTCGGTGAGATAGAGAATGATGGCATTTGATTCCCAGATCTCGACACCATCGTGAACCAGCAACGGCACTTTGCCTTCGGGATGCGGGTTCGCAGGGTCGTGCCCGCCGGTGCCATCCTGCCGCGTGACTTCGACGATGCGAATGTCGATCTGGGACCAGATATCCAGTTCATCTATCAGGCGGACAATGCGCGACGACCGCGAGCGCGGCGAATGATACAGGGTGAGCATGGTGGCGACTTCCTTGTTGGTTTGAATCGGAAGTCGGATATACAGAGAACATACTGTCAGTTTCCGTCAGGAAGTCATGAGCCGCCCCGAACGTCTTTTCCGCTTGATGAATGCCTTGCGCGTTTTACCCAAACCTGTGACCGCAGCCCGGCTGGCACTTGAAACCGAAGTGTCGGAACGCACCCTCTATCGTGATATCGACAGCCTTCGGGCGAGTGGGGCCCTGATTGATGGCGCGCCGGGGCTTGGCTATACGCTGACCGAAGATCCGGCCTTGCCGCCACAGACGTTTGACCGGATCGAGATGGAAGCGCTGGTGGTGGGCTTAAGCGACGTGCGCCAGCGCGGTGATGCGCAGCTGGCACAGGCAGCAGAATCCGCGCTTGCCAAGATCGCCGCGACCATGCCGGAGCGCTTGCAGCGTCAAATCGTTCACGCAACACATATGGTCTATCGCTATCAGGCGCCGACCGCCGTGGCGCCGGATATGTCCCGGATAAGGACGGCATGCTGGGACGAATGCGCGCTCGACATTTGTTACCAAGATGCAGCTGGCGCGGTCACGCATCGGCGGGTCTATCCGCTGGCGATCGTGTACATTGATCGGGGTGCCGCGCTACTGGCGTGGTGTTGTTTGCGGCAGGAGTTTCGAAAGTTCATGATGTGGCGCATGGAAACTGCCGAGCCGACTGACGAGAGCTTTCGGCCAAACCGGGTCAGGTTGTTGCGCGAATATATCTCCCAGATGTCGAAGGCATACTCCGAAGATGCGCCGCGCAAAGCGTGACACTGTTCGAGCGTGGAGAAATGCATTCGGGGTGCTTTGCCACCCCGCAGGATGCCGGGTACGAGCCCCCTTGCCAGCAAGGCCAAAACCGCCTATAAACCGCTCTGTCAACAGAGATGCGTAAACGCACCAGGACAGTCGGAGCAGGGTCGGGGCATACCTCGGCCCTTTGTGTTTGTTTGTTGCTCCCGCACTGTCAGCGATTCGCGTCCTGAACCGACCAACCCTGTTCAGACCGGTGGAGACAACCACACGGCCAGCAAAACTCTGTAAAGGAAACCTGAGACCACATGGCTCAAACAACATCGATGGAGGAATTCGAAGCCCTCCTGCAAGAAAGCTTCGAAATGGACACCCCCGAAGAGGGTTCCGTAGTCAAAGGCAAGATCATTGCCATTGAGGCCGGTCAGGCCATCATCGACGTCGGCTACAAGATGGAAGGTCGCGTCGAACTCAAAGAATTCGCAAATCCCGGCGAAGCGGCTGAAGTCACCGTTGGCGACGAAGTCGAAGTCTACCTGCGCGCGGCTGAAAACGCCCGTGGCGAAGCTGTCATCTCCCGCGAGATGGCGCGCCGCGAAGAAGCATGGGACCGCCTGGAAAAAGCATACGCAGACGATCAGCGCGTCGAAGGCGCGATCTTCGGCCGCGTCAAAGGCGGCTTCACTGTCGACCTCGGCGGCGCCGTGGCCTTCCTGCCCGGTTCGCAAGTCGACGTCCGCCCCGTGCGCGACGCTGGCCCGCTGATGGGTCTGAAGCAGCCGTTCCAGATCCTGAAAATGGACCGTCGTCGTGGCAACATCGTTGTGTCCCGTCGCGCAATCCTCGAAGAGTCCCGCGCCGAGCAGCGTGCCGAAGTCATCGGCAACCTGTCCGAAGGCCAGGCGGTCGAGGGTGTGGTCAAGAACATCACCGAATACGGTGCGTTCGTTGACCTCGGCGGTGTTGACGGGCTGCTGCACGTCACCGACATGGCATGGCGCCGTGTGAACCACCCCTCCGAGATCCTCGCCATCGGCGAGACCGTCAAGGTTCAGGTGATCAAGATCAACAAAGAGACTCACCGTATCTCCCTCGGCATGAAGCAGCTGCAGGACGATCCGTGGGATCTGGTTGGCGCCAAGTACCCGCTGGCCTCCGTGCACAAGGGTCGCGTCACCAACATCACCGATTACGGTGCATTTGTTGAGCTGGAGCCTGGTGTCGAAGGTCTGGTCCACGTCTCCGAGATGTCCTGGACCAAGAAGAACGTGCACCCCGGCAAGATCGTTTCCACCTCGCAGGAAGTGGACGTCATGGTGCTGGAAATCGACGGCGCCAAGCGTCGCGTTTCCCTTGGTCTCAAGCAGACCATGCGTAACCCGTGGGAAGTCTTCTCCGAGACCCACCCCGAGGGCACCGAAGTCGAAGGCGAAGTCAAGAACATCACCGAATTCGGTCTGTTCATTGGCCTCGAAGGCGACATCGACGGCATGGTTCACCTCTCCGACCTGTCCTGGGACGAGCGCGGCGAAGAAGCCATCCAGAACTACCGCAAAGGCGACATGGTTTCGGCCGTTGTCTCCGAAGTGGATGTCGAGAAGGAGCGCATCTCGCTCTCCATCAAGGCACTGGGCGGTGACAAGTTCGCAGACGCCATCGGCGGCGTGAAGCGTGGCTCCATCGTGACCGTGGAAGTGACCGCGATCGAAGACGGTGGCATCGAAGTGGAATATGAGGGCATGAAGTCCTTCATCCGCCGCTCCGACCTGTCCCGTGACCGTGCGGACCAGCGCCCCGAGCGCTTCTCCGTTGCGGACAAGATCGACGTGCGCGTCACCAATATCGACTCCAAGACCCGTCGTCTGGGTCTGTCGATCAAGGCACGCGAGATCGCAGAAGAGAAAGAGGCCGTCGAACAGTATGGTTCCTCCGACTCCGGCGCGTCCCTCGGCGATATCCTTGGCGCGGCACTGAAGAGCGAGTAATCTCTCTTTAGATCGACATTAAGAAGCCCCGCAGGAGCAATCCTGCGGGGCTTTTTTGCGTTCGATGTCTTGGGTCGAGGGAGGTTCGAGGTGTGGCGCCTCGATCGGAGGCGCCACCAGGAGGTCCTAGGACGTCTTAGTGCGCGAGCATCTCGTGCAGGATGTCCTCGCCGCTGAGGTCGGCGGGGTAGTAGGTCGGCCAGTTGGTCAGCTCTTCCAGGACCTTGGCGCGGTCGTCACCCCAGTAAAGATGGTAGTGACCGACGGTTTCCGGCGCGATGTGGTGATCGCTGAACTGGATGAAGGCGGGGGCCGCATCATCGCCGCTGTCTTTCTTGAAGATATAGCGCACGCCACGGTTGCCCTTTTTGTAGTTCAGGATCTCGTAACCGTCGGACACATATTCGCCGCCATAGCTCTCGCCATTTGCGGTGAAGGTCACGGTCTGCCCGTCAAAGCTGATCGCGTCCACATCGGTGGCGTAGCCGGTGTTGTAGTAGGCACGATATTCTTCAGCCGTCTTGTCGCCATGCTCGGCCTTATGCGCCATCACCGGATCCAGCGTGCCATCCGCAAGATAGGGGTAGACCGATTGCCAGTCGCCCTGCCAGTCGGCGAGGGTGCGGGGCTGGATCTGTGCGTCGTCGAAATAGCCCTTGTAGACCTGCTCGTCATGTTTGTGCGCGTGGTCATGATTGTGGTCGTGGTTACTGCCAGCGGAAGCCGGGGCGGCGAGGCACAGGGTGGCGGAGGTCAAAAGCGCCAGCGCGCTGCGGGACAGGGATATCATCTGAAAGGTCCTTTGATTCTGTATGTAATAACGTAACAGTTATTGAAGGTGGTGACGCGCCGCAAGAGGGGGCGGGCAGGCGGGCGGGTGCTCCGGCAGTTAGCCGAAGACCGACCAGCCGGTGGCTTGGGCAAACCGCTCCACCGCCAGCGTGCCGAGCTTGGAGTTGCCGTGCCGGTTCAACCCCGGCGACCAAACGGCGATGGAGGCCCGCCCCGGCACGATCACCAGGATGCCGCCGCCCACGCCGCTCTTGCCTGGCAGGCCAACCCGATAGGCAAAATCGCCGGAGCCATCATAGTGTCCGCAGGTCAGCATCAGCGCATTGATCCGCCGTACTCTGTCGCGCGAGATCATACTGGGCAGATCCGGGGAGCCGACGAGGAAGCGCCCTGCCATCGCCAGCTGACGCGGGGTCATTTCGATGGCGCATTGGTGGAAATAGGTGCCGCAGGTCAGCTCAGGGCTATTCTCGAAATTGCCATGGGCCGCCAGGAAATGCGACAGCGCCATATTGCGGTCGCCGTGCTCGGTCTCGGAACGGGCCACCGCATCGTCGATATGGATATCATCGTCGCCGGCAGCGGCGCGCACAAAGCGCAGGATCTCGCCCAGCACCTCGCGCGGGGCGTTGCCGGCGAGGATTGCATCGGTCACCACCAGGGCTCCGGCGTTGATGAAGGGATTGCGCGGAATGCCGTGTTCATGTTCGAGTTGCAGGATCGAGTTGAACGGCAGGCCCGAGGGTTCGCGCCCGACGCGACGCCAGAGATCCTCGCCCAGACGTCCCAGTGCGAGGGCGAGTGTGAAAACCTTGGACACCGACTGGATCGAAAAGCGCCTGTCCGAATCTCCCACCGCAAAGCTGCGCCCATCCGCCAGCGCCACCGCCATTCCAAACTGGTTCGTGTCGACGGAGGCAAGCTCCGGGATGTAGCCTGCGGCCGTTCCACGCTCCGTTTCCGCCTGCATGTCGGTTGCGATCTGCTGCAATATGCCTTCGAAATCCATGATACCTGCGTCCCGATGCCTCATCCCATCCTTTGACCAGCCATAGGCCAGCCCGGAGGCGGAGGCAAAGTCTGTTTCCGCTCACATCCTGTTTACGTTGGCATGAGACAAAGGGCGGTGATGAAGCTCGGTGTCGCCTATAGCGGTGGACCTGTGCAAGGCACGCGGCCGAGGCGTTCAAGACCTGACCTGACCCGACCAGTGGAGAGACCGATGCGCTATATGATCCTGACCCTTGTGATGCTCTCAGTCGGAGCGTGTTCGGGGACCATTGATCGTGATCATATGGGCATGAACATGTCGCGACAGGGCGAGAATTACGTGATCTCCGGCCGCTATGGGCCAGGTTGGTCCGAGAGTGATATCCGCAGTGAGGCCGAGGCTGCCTGCCGCGCCCGGTCGATGCGGCTCAGCCGATTTGAAGGTCAGTCCTATTCCAAGGCACGCGGGACACAGTTTTCGGCGAAATGCAGTCCCAAGCATTGAGGCGCGGTCCTGTTAAGGCTTCCGAATCAATGACTTTGCTGCCGCAGCATTTGCCCGGTCGCGCCTGAAACTTGGGCAGGCCGGGACCAATGGACGCAGAAATGCGGTGTATTCTCTGCCCTATTTGCCCCTGACACGCGGATTTCAGCCATGAGTGCTTGCCTAACCTGTTTCCGCAGAACAACTTTCTTCCTATAGTTAATCTACCCTATGTGTCAGACACGGGCTTTGGGAGGGCCATTACATGATCCGTTCGGAACTGATCCAGAAGATTGCAGACGAGAACCCGCACCTGTATCAGCGGGATGTGGAGCGGATCGTCAACACGGTCTTTGAAGAGGTCACCACCGCCATGTCGCGTGGGGATCGGGTTGAACTCAGGGGGTTCGGCGCCTTCTCGGTGAAGAAGCGCGACTCGCGCGTGGGCCGCAACCCGCGCACCGGAGAGACGGTCCATGTGGAGGAGAAGCACGTGCCGTTCTTCAAGACGGGCAAGCTGCTCCGGGATCGATTGAACGGAAAAGAAGAGTAAATGCGTTACATCCGCTATGCAGTCTGGGGCGTTTTGGCCGTGGTTCTGGTCTCCGTGTGCCTCGCCAATCGCGGTCTCGTGAACCTGAAGCTGATGCCAGAGGCCCTCGCGGAGCTGGTGGGATTCAACCCAGCGATCACACTGCCCTTGTTTGTTGTGGTTTTAGGCGGACTGGCCCTTGGTGTGGCGCTTGGCTACGTGCTGGAATACCTGCGCGAGCACAAGCATCGCCGGGAAGCCCGCGTGAAACACGGTGAGGTGAAGAAACTGTCGCGCGAGGTGAAGCGCCTCAAGCGCCAGAAACACGAAGGCAAGGACGAGGTGCTGGCTCTTCTCGACGATGCGTCCTGACATGACCGCGATCCGGTCCAAGATCTGCGGCATGAAGACGCCCGAGGATATCGCGGCGGCGGCTGAGGCCGGCGCGGCCTATGTGGGGCTGAACTTCTTTGCCAAATCCGCGCGTTCGGTCAGCATCGCCCAAGCGGCAGTGCTGGCATCGGGCGCGCCGGTGGGCTTGGCGAAGGTTGGCCTCGTGGTTAATCCGACGGACGCGGAGCTGGATGCGATCACCGGCGCGGTGCCGCTCGACATGATCCAGCTGCACGGCGCCGAAAGCCCCGAGCGCGTGGCCGAGGTCAAGGCCCGCTATGGCCTGCCAGTGATGAAGGTCATTGGCGTGGCAGAGGCGGCGGATCTCGACCCCATCGACATCTATTCCCAGGTCGCTGATCAGATTATGATCGATGCCAAGGCCCCCAAGGGAGCGGTGCTGCCGGGCGGCAATGGCGTGGCCTTCGACTGGCAGCTGCTGGCGGGCAAGAAATACTGGCAGGCGCCCTGGATGCTGGCCGGTGGGCTGACGCCGGACAATGTCGCCGAGGCGATCCGCAAGACCGGCACCCGTCAGGTCGATGTGGCTTCCGGCGTTGAAAGCGCGCCCGCGCAGAAGGACCCGCAGCTGATGCAGGCCTTTGTGGCGGCCACGCGCGATCTCTGACACGCGCCTCAGGCGTTTGGTCTCCCGCAATAGGACCCAATCCAGCGCAGCAGGCGCAACCAGCGCAGGCGGCGCTTGCGCCTGTGATAGGAGCGGAGCCGCCGGCGGGCGAGGTCGCGCTCCCGTTCCCAGCTACTGACGAGGGGAGGCGGAGAATGGGACTGCAGGTGGGCGCACATCCGATGACCTTTCATTTTTGCCAAGGTTCCTGCAGTCTCATGTACGAGGCCTGCCCCGTTAAGCGGGTGTTTTTGCAAGGGGGCTTTCATAAATGAAACATGCTCCGTCTCTGGATGATCTCGAGCTGTTTGCGCTGGTGGGGCAGGCAGGTGGGCTGGCGCCGGTGTCGCGGCAGCGCGGTGTGAGCGTGCCGACGCTGAGCCGTCGCATGCGGGCGCTGGAGGGGCAGCTCGGCTGGCAGCTGTTCGAGAGGGGGTCGCAAGGCTATAGACTGACGGCGCGCGGGCGCGCGCTGCTGGACGAGACCGAAGGCCTGCGGGCGGAGGCGCGGCGGGTGCGGCAGCTGGCGGCGGAGCCAGCACCGGTGGAGGTGCGGATCACCGCGGGTAGCTGGACGTCGGCCTATCTGGCGGCACAGCTGCCGCGGTTCTGGCAGGTGCAGGCGGGTTGGCGGCCCTCCTTCCTAGAGGCTTCGGCGCGACTGGACATTGCCCGGCGCGGTGCGGATATCGGCATCCGCAACCAGCGACCGCAGCAAAGCTGGCTGGCGGGACGGCGCACGGCACGGATCAGCTATGCGGAATACGCGCTGCGTGACAGCGTGCAGGGCTATGTGGCGTTGCGGGAAGGCGCGGTGGAGACGCCCAGCTCGGCCTGGGTGCGGGCGCAGCATGGCGAAGACATCACGGTGACCGCCAGCACGCCGCGGATGCTCGCGGATCTGGCCTGTACCGGAGCGGGGCGTGTGGTGCTGCCGAGGTTTGCAGCTCTGTTGTTCCCGGTGCTGCAGCAGGTGAGCTCGGAGATCGGCGCGCTGGCGCATGAGGAATGGCTGGTGAGCCACCACGAGGCGCGCCACGACCCGCCCCTGCGCACCGCGCTGGACAGTCTGGCGGCAGTGTTGACGGATCCGGATCTGCGGAGGGGTCTTGTCGCGCCGGATTGAAGCGAACAGCAAGAGCTTGACGGGACAGGGCAAACGGGCCGGGCGGCTCCCGCCCGCTCTTGTGCCCCCTTGTCAGGGGACCCGTCGATCCGATGGGCCAGGCGCCGCGCGCGCCCAACGGGCGCGCGCGGCGGGTCGCGTAAGGCTCTGCCTGACGCGAAAACCCTTCTCGAGCCGGGCTTTCGGCAGCATGTACTGTGAATTTACCGAGAAACCTGTTTCTCTTGCCCTAAATGCGCTTTAGAACCAGCGCATACGGAAGACGGAGATACCCCCATGGCCGATGATCTCATCAACAGCTTCATGAACGGACCGGACGAGAATGGCCGTTTCGGCATCTTTGGCGGCCGCTTTGTCAGCGAAACGCTGATGCCGCTGATCCTGTCGCTCGAAGAGGAATATGAACGCGCCAAGGTGGACCCGGACTTCTGGGCCGAGATGGACGATCTGTGGAAGCACTACGTTGGCCGCCCCAGCCCGTTGTACTATGCGGAGCGTCTGACCGAGCATCTGGGCGGCGCCAAGGTCTACCTGAAGCGGGACGAGCTCAATCACACCGGCGCCCACAAGGTGAACAATGTGCTGGGTCAGATCCTGCTGGCGCGGCGCATGGGCAAGACACGCATCATTGCCGAGACCGGTGCCGGCCAGCACGGTGTGGCCACAGCCACCGTCTGCGCCAAGTTTGGTCTGAAATGCGTGGTCTACATGGGCGCGCATGACGTGCGTCGCCAGGCGCCCAACGTGTTCCGTATGCGTCTGCTGGGCGCAGAGGTGATCCCGGTGACCTCCGGTCGCGGCACGCTCAAGGACGCGATGAACGACGCCCTGCGCGACTGGGTGACCAATGTGCGCGACACGTTCTACTGCATCGGCACGGTGGCGGGTCCGCACCCCTATCCGGCCATGGTGCGTGACTTCCAGTCGGTGATCGGCAAGGAGGTGCGCTGGCAGCTGGCGGAGCAGGAAGGCGAAGGCCGTCTGCCTGATACGTTGATCGCGGCGATCGGTGGCGGCTCCAACGCCATGGGCCTGTTCCACCCGTTCCTTGACGATCCCAGCGTCAACATCATCGGCGTCGAGGCCGGCGGCAAGGGCGTGGACGAGAAGATGGAGCATTGCGCCTCGCTCACCGGCGGCCGTCCCGGCGTGCTGCATGGCAACCGTACCTACTTGCTGCAGGATGACGACGGGCAGATCCTCGAAGGTTTCTCGATCTCTGCGGGTCTCGATTATCCGGGCATCGGGCCGGAGCATTCCTGGCTGCATGAAACCGGGCGCGCAAAATATGTCTCCATCACCGACAAGGAAGCGCTGGAGGCGTTCCAGCTCTCCTGCGCGATGGAGGGGATCATTCCGGCGCTGGAACCGAGCCACGCGCTGGCCCATGTGACGAAGATCGCCCCCGAGCTGCCCCGCGACCATATCATCGTGATGAACATGTGCGGGCGCGGTGACAAGGACATCTTTACCGTGGCGCGTCACCTCGGATTTGACATGTCCGACACCGAGGAAGGCCGCGATCTGGAGGAGTGACCTCCGCGCAGCTGAGCGCCGACAATACACCGATAAAAAGGCGCGCCCTGTGGGGTGTGCCTTTTTTATATGGCGATGCTCTAGTACTATGGAGCCGGGAACACTCGGCAAGGACCGCTTTTTTAACGGCATGTTATAGGCTCGCACCCCATTCTGAGGCTGTTTTTTAACTGGTTTCAGGTTTTCCCATGCAGGATACGACTTTGCAGGCCGTGCAGGAGCTGCAGCTTGCCGCTGATCATTTGTGGACGATCATCGCCGCGGCACTGGTGCTGATGATGCAACTGGGGTTTCTGCTCGTCGAGGCCGGGATGTCGCGGTCGAAAAACAGCATTAACGTCGCGCAGAAGAACATCACCGATTTTCTGGTCTCCGTCAGCGCATTCTATGTGCTTGGCTTTGGTCTGATGTTCGGCACGTCGCGGGCGGGTTGGTTTGGTACTGATACCTTCGCGATCAAGCAGGCGGACGACTGGCATTATACCTTTTTCGTCTTTCAGGCGGTATTCGCAGGTACGGCCGCGACAATCATGTCCGGGGCCGTCGCCGAGCGGATGCGCTATGGGGTCTATGTTGCCGCGGCGCTGTTCATCGGGTTGATTGTTTACCCGATCAGCGGCCACTGGGCTTGGGGCAACCTGTTGAACGGTGAGAACCCGGCCTATCTGGCGGACAAGGGCTTCATCGATTTTGCCGGCTCCACCGTGGTGCATTCGGTTGGCGCCTGGGTGGCGCTGGCTGGCATTGTGGTCTTGGGTGCGCGGATCGGCAAGTTCAATGCGGACGGCAAACCCAACCTGCTGCACGGTCACAGCTATGTGTTGGCCACGGGGGGCGCGATCATCCTCTGGGTGGGGTGGATCGGGTTCAATGGGGGCTCCACCACCGCAGCCAGTCCAGACATTGCCCACATCGTGCTGAACACGTTGCTTGCGGCTTGTTTCGGCGGCGTGATGGGCATTCTGACAGGGAGGGTCATTGATCCCGTGAATATTCCGCACCGTCCGATCAATGGCAGCCTTGCAGGCTTGGTTGCGATTACGGCCGGGTGCGATGCTGTCACCGTGCAGGGGGCTGTGATCATCGGGGCAGGGGCTGGCATGCTGGTCGTGGCCTCGGAATGGGTGATGGAAAACATTCTGAAGCTGGACGATGTTGTGGGCGCCGTGTCTGTGCATGGTATCTGTGGCGCTTATGGGACGGTTATTTTTGTCTTTTTTGCGCTGCCGGGCAAGCTTGCGCTCGATACGCCCGGCGCGCAGGCGCTGGTGCAATTGGAGGGCGTGGCGATCATCTTTGCTTGGGCTTTTGGTCTGAGCCTCGTGTTCTTCAAGGTGATTGATCTTGTGGCCGGAATTCGTGTGCCCGAAGAAGATGAGATCATCGGTCTGAACAGCACCGAACATGGCGCCACTCTGGGTACTGGGGCTCTGCAGAAGCAGTTGGAAGCGATGACGAAGAACGGAGTCGATCTGACGCGCCGATTTGATGAAACCGCCGGGGATGAGGCGGCGGAGCTGGCCGGCCTGTTCAATCCCTTCATCGATCAGGTGCACGCTCTGGTTTGTGATATCCGCGACAATGCTCGCAAAATGAAACAGTCCTCGTCCGGGCTGGAAACGCTGTCCAGTTCCTTTCGAGAGGGCGCGGCGCGGACGGGGGAGTTAACCGGAAGTGTCAGCGAAAGCTCAACCGAAGTGGTGGGGCAGGCGCGCAGTAACCGTGCGCTTGCAGAGAAAATCCTGGCGGAGATGACGACGATATCGACCAGCGCTGAGGGTATGTCGGGCGAGGTTACCGCCGTTTCGGACGCCATTTCGGATATGATGACGTCGATCAGCCATATTTCACAAAACGCCAGCTCGACCAGCGGCGTGACCCATGAGGCCAACCAGCTGTCGGGCGACGCGGTCGAAACCATGCAAGCGTTGTCCAAAGCCTCCGAGGAAATCGAGGCTGTGGTCGGGCTTATTCAGAAGATAACCATGCAAACCAATATGCTGGCAATCAATGCGGCGATCGAGGCCTCGCGGGCTGGGGATGCGGGCAAAGGATTTGCCATCGTCGCGGCACAGGTGCGCAGCCTGGCTGCAGAAACCAATATGGCTGCCGAGGAAATCCGAAGCCGGATCTCCAATATGCGATTGCAGTCGGACGATGCCTCTTCTGTCATTTCCGGGATCAAGGAATTGATGAAGGCCATTCATGCCTCGGTCGAGGGCATCACCACTGAAGTCGACTCGCAGCGTCGTGTCGCGGGGCAGGTTTCCGAACGCATGGCCAACGCCTCCAGCAAGGCCAAGTCCGTTGCGCGATCCATCGAGGATGTGCGGCAACAGGCCGACAGTGTGCGCAGCAACGCAACACGTAATGAGGAGCGCCTGTCGCAGAACGCTCACACCGCCACGATCCTGCAGAATGACGCCCGACAAAGCGCGGAGCAATCCGGCGTGCTGGCGCAGGAAGCCAATGCCATCAATACGTTGTCTGACAAGCTGAGCGCCTCTGTGGCGCAGTTCGATCTCGACAGCGCCGAAGACAGGCAGGATGCAGAGTGGTCGGCAGAAGAGCTGCGTCGATCCCCTGCCGCGCCTCCGGGGCACACCGAAGCGTCATAGGGCGAAGCAGACCACATTTCACCGAGGGGTCCGCCTGCGTGGCGCGGCCCCCTCGGTGAAAAAAGAGTGCTCAGCCTTCGTGCAGGACCGTCTCGAAGCCTTCGAACTGTGGGGCACCCAGAATGGGGCTTTCGCCGTCACGCTTTCCGGCGCCGCGGTGGGATGCGCGGAACTGGTCGGACTTCGTCCAGGCCTCAAAATCCGCGCGGGACTCCCAGATCACATGGCTGGAGTACAAGGTGTGATCGTCGTGCTCGGGGCCCTTGAGCAGGCGAAATTCTCGAAACCCTGGCATCTCGCGCAGGCGGCTTTCGCGTTCTCTCCAGATGGTTTCGAAATCGGTTTCGCGGCCGGGGCGAATTTTGAATCGGTTCATGGCGATAAAGCTCATGTGGCAGTGTCCATTCTTGCAGATATGTGTGGAGCAAAGCTGGCTGATGCAACGCAAGCGTTCGGCTGGCCGATGCCCTGACCTACGCCAATAGGGCGGCCGCCTTCAAGTCAAAGGCCGCTCAATCCGGGCTTGGCAGTAGCCAGGGTCTGCGCGTTACTTGAATTTATCCAGCAGCTTCTGCATCGGCGAACGGGCGTCCTCAGCGAGGGGCGCCTCAGGGGCGGGCGGCGTTGCGGCCTTGGTCGCAGCCGCTTTTTCCGGCGCGGCTTGCGGGGACGACTGTGTCCGCTTGGCAGGTTTGCCGCCCTCGGTTCCGGTCGAGCTTCGCGGTGGTGCGACGCGCAGGGCGACCGCGTTCATGAACTTGCCGCTATCCCCAAGGGCGAGCGAGGGGGCGCCGTCGGCGATGCCGCGCAGGAGGTCGTCGAGCCAGCCCTGATCCGCTTTTGGGAAGTCCCGCAGCACGTAGCCTGCCACAGCATCCTTATGCCCCGGATGACCAACGCCCAGACGGACGCGCCCGTAGTCCGCCCCGATATGAGCATGGATCGAACGCAACCCGTTGTGACCGGCGTGGCCGCCGCCCTGTTTCACACGACATTTCCCCGGTGCCAGATCCAGCTCGTCATGGAACACCATCACATCGGCTGGTGTGAGTTTGAAGAACCGCAGTGCTTCGCCGACGGACTGGCCGGAGTTGTTCATAAAGGTCTGAGGTTTCAGCAGAATGGACTTTTCGCGACCTATGCTTCCCTCGCTCAGCTGTCCCTGAAACTTGGCCTTCCACGGTGAAAAGCCATGATCCGCCGCGATCTGGTCCAGCGCCATAAAGCCGATATTATGGCGGTTGCCCGCATATTTCGCGCCCGGATTGCCGAGGCCGACGAAGAGTTTCATGATGTGCTCCGCTGGTTCCTGTTGGTGCAGTGATGCCTGTTTTGTCGGCAAGAATCCAGTGTCGGCAGTCGGCTTCCTTTCGCGCGAGTTCTGCCACAAATTGGTCCAATACGTTTGTCAGATCTTGCGAAGGCTGTGCCGTTTGTGCGGTATGGTGTGGGGATTTAGGGGCAATAATTATGTTTAAAGTACTTTTGAAACGGGACCAACGCGACTGCACGAATGGCTCTCGGGGGCGAGCGCGGGGCGTTGCGGCGCTCCTCATCGGCACAGTTGTGGCTGGCTGCGCGGTGGAGCCGGGGCCGTCGGTGCCCACTAAGACCGGAAGCTCCGTCTTCGAAGCGCGCCAGTCGTTGGCGTTTTGTGCGCCGCAGGGACCGAAGGGCGGAAAGGCGGCGGTGACGTCCAGCTATATCGCCTCGATGATCTTTCTCGGTATTTTGCCCGGCGCAATCGCTGCGGCGAGCGGGGAAGAACACACCCGACGTCATGGCGCGATTGATGCGGTGGATGATTGTCTGTCGGAACAGGGGTTTGAGCGTCGCGAGCTGACCGCGCAAGAGGCTGTCGCGATCAAACAGCGAGACCGCTACGCGCGCGATCAGCTTCTGACGCATCTCGTCAACGGCGGCGCATTGGCAACCTACGACGGCCCGTGAGGCGACCTCAGAAGGTGGCAAGCGGTTGTGGGTCTGCCCGCCGCGTCGCCGCCGCATGCAGCAGGTCTGACACCTCAATAGTCGGCACATAAAAACGGGCCCCGCGAGGGACCCGTTCTGTAAAATCGTCAGCCCGGAATGGGCGAGATCTTATTCTTCTGCAGCCGCTTCCGCTTCTTCGGCTTCGTCCTCGGCTTCATCGTCCGCGGATTTCAGGCCGGACGGAGCAGAGACATTCGCGATCACGAAGTCACGGTCGATGGTCGGCTTGGAGCCCTGGGGCAGGGTGACGTCGGAGATGTGAATCACATCGCCGATGGCCTTGCCTGCGAGGTCTACGGTCAGTTTTTCCGGAATGTCACCGGCGGTCACGACCAGTTCGACTTCGGCGCGGACAACGGTCAGGACACCGCCACGCTTGAGGCCAACACATTCTTCTTCGTTGATGAACTCAACGGGGATGAACAGGTTGATCTTCGAGGTGCGACGCAGACGCATCAGGTCGAAGTGGGTCGGCAGGTCTTTGACGATGTCACGCTGGACGTCGCGGCAGATCACGCGCACATCGTCGTGGCCTTCAACCTTGAGGTTGAACAGGGTCGACTTGAAGCGGCCGGCTTTCAGCTTTTTCAGCAGTTCGTTGTAGGGGATCTGAATCGCCAGCGGATCCACGTCACCACCAAATACAACTCCAGGAACCAGATGCGCACGGCGTGCAGCGCGAGCGGCGCCCTTGCCCGTCCCCGCGCGTTCCTGGCATACGAGATCAGGAATCTCATTCGCCATTTTTATTCTCCATATATAATCGGGGGTGCCTCCAAGGCTGTCACCCCGCGTGAAGCCGCTCTGTTAGACGGAAAAGCCCTGTTTGGAAAGCCCTAAACTGCCGCTTTTGCCTGTCTCGGCGCCAGTTTCCCGTCAGACTCCATCAGACGTGCATGAAGGTCGAACTCTGCCGCGCGCGCCACACGCAAGCGCGCACGGGTCTGCTCTGACAGCTCTGTCGGCACCTGTGGTGATACGTTGCGTGGTTCGAAGGTGATTCTCTGCTCGAACCGTTCACTCAGAAAGGTTTCCAGTCGGTCCCAACGTTCGTAGGCGAACAAATGGTCAATCAGAAGCCGTCCGCCGCGCCCGCTGAGCATGCGAAGCTGGCTGCCGATCTGGGTGCAAGGGGGAGGGGTCTCGGAGAGGAGCGCCTCGACAAATTCTTCGAACGTCAAGTGGCCAGAATATTCCGGTTTGTCCCTGATCTCGTCACGCGTGCGATATTTATACCAGCTGCGGATCTGGTCCTCGGGCTCGCGCAGCACCGCAAAGCTCTCCAGGGCGACGTCGAAGGTTTCGCTGATGAACGGGCGGACCTTGCGGTGAAAGCGCTTGGTGGAAATATGCTTGCGGGCGCCGCGAAACACGATGTCCGCGTGCGGGCGCAACGCCTGCTCTATGGCGGTGGTCCCGGTTTTGGGAATCGCGACAAATGCGAGAGCTTGGGGCGTGAAGATCAGCATGTTCATTGGCATAGCCCTGCCGAGACCTATGGACCAGATCTGTAGCGGTACAATTTGCCGATTGTGGCGCCGTGCGCACTGTGCATCCTCACGCGCATGGAATTTTTTACGGATATGCGCACCAGCGCGGTGCATGGGCGGGCCTTTGCTGTCATGGGGTTCTGTGTCGGAGCCTTCGCAGCCTATGCGCCGCAACTGAAGTCACAGGCGGGATTGGGCGACGCCGAATTTGGTCTGGCACTTCTTGTCGGGGCCGTGGGGGCCGTTGGCGCGATGTGGCTGGCGCCGCGGGTGGATCGAAGGCTTGGTCCGGCAGCCATGGTGATTTGCGCTCTGATGTTGGCCGCAGCGTTTCTGTTGCCGGGGTTGGCGTACAGTTGGGTCACCTTTGCAGCGGCCATGTTCGTGGCCTCCGGAGCCGCTGGTCTGCTGGACGTGGTGATGAACGCGCGGCTCAGCGGGTTGGAAGCCCGCACGGGGCGGTCGCTGATGAACCTCAATCACGGTTTGTTTTCGCTGGCCTATGCGCTGGCCGCGTTGGTGGCCGGGCTGGTACGGGAGGCTGGTGTGCCGCCGATTTGGTGCTTTGCGGGAATTCTTGCGGTGTCGGCGCTGCTGGCGCTTGGCATGCGCGATGCGGTGCCATCAGACCGCACTGGCGAAGAGGATGGCACATCGTCTGCGGCGTTGCCGGGGCTGATGGTCGTTCTGGCAGGGGTGATCGTGTTGATCGCCTTCACTGCGGAACAGGCGACGGAAAACTGGTCTGCCCTACACCTGGAGCGCGCCTTTGGAGCCAGTGCCGCCGAAGGTGCGATCGGGCCGGCGATCCTTGGTCTGACTATGGGGATCGGGCGTTTGTCCGGACAGGAGGTGGTGCGCCGTATTGCCGAAGGCAAGCTGATGCAGATCGCGGCAGCACTCGCGGCTTTCGGGCTCTTGCTGGCCGCTTTCGCGCCGGTGCAGGGGCTGGCCTATGCAGGGTTTGCAATTCTTGGGCTGGGTGTGTCGGTCATTGGCCCAACTGCGTTGGCTTGGGTGGGGAAGGCGATCCCATCCCGACTGCGCGGTGCCGCGATTTCGCGCATGGTGATGATTGGCTACTGCGGTTTCTTTATCGGCCCGCCGGTGATCGGGTTCATGGCGGAAGCTTTTGGATTGCGGCTGGCCTTGGCGATGATGGGCGGAATGCTCCTGTGCATCACCGCCATTCTGGTGCCCGCTCTGCGGGCCTCGGCGCGCAGGGCGGGTGTGGTGGCCTAGGTCTGGGCGTTCAGGCCCAGCGACCAGTGAAATCCTCTGGCACCATTAGATTGTGTCGTCCAAGATTGCTGACAGATTTCTCGCCGCAGAGTGCCATCGAGGTGTCCAGTTCCTTGTGGATGACCTCCAGCGCTCGGGTGACGCCCTGTTGCCCCATGGCGCCAAGCCCGTAAACAAAGGCGCGCCCGATCATCGTGCCGGTGGCGCCAAGCGCCAGCGCCTTCAGCACGTCCTGGCCGGAGCGAATGCCGCTGTCCAGATGCACTTCGACCTGGTCGCCGACCGCATCCATGATCTGGGGCAGCATGCGAATCGATGACAATGCGCCATCCAGCTGGCGGCCACCGTGGTTGGACACAGTAATCGCATCCGCACCAACCTTGGCGGCCATCTTGGCATCTTCCTCATCGAGGATGCCCTTCAGGATCACCTTGCCGCCCCACATCTCCTTGAGCTTTTCGATCTTGCCCCAGTCGAGCGAGGGGTCGAATTGTTCGGCGGTCCATGCGCCGAGTGATGAGGCATCGGAAATGCCTTCAACATGGCCGACAATATTGCCGAAGTTGCGCCGCTTCGCGCTCAACATTTCGATCCCCCAGGCCCATTTGGTCATCAGGTTCGCGATGGTCCGCGGTGTCAGCTTCGGTGGCGCGGAGAGGCCGTTCTTCAGATCCTTGTGACGCTGGCCGAGGATTTGCAGGTCGAGGGTGATCACCAGGGCCGAGCAATTGGCGGCCTTGGCGCGCCCGATCAGGCGGCGCATATAGTCCTCGTCCTTCATCGTATATAGCTGGAACCAGAAGGGCTTGGTGGTTGCCTCGGCCACCTCTTCGATGGAATTGATTGACATTGTCGACAGCGTGAAAGGCACGCCGAAGGCTTCTGCGGCACGGGCGGCCTTGATCTCGCCATCGGCGGATTGCATGCCGGTCAGCCCCACGGGCGCCAAGGCCACAGGCATGGCCACCTCCTGTCCGATCATTCGAGAGGCGGTGGAGCGGCCGGCCATGTCTACAGCCACGCGTTGACGCAGGCGAATTTGCTCGAAATCGGTGGTGTTGTCGCGAAAGGTCTGTTCGGTCCAGGAGCCACTCTCGGCATAATCGAAGAACATCTTTGGCACACGCCGCGCGTAGATGCGCTTCAGATCCTCTATATTGGTAATGACGGGCATGAATAAACTCCTCGACGTGCGCGCGACTGGTAATGTTTTCTTACCAATCTGACGCTGGCATGGCAAGCGAGGCCATCGTAATCTTGCATTTACGGTTTTGTGCAAGTTTATTGACGGACACCTGCCGGAATCGCGATGTCATGATATGCGGACCGGACACCTGCGAAGCTTCTGGAGAATTGCCGGAGTTTCATGAGCTGACCAGTGCGCAGCTTTGAATTTATGCCGCCCCGCGTGCAGAGCGCTCGGGGTCGTTTCTTGATTTTAGACCTGATGCGTGTCCTGCCTGGAATTTATCCATGCAGACAGGGCCTAACGGCTGCGGCATCTTCTGGAGGTAGAAGCAACGTGAAGGTTGTGTTCATATCGAATCTGGACGACGGGGATATTGCCGCCCTGGTTGCCCGTGCGCCGCGTGTGCCTTTGCATCGCGTGCCCCTGCGTCGTTGTCCAATGTGTCCCGAAGCCGCCCCTCAGAGACCGTCATGACACTGCGTCCCGAGGATCCATTGGTGCCCGAACGCGCGTCAGATGACCCGTCCTATCGTGACCTTCTCATCGAGTTGGAGCGGGAGAGGGAACGGAGCGCGGAGCTGGAATCACAGCTGGAGCGCAAGTCCCAGTCGTTGCGCCGCGCCAATGGATCGCTGGTGGCATTGGCGCGACAAGTGGACCGGATGGTGAAGGAACGCACAGAGGACCTCGCACGTGATCGGGCCGAGGCAGAGGCGGAAAGCGCTGCCAAAACACAGTTTCTCGCCACCATGAGCCATGAGATCCGTACGCCTCTGAACGGAGTTCTGGGTATGGCTTCGGCTCTGGCGGATACCACGCTGGTCGAGGAGCAGGCGCAGATCCTCGATGTCCTGCGCGAGAGCGGGCGCCTGTTGCTCAGTATTGTTGATGACATCCTTGACCTGTCGAAGATCGAAGAGGGCAAGCTGGAGCTGGAGCGTCTGCCTATCGACGTGGTGGATCTTCTGGATGCGGTCTGTCGCCAGTTTCAGCCTCGAATGGAGGCGAAGGGGTTGGATTTCACCCGCCTTTATGGTGGTGCGCTTTCAGCTGGCGGGACTTGGGTGAATATCGACCCGACCCGATTTCAGCAGGTGCTGACAAATCTGCTGTCCAATGCGGCGAAGTTCACTGATCGTGGCGCGATCACCCTGACAGCTGATTTGACGGACCATCAGGACGGCACGCTGATCTTGTCGGTGACAGTGCGGGATACCGGTGTCGGCTTGTCGCAGGCGCAGGTCGAGAGATTGTTTCAGCCTTATGTGCAGGCCGATGCCAGCGTGCATCGCAACCATGGTGGAACCGGACTGGGCTTGGCGATCTCGCGCCAGATCTGTCTGCGCATGGGCGGTGAGCTGGAGTGCCGAAGTGCCATGGGCGACGGGAGCGAATTTTGCGCCACCTTCCGCGTGTCGCGTGCCACGCCGCTGGAAAAGACGCCTGAACCGGATCAGAAGGCGGATGTGGACGTGATCGCCCGGCGGCGCTGGCGGGTCCTCGTGGCAGAGGACAATCGCACCAATCGCATGGTGCTTCACCATATCCTGCGCCACCATGATCTGGATCTTCTTTGGGTCGAGAACGGCGAGCAAGCGGTTGAGGCCTGTCGTCGGGTCGAGCCCGATCTGGTGCTGATGGACGTGAATATGCCGTTGATGGATGGGGTGACTGCAGCCGGGCAGGTCCGGGCCGAGGAACGTGCACAGGATCGCACGCCGGTACCGATCATTGCTGTCTCGGCGAATGCGCTGGTGCATCAAGTCAGGCATTATCTTGAGAGCGGTATGAACTACCATGTGGCAAAGCCGATCCGTAAGGACCGCCTGCTTCGCGTGATGGCGCAGGCCTTGCTGGATGCTCCAATCGTCGAAGATAGCGCTTAAACCTCGTCCCCGGGCGACGCTCAGCAGCAGAATGCTAAACGGCGGCCCGCTTGGCCGCCGTTTAGCATTCTGTGTCAGGACGCCGGGGTCAGCCCGCGTGTGCGCCATCCGCAAGTGATTTCACGAAAGCGAGCACCTCGGACGCGGATTTTCCGGCACCAATTTCGGCAACGATGGCACTGCCCACTACGGCGCCGTCAGAGATCGACGCAATGGTCTGTGCGCGCTCCGGTGTTTTGATACCAAAGCCTACGATCACGGGCAGGTCGGTCGCCGCTTTGATGCGCGACACCTCTGGGCCAACATCCGATGCTTCGGCCTCTGCCGCACCGGTGATGCCGGTGATCGAAACATAGTAGACAAATCCGGAGGTGTTTTGCAGCACGCGCGGCAGGCGGGCGTTGTCGGTGGTGGGTGTGGCCAGCCGGATGAAGTTGAGACCCGCTGCCTGGGCAGGCAGACACAACTCGCTGTCTTCCTCGGGCGGCAAATCTACCACGATCAGCCCGTCGATGCCTGCAGCCTTGGCATCGGCAAGGAATGTCTCCACACCGCGAGAATAGATCGGATTATAGTAGCCCATCAGCACGATCGGCGTTGTGTCGTCCTCTTTGCGGAAGTCGCGCGCCAATTGGAGCGTGCGCTCCAAAGTCATGCCGCCTTCCAGCGCACGTTGCCCGGCAAGCTGAATGGTCGGGCCGTCGGCCATCGGATCAGTGAAGGGCAGGCCGAGTTCGATGATGTCTACGCCAGCGCCGGGCAGGCCTTTGACCATTTCCAATGAAGTGTCATAGTCGGGGTCGCCCGCCATCACATAGGTGACGAAGGCCTTTTTGCCCGCTGCAGACAGTTCGGCAAATTTGGCGTCGATACGTGTGGTGGGACGGGTCATGTGCGGGCCTTCTGAGATCTCTGTTGCTTGGTTTGATGTGCCGAAACTTCCCGGCAAAATCAATCCCGACGAGACCTCAGGGCGATGTTTAACTTTAAGCCGTCTTGGAAAGCTCAGTTTCTTGCGCGATGTCGCAGGGGGACGTGAAGGCGCAAACTGATGGCGTTGAGGCCTGGATTCTGGTCGCCAATGGAGGCGTTGGAGATATGTGTGAATGCCAGCGACAGACGACGCCCGCCGCGCAGCTCGCGCCCGATACCAACGAGCGAGCGGATCTCGAAGGTAGAACCGAGATCATTGGCTTTTTCCCCCTCGAAGAACGCCCCCGGCATCACGCTGGCCTCGATAAACCAACGCCGTCCCAGGTCGCGCTGGGCCTGAAGGCCGCCGCCGAGGAAAATGTCACCTGTTTCATGCACCTGTGCGGTGACACCAAGTCCCGCATCAAACCCGAGCAGGCGCCAGTCTCGCGTGCCGAGGTAATCGGCTGAAAGATAGGCGCCATCGTCGGCCTGTTCCGCAAGGAAGTCGGCATGCCCGAAGCCGAAAACAAGTTCCTGAGCCTGTGCTACAGATGTGAAGAGCAGAGACGGGAGAAGGGCAAACGTGGTTACAAGTCTGCGCATGAGATCCTCGCGAACTGGGGCTGCCGGCGCGTGGCGCATCGGCCTGCGGGTTGCGTGAAATCAGGATAAAGGAATGTGACAGCTATGTGTCAACAGTTATGAGCCGCCTGCTCAGACGCTGTGCGCTTGCGAAAATGGCAGATAGAGCCTAAGTGCTGGCTCCCAAATGGCATCAGGAGGCCGGTATGGGCTTTAAAATGGGAATCGTGGGTCTGCCGAACGTCGGCAAGTCGACCCTGTTCAACGCACTGACCAAGACCGCATCGGCGCAGGCGGCAAATTTTCCGTTCTGCACGATCGAGCCGAACGTGGGCGAGGTGGGAGTTCCCGACGCCCGATTGGAGAAACTGGCCGGGATCGCGCAATCGAAATCGATCATCCCGACGCGGATGACGTTTGTCGATATTGCAGGCCTTGTGAAGGGCGCCTCCAAGGGCGAAGGGCTGGGCAATCAGTTCCTCGCCAATATTCGCGAAGTGGACGCGATCGCCCATGTTTTGCGGTGTTTTGAGGATGGTGACGTCACTCACGTGGATGGCCGCGTCGACCCGGTTGCCGACGCTGACACCATCGAGACCGAGCTGATGCTCTCCGACCTTGAAAGCATCGAAAAACGCCGCGCCAACCTGGTGCGCAAGCTGAAGGGCAACGACAAGGAGGCCCAGCAGCAGGACCGGCTGCTGGCCGCCGCGCAGGCGATGCTGGAAGATGGCAAACCGGCCCGGCTGGTGGAGGTCGACGCGGACGACCAAAAGGCCTGGACGATGCTGCAGCTTCTGACCACCAAACCGGTGCTTTATGTCTGCAATGTCGGTGAGAGCGAGAGCGTTGACGGCAACGCCCATTCCGCCAAAGTGGCAGAGATGGCGGCGGCCCAAGGTAACAGCCATGTGATCATTTCGGCGCAGATCGAAGAGGAAATCAGCCAGCTGGAATCGGAAGAGGCGCAGATGTTCCTCGACGAAATGGGGCTGGAGGAGGCGGGTCTCGACCGTCTGATCCGCGCAGGCTACGAGTTGTTGCACCTCGAGACTTATTTCACCGTCGGCCCCAAGGAAGCCCGTGCCTGGACTATCAAGACCGGCACTGCCGCGCCCCAGGCGGCTGGTGTGATCCACGGCGATTTTGAGAAAGGCTTCATCCGCGCCGAGACCATCGCCTATGATGATTTCATCGCCTGTGGCGGCGAGAGCGGTGCCAAGGAAGCGGGCAAGATGCGCGCAGAGGGCAAAAGCTACATCGTCAAGGATGGCGACGTGCTGCACTTCCTGTTCAACACCTGACCGGCGCGCTCTGAACCGAATGGTCCGCAATGCCCGTCTTTGAAAAAAGGCGGGCATTTTTCTGGAACTGGTGTTTCGCCTCGCCGAACGCGGCAGGCGCTTGAGTTGCCGCTAACACATTGCTACACCCATCCAATTATTCAGTGGTAGGGATAACAATGACAACAAAACTCATCATCGACACGGATCCCGGCATCGACGATGCCATGGCGATTTTCTATGCCGCCGCCGCCCCGGATATCGAGCTTCTGGGCCTGACGACGATCTTTGGCAACGTGACCACCAAGACCGCCACCCGCAACGCGTTGCGCCTGCTGGAGGCAGCAGAACTGGACCTGCCGGTGGCCCATGGCGCCGAACAGCCGCTGGTGCTGCCGCCGTTCGAGCCCTCTGCTCATGTGCATGGTGATGAGGGCTTTGGAGAAATACCCGCCGCCACGCCCAAGGGCGCCGCTGTGGCCGAAGACGCCGCCGATTTCCTGATCCGCATGGCGCGGGAGCACAAAGGCGAGCTGGTGGTGTGTCCTATCGGGCCCTTGACCAACATCGCCGTCGCCATCCAGCGTGACGCGCAATTCGTCAAGAATTGCAAACGGATCGTCATCATGGGCGGCTCGCTCGAGGCGGGCGGCAACATCACTCCTCACGCCGAAGCCAACATCTACCACGACCCGCATGCGGCGGAAGTGGTGTTCGCGGCGGCTGCGGGCAAGGTGGTCATGGTGGGCTTGGATGTAACGCTGAAGATCCTCTGCACGCCCGAGGATTTCGACGCCATCAAGGAGCGTTCGCCCGATCTAGGCGGCATGCTCAAGGAGATGAGCGTCTTTTACATCAAGTTCTATCAGGAAGTTGCAAACCTCAATGGCTGTTCCCTGCACGATCCGGCCGCAGTGATCGCCTGCACCCATGCAGAGCTGTTTGAGACGCGCGCGGTGAAGGTCACGGTGTCGACCGAACAAGAAACATCCGGTGAGACCCGCGTTGCAGAAGATGCTCGCGGCGACACGCATGTGGCGATGGGCGTTGATGCGGAGGCTGTGAAATCCCTCTTTCTCAAGCGCTTGTCACTTCTTCCCTGACATTGCATCTCTTCAGCGGAAGGTGATCCTTTCGCTGAAGAGGCCCGCGGTTTTGTCGATTTTATCGACCAAGCAACCTGTAAAGCTTCGCTGATTTACGGCACGAAGCCTGTCGTTTTTTGACGGGGGCGTATCCTCGCGTTCTTCAGGACTTTTCTGAGTCGGATTGTGTCATAGCCCCCCCCTTCCGAGCATCCATCTGACCTTTGGCAGGCCGCGGCACTAAGTCCGCGTGCCGACGTGATCGCTGACCTGTCCGGCGTTTCTAAGTGCGCCCATGGCTGTTGCAGGTGGCATGCAGTTTCATGTTCATGACGCCCTTGGTTCGGCGGTTCAGGCGTCTGCGCCCCTCTGTTTCATCGAGAGGCTGGCCGCCGTGCGCTGCGCTTTGCGATATGTTGCTTCGCTCATGATAGTTCTCTTTTCACCATGATCGGCGGGCAAGCTGGCCAGCCTCTGCGCGACGATGCCTCTATCGCTTCAGCGCTTCCGCTTCTGTAGGGCGTTTCAGGGACCTACGCGGCCCCAATGGAGCCACGGTCCTCTCAACTGTGCGGTACGTGTCCCTGAGAAGCGTCCCTCCATCGCAAGCTATTGCGATGGAGGGAAACTATTCCGCTCCAGATGCGCAGATCATCAATGCAGGAGGTGCCGTGGCTCTCCGAAAAGAGCAGCTCTCAGACGCTGCAATTGCGCTTCATTCAAAAGGTTGAGGTTGCTCATTGATCAGATCTGCTTGAGAAACCTCAATCATTCCAATTGGCAAAAAACAATGAACTTTGAGTTTGAAGGATTTCTTAATCGGGCAATTGACT
Organism: Tritonibacter sp. SIMBA_163; assembly: GCF_046535935.1. Lineage (NCBI taxonomy): Bacteria > Pseudomonadati > Pseudomonadota > Alphaproteobacteria > Rhodobacterales > Paracoccaceae > Tritonibacter > Tritonibacter sp. SIMBA_163. The sequence goes on from NZ_JAWJBP010000003.1 coordinate 392,363, forward strand.
GCTAGGGGTTGTGTGAAATATCAATTTTGAGGTGCATAAGTAATCAACTTGAAATTGTTACTGTTGGTGTGATCTTAAATCGCCGTCTTGGGCAACTTCTTAAATGGAACTGGCAGACATGACGTTCTCGTTCGGATATTTGATTGCGACATTCCTTGGGCTAGGACGCCGAAACGGCCAGATCTGTCAACGCGCTCACCTGATATCCAGGCTGACGCGAAACTGCCTCCCGACGCTCGTTGGCGTGATGCTCTGGTTCACGGCAGCGGTGCCCGCGCAGGCGCAGTACAACGATTGTCCTCCACTCAATAACATCCCGCCCAACGGTGGAGAGGTCTGGTTGGACCTGACTCTTGATCAATGCACCCACGCCGAACCTGCAGCGACCTCGGATGTGATCCAAATCCAGTTTGACGCGATTAATGGCGACTTCAATGTCGGCTACTACGAAGCTGTCCCGGCCAATGCCACATCGTTCGGCGCGGTGGTGTTCGAAGGAATTACGCTCACGGAAGGCGTGCAAATAAACAATATCTCTTGCTCGGGTGCTGGTATCACACCTGACTGTGATCTGTCAGGCACCTTTGACGGGTCAGCCATCAGCGCAACTGCGTCAGACTCCGATGGCTCGGTGGGGTCAACACCGCCCGCCAACGCGGCGCCGACAGCGAATGCGGGTGCGGATCAGTCGGAGGTCTCGGGCACGGCGGTGACGCTGGA